>NZ_CP101717.1:2838762-3154180 GCF_030643825.1 Salinispirillum sp. LH 10-3-1
GCTCATGGCTTTCGCCAAAGGCTGATATAAAAGGGGTATAGCTGCCCGGCACGTTGAACACCACCTTCATACCGGCGGCAGTCTCCTGTGCATAGCCCAGCAAGAATAAGCTTTGGCCTGGGTCAATGCGGTATTCAGAATAACGCATATCGCCCACACGCACGCGATGCGACAACGGCAATGAGGCGCTATGACCGGCGGCATCGACCAGTATGCGACCGCTGGCGTCTTGCAACAGGAAAGGAACCGAATACACTCGATTGCTTACGGTACTCCAGCTGGTTCTACCTTCGGAATCCCGCACTTCTCGCTCAACCAAATAGCGGTAGTACAGAGTGGGAGTTTGGGTATCAGGCGCGGCAATGAGTTGCTCTGAGGTGACAGGCCATGCCGTACCATCCAGATTCACTTCACCGGGCAGCACAGCCGCTACCGGTATCTGTGGCAGGCGTTCAACCTGACGAAACTGAGTCAATGACTGAAACCCCAGGGTCATCAGCCAGTATCCAAAGGCGAGCGATGCCAGTCCTAATGCAACAAAGAGTATCCTTTTGCCCATGTGCGCTTCTCCTCAAGCTGCCCAGTGTTCTCCGCTTCAAGATTAGTTGAAAGTGCGAAGGCGGGTAAAGTCAGGTGCCACAAAAGGTGCGAAACACTCGCTCTTGCGGCTCGGCTGGCTGCATCAATCGCGCATCCTCCGGTGCGTGCTGTGGTGCCGTCACAACAGCCAATAAACGCTGAAAGGGCGCGTAATCCGCATCGTCTTCCGCCGCAGCAATGACTTCAGCCACCAAATGGTTACGCGGAATCACGCTGGGGCTACTTTGCCGCATCACGGCCACCTGCTCGTCGACCGTGGTGTCCGCTTGCGCCAGCCTGTCCAGCCAAGCCGAAAGCCACTGCGCCGACACCACGGTTGGGGCTTGTGCATGGGTACGCCTCGCGATGAGTTGATGGAAGCTCTGGGTAAAGTCGGCCTGTTGCTGATACAGCTCGTCCAACAGCTGTTGTATCAGAGCATCGTCGCTTTCATCCAACTGATGCAAGCCCAGCTTACCTCCCATACGCTGTCGCCACGCGGCCTCATACTGCGGCATGAAGCTACCAATAAGGCGCTCGGCCTCGGGCAGTGCGCTACTGGGGTCGTCATTCGCGTTGAGCAGGGCTTCCGCCAAGCGTGCCAGATTCCATTGCGCGATCCGTGGTTGGTTGTGCCAAGCATAACGACCGTCTCGGTCAATCGCGCTGAACACTGTCTGTGGGTCGTACTGCTCCATAAACGCACAGGGACCATAGTCAATGGTTTCACCGGAAATCGTCATGTTATCAGTGTTCATTACGCCATGAATAAAGCCCAGCGACATCCAGTGCGCCACCAGTTGCGCTTGGCGCGCCACGACCTGCTCCAACAGCACCATGCTGGCTGGCATCTCCTTGGGTGCTTGCGGTAAGGCATCGGGGTAATGCCGTGCCAAGCTGTGATCGACCAAGGTATTCAGCGCCTCTTGGTCGCCGCGCGCAGCAAAATACTGAAAGGTACCGATACGAATATGACTGGCGGCGATGCGTGTGATGATAGCCCCAGGCTGAGCATAGTCGCGAAAAACGGATTCGCCCGTGCGGACTGCAGCCAGCGCCCGGGTTGTCGGGACACCCAACGCATGCATGGCTTCGCTGACCAGATATTCACGCAGCACTGGGCCAATGGGCGCGCGGCCGTCGCCGCCACGAGAAAAAGGCGTACGCCCCGCCCCTTTCAATTGAATGTCGCGGCGCTGACCGTGCTGATCGACGACCTCGCCCAACAGCACTGCCCGTCCGTCGCCCAACTGCGGCACAAACTGACCAAATTGATGACCAGCGTACGCCTGCGCCACGGGGTCAGCCCCTTCGGGTAGCTGATTGCCGGAAAACACCCGCGCCAACAAGGAGGTGTCGGAAGGGTCGGCCAGAATATTTAATTCGGCGCTCAGCGCCTCATTCCACGCAATCAACGCCGGTTCAGGCACACGCACGGGTGATGTGCGCGCAAAGAAGCGCTCGGGCAAGCGTGCATAGGAATTATCGAACGGGATCTTCATGGTGCCACCGGAATCAGCGAATGCCTGCCTAGTGTACCGTAATAACAGCAAGAAGAGAGAGTCGGACTTCCGCCCCACTCTCTCCTGGGAAGCTTTAAATTCTCGTTAACCAGCCGTGTCTGTCTTCCGCCTTACCCCACTGAATATCATTCAAGGCTTGGCGCAGTTTGATGGTGACCGGACCGACCTTACCATCACCGACCATCACTTCTTTGTCTTGATGAATCAGTGTGCCAACGGGTGCTAATACCGCAGCGGTGCCGGACAAGGCAGCTTCGGCTCCGGAACGGCCAGCGCGCTCAACCAGCTCTTCAACGGACAAGGCGCGTTCGGACACAGTCATACCCATATCACGCGCCAATGTCAGAATGGAATCACGCGTCACGCCATGTAGGAAGGTTGAGTCGAGTGCTTTGGTGATGATTTCGTTACCGTCGATCAACAAGAAGTTCGCCGCACCGGTTTCTTGTACATCGCCACCGGGGCAAAACAATACCTGATCGGCTTGAACGCTGGCCCGTGCTTTCATAATGGGCTGCAAGGCACTGGCGTAGTTACCGCCACTCTTCACCATGCCCATGTGGGCTGCACAGCGCGCGCCATCTTCTTCCAACAACAAACGCAGTGTTTTATCGCCACCGGCAAAATAGTCACCCACTGGCGACAGCAACACATACAACAGCGATGACGCCGTCGGCGCTGCAGCCTTACCAATGGCCGCTTCGGTACCAATGTGGGTAGGACGAATGTACATAGAGCCCGGTGGTTCTGGCACGTCAGACGCGAACCGGCCCACCACGTCAACGATCATGTCGTGCAATAGCTCGGCCTTAAACGCTGGTAACGCCAGCAACTCACTGCTTTGGATAAGACGCGCGATATTCCGGTCCATACGGAAGATATTGACCGAGCCATCGGCATGGCGAAAGGCTTTTAAACCTTCGAAACAGGTACTGGAATAGTGCAGTACATGGGCACCGGGGTGCAATGTCAGGCTGTCGGACGGCACTATTTTCGGCGCGTTCCAATCAGATCCGTCAAATTGGGCCAGTGCCATTTCAGGCATAAAAACCGTACCAAACGCTGCCATAGTGTTTCCTGTTATTCTGATGGTGGTGATTTCGCGCTACCAAATAGGCAGAGCGTAATTCTGGGGTTCCATGAGTTTAATGGGCGAAGCTGAACTCGGCAATGGGTAAAGGGCAATGGTGTTCAGGTACGCACCGCCGTACCGTATACAAAGACCTCCAATGAACCAATTCCCGCCTGTCGACCGCGCCCGGAAATGGTTGCGGTTTCAAACTTCAGGTTGTACACGTGGGTAGCACCCAGCGCACGAGCTTGCTCTCGCAGGCGCAGTAGCGCTTCACGGCGCGCCCGTTCAAGCAGCGTTTCATAACTGCGCAAACGACCGCCAAACAGCATACGAATAATGGCCAGGAAGCGCTTGAAATAGTCGTGCGATATCACCACCGAGCCCATCACCAGCCCACAATATTGCATCTGCTCTGGACAATGTCGTAAGGCAATGGCGGTAGGCAAGTCCTGCTCGGCTTCGCCCAGTGCAAGGCGCTCGAAATGGCGACGCTCTAAATAACCACCAACCACGTAACCAGTGATGAGCAGGGCCAACGGTGCCAGCAATGGCAGAATGACTGTCAGCAACATTACCGATTACTCCAGGATAACAGCGGTGCCATAAACGAATAGTTCTGAAGCTCCTTGCGCCACCGAACTGGTAGAAAACCTGACATTCAATACTGCATTGGCGCCCAGACTGGCCGCCTGCGTGATCATGCGCTGCATGGCCTCATCGCGCGAATCATTGAGCAATTCGGTATAGCCGCGCAACTCCCCGCCAAAGATGTTTTTCAAGGTCGCCGCGATATCACGACCCACATGCTTGGCGCGCACAGTACTGCCTTGCACCAAGCCGAGATGCGTTTTAACAGCACGGCCTGGGACGATTTCGAGATTACTGATCAACATGGGTTAAGTTCCTTTTTAAGAGTGGGAATCACATTCTTGCCCAGAAACGACAGACAGTACAGGGAGCATCGCTGCTCAGTAGAGCTTATAGTGCGATTGCGTCCTTCGCTCGCAGCAGTACTTAGTCTCACCGTGCCTGAGACCGGGACCCCTTGAGCATCATAGGATGGTAATGATTTTTTGACTAAAGTACTGATTTATTGACTAAACGCACAAATCAGCCCGTTTAGCGGGCTATTTTTTCTTTACAGCTCTTTTTCTTAAGCCTAAGGTTTAATTGCTTTGAGGTAGAAAATCCTCTACGCCCTCGAGATGCTAGCGCAGTGCTGTATCGCGACAGCGTCAAAACAACAATAAAATGGAGAACACATCATGGCCAGTACATTCATTGTGGGGTTTGATGGCACCGATTCGTGCAAGCGAGCCCTCGATTTTGCTGTGTCCTGTGCAAAGCAGCAAAGTGGCACGCTGCATCTGGTACACATTCTGGAATGGTCGCCCTATACCTTTTTATCTAAAGACGAATTGCGCGAACGGCATGCACGCAAAGTAAAAGAAGTCGCCAGTGCAGAAAAATTCATTGCCCCCACAGTTGAAGCACTTAGCAAGCAAGGACTCTCCGTAACCAGTGAAGTGCGCTATGGCAACCCAACCGAGCTGATGTGCGAAATTGCTAAAGAAAAATCTGGAGCACAGATTTTCGTGGGGCGTAAAGGCGCCTCCAAACTGAAAAATGTGTTGGTGGGTAGCCTGGGGCTCTCGCTGGTACAGAGTTCACCTGTACCCGTTACCGTCGTTCCTTGAGCTGGAAAAAACAATAACAACTTGGAGATCACCTCTCATGCCAAAATTATTTAAACAGCTAGGCGCATTGTTTGCGCTTTGCATCACCTCGGTCAGCGCATTCGCTCAAGAGTCGGGTATTGATGCGGCCATCAGTCGCATCTTTGAACCCATCGCCAACCCCATCGTGAATGTTATCTTCTATTCTGTTCCCATTGCGGGCGTGCAGTTTCCATTGATCGTAGGCTGGCTGGTCATCTGTGGCTTGGTTGCCACCTTCTTTTTCCGCTTTGTACAGTTTCGCGGTTTTAAGCACGCCATTGACCTGGTGCGCGGTCGTTACTCCAAGCCCGGTGACGCCGGTGAGGTATCGCACTTCCAAGCGCTGACCACGGCACTGTCAGGCACTGTCGGTTTGGGTAACATCGCGGGTGTGGCGGTAGCCGTGTCTATCGGTGGTGCCGGCGCAACCTTCTGGATGATCCTCGCCGGTCTGCTCGGTATGGCCTCGAAGTTCACCGAATGTATTCTGGGTCAGAAGTACCGTAACGAATTGCCTGACGGCAAGGTATCCGGTGGACCGATGTACTACCTCGAGCGCGGTCTGCGTGAAGAGCGTGGTCTGGGCGGTTTGGGTAAAGTGTTTGCCATTATTTTTGCCATCTGCTGTATCGGTGGTGCATTGGGTGGCGGCAACATGTTCCAAGCCAACCAAGCGTTCTCACAAGTGGTGAACGTCACGGGCGGTGCAGACAGTTTCCTAGCCGGTAAAGGCTGGTTGTTTGGCCTGGGCATGGCCATCATTGTGGGTAGCGTCATCATCGGCGGTATCAAGGCCATTGGTCGCGTCACTGAAAAGCTGATTCCGTTCATGGCCGGCCTGTATTTCTTGGCAGGTATGGTCATCATCATCGTCAACATCGACATGGTCGGCTGGGCGATTGGCCAAATCTTCTCCGGCGCTTTCACGGGTGAAGGTGTCGTCGGCGGTGTACTCGGCGCGCTGATTCAGGGTTTCCGCCGTGCGGCATTCTCCAACGAAGCCGGTATCGGTTCCGCAGCCATTGCGCACTCGGCAGCAAAAACCAGCGAGCCAGTATCTGAAGGCTTTGTTGCCCTGCTGGAGCCATTCATTGATACCGTGGTGATCTGCACCATGACCGCTCTGGTCATCATCATCAGTGGTGCTTTGGTGACTGAGTTAACCGGTGTTGAGTTGACGTCTGCCGCGTACGCGACGGTTATTCCTTGGTTCCCGATTGTCCTGGCCGTTGCTGTGGTATTGTTTGCCCTGTCTACCATGTTCGCTTGGTCGTACTACGGTCTGAAGAGCTGGACCTACTTGGTGGGTGAAGGCAAGGCAAAAGAAAATGCTTATAACCTCGTGTTCTGCCTGTTCATCATCATCGGTGCCAGTATGAGCTTGGGTCCGGTTATCGACTTCTCTGATTCCATGCTGTTTGCCATGGCGATCCCTAACATCATCGGTCTGTACTTGTTGATGCCTGTGGTGAAACGTGAAGTGGACAAATACTGGGCGAAAATTGAAAGTGGTGAGATTCAACGCGTGAAATAAGCGCTCCCACTGCCGTTATGTAAGCCGCCTTCGGGCGGCATTTTTATGCCCATGGATGTCATCATGTTCAACATGAAAAGATTTATCTCATTACTCATCGGCATCGTCACGCTATCTGTTGTGCTCAGTGGCTGTGACAATATGCGCCCCCAACCCATTGAGTCGGCCGTCAGCCACCTCAGTGAAGCGGAAGTGCGGCAACGCCTCTACCGATCATTGGACCGTTTGGGCTACGCCGACGGCACTGTACAAGCCAACCTTGGCCGTGTCGGTATGCGCATGGAGTTACGAGATGCCCAAACCTATCTTGAAGCCTTGGGCTATTATGATGCGCCCCGGCTTGGCATACTGGATACACACACGGTTACAGCGCTCGAAGCCTTTGTAGCCGACCATCCGCGCTGAGGGAGTTAATATGACGCTGAGTATTTGGCTGGCCTTCGTGGCCGCTGCCGTAGTGATAGCCGCCACACCAGGGCCGGGCTCAGTCTTGGTACTGGCGACCGGTTTACGCTATCGCTACACCGCCGTTTTGAAAGCCTTAGTGGGATTGGAAATAGCTCTTTTGGTGCATTTGGCAATTGTAGCCATTGGTTTGGGTGCCCTGCTGGCGGCGTCTGATACCGCATTTTTGGCACTCAAGGTCGTGGGGGCAGTTTATTTAGTGTGGCTTGGCGTTCAAAAATGGCGTGCGCCCGTCACCGCTGTTGACGCCAGTAAAGTGCATTTAGCTGCCACTAACCACTTGTTTCGCCAAGGACTGCTGGTCAACCTGACCAACCCGAAAGCCGTCATTTTTATAGCGGCGCTGGTGCCTCAGTTTATCAGCCTGCAAGCGCCTCAGGTTCCGCAGTATCTTATCCTAGGGCTGACCATGGTGGCAGTGGATGTCGTGATCATGACTGGCTACGCCTTACTGGCAGGGCGTTTTCGTGATTGGTTCAATAATGTGCGCATGGTGCGCTTGCAGAACCGAGTGTTTGGCGGCATGTTCGTCTCAGCAGGCGCGCTCTTGGCCGTTTCGTCACGCAGCTAAGGTCGGCATTATTGGATGTCTGCGGTGGTTGACAGACAATTCGTCGCTTCACTGAACTCCCTCTTTTCATTCGCATTATTTCTGCGAGAATACGCGCCTCTTTTTGGGAGTCGCTCTTTCCATGACACCGACCGTTCGCGCGCACCTCGCCTTATTGCTGGCCATGGCCATCTGGGGCAGTTCATTTATTGCCTTAAAAGTAGCGGTGGGTATTTTACACCCGATGCAGGTGATCTTTCTGCGCATGCTTATAGGTAGTGTGACGTTTCTGCTGATCATGCCCTTGTGGCGTGGCGGTGTCCGTTACCAACGCGGTGATTGGAAATGGTTGCTCGGTATGGCGGCGTTCGAACCTTGCCTGTATTTCGTTTTTGAAGCCATGGCCTTGCAATACACCACCGCCAGCCAAGCCGGTATGGTCACCAGTATGCTGCCGCTGATGGTCGCAGCAGGGGCGTGGTTCTTTCTGCGTGAGCAGATCAGTCGTTACCAGTGGGGCGGTTTTCTGATTGCCGTTGCGGGGGTTTTTTGGATGTCGTGGCATAGCGAGATCAGTGAAACGGCACCCAACCCCGCTCTGGGGAATTTCCTCGAATTTATGGCCATGGCCAGTGCGGTGGGTTACACCCTCTTGGTGAAGAAGCTGACCAGCGGTTATCGCCCGTTGTTTCTGACTGCCATGCAAACCTTTGTGGGGACGATTTTCTTCTTACCCTTGGCGATGACTCAGCCTTGGCCGGAAAGCATTGCATGGAGCACGTGGGCCACGCTCGGGTATCTGGGCATAGTGGTGACCTTAGGCGCTTACGGTCTGTACAACTATGCGTTGAGCCAGATATCGGCCACGACGACAGCGGGCTATACCAACCTTTTGCCCGTATTCACGTTGTTCTTTGCCATGATTTTGTTGCAAGAGACGATGAACTTACAGCAATGGTTAGCCATCGGTTTGGTATTCGCCGGCGTTATGATCAGTCAGCGGCGCGTCCCGGCGCTGCCCTTGGTCGCAGCCATTGAAACGCCAGAGGAAAAACCAGTGCAACCCTAAACCGAGGCTATTGTTCGTTTTCCGACGGGTGTGGAATGCGCTCTGATTCCTTCGGCACTGTGGGGAAGCGGCGCTGAGCTATCCAGTCTGCACGTGCAGTCTCAAGCAGCGCTCGATCACTGGCGACGAAATTCCAGTCAAAAAAACGCTCTTCGGGTAAGGGCTCTCCACCCAAACATACGAAACGAACCCCTGCGTCAGCTGCCACACTGGGCTGCGGCAGACCGCCGCGCACCGGCGGTATGAACAACAGTTCTCCAGCGGCCACGACTTCGGTACGACCGTTGAAGCTAACGGTCAAGCTCCCTTCCACTACATAGATACCAAACGCCCAAATGCCGGGGTATGGCCAATCCCATTCATCCGGCGCTTCCGTTACGCCTTCAACAAAGAACGTGGGCCAGTTTATTTGCAGCGGTGAGTGTTCTTCCAGCCAATGCCCCACCACCACTGTCCAGTGAATACCGTCACGGGAAAAAGACGGAAGTGCGTCCGCAGGCAGATGTTGGAATTCAGCCGGGTCTTGTTCATGCTCGACGCTTTGGGCTACCCAGCATTGTAATCCGTGCAGCGGTTGCGGCCGCCCCGGTGGCGTGCGCTCTGAATGCGTGACACCAGAGCCCGCCGACATCCAATTGACCTCGCCAGGACGAATAGGCTGGACGGTCCCTAGGCTGTCACGATGCACCAACTCACCGCTGAATAACCAAGTCAGGGTGTGTAAACCGATGTGGGGGTGAGGGGCTACCTGCATATGCGTCGGCTCAACTGGCCCCATATGATCGACAAACACGAAGGGGCCTACCGCACGGCAAGTACGATGCGGCAATACGCGCAATAAGGGAATCCCCCCTAATTCGGTAGGTCGCCCGATAACTTTCATAACGTCCATGACCACTCCAGCTGATGTTTTGTGCTACGGCAGCTTAGGCAAACCGGATGACAATACGTGCAGTACTGCTTGTCTAGGCTATCTAAACAGCAACTCTATTGCGAGTGCACTGGTTTTGGGTGCCTGCAGCAGACTTTACCGAACCTGACCTAATCTGTCCTGTTACAGATCAATTAAATTACCATCTTCGCAGCAAAGCATTCCGCGCGCTAAACCGGCTTATGGTAAACTTCGCCCGCTTTGCCCTTCATCTAACCTACCGCCGACGCCACGGGGAGAACCTTTGTGACGCTATTGGACAACCTGCTGTTTTCGCTGTCTACCACCCTCCCTATTTTGCTTTGGCTCGCTGGCGGCCATGCCTTAAAGCGCACCAACCGCCTCAGTGATGCCTTTATTCATGATGCCAATCGCTTGGTGTTTACGTGGTGCTTGCCAACGCTGCTGTTCTTAAATACCGCACGCTCGTCGATTGTTGATAGCTGGCAAGGTGATTTGATTGGTTACGCAGCGATTTTTACCTTGGCCTCAATCATAGTTCTCTGGCTAATTACCCCCTTATTCACCACTGACCGGTCGCGGCGCGGCGTCTTCGTGCAGGGGGCATATCGCGGGAATATGGGTATCATTGGCTTAGCCATGGTGGTCAACGCCTTTGGCACCGAGGTCATCCCGCTCGCCTCTTTATACCTAGCCTTCATTACATTGATCTACAATCTGGCCGCCATTGTGGTTCTGCAAGCCGGACAAACACGTCTATCACCACTTAAGCTTGTCTCACAGCTATTCCGTAACCCACTGATTATTGGTGTACTGCTGGGGCTGCTCTGGTCTATAACCGGCTGGGACTTACCCGGACTCGCCAACTCGACGTTGCAGGGTCTGGCAGATCTGACATTGCCCGTTGCCTTAATTTGCGTGGGAGCCAGCCTGCAATTTCAAAGCTTACGCAACAATCGTTATCTGGTGATGATCGCCAGCGGCTTTAAGTTGATTGTGATTCCGGTGCTAGCGGTCGGCATTGCCTACTTGCTCGGCTTCCGCGCTGAAGCCTTGGGGATTCTCTTTTTGATGATGGCCTCACCGACTGCAGCGGCCAGCTTCGTCATGGCTCGTGCCATGACACCGTGGGGAGAACTGGCGGCCGAGATCATCGTCGTGACCACGTTCTTTTCGTTGCTCACCACAACGCTCGGCTTGTTTATGCTGCGCAGTTTAGGTTGGGTATAGACTGGCCACCATCAGTTAACACTGAGGGCAACTTGTTCGACCAATCGCTCACCGGTGTCTTCCTGCCACGCAAACTCGGCTTGTCCTGATTGCTGTGGCGCAAGAAAGAACCGCACATAAGGGTTTGCCGAGACCGCCGTGTGCATACGCACTTCGAAAACCGTTTCGTTGCCTAGTGTGACGGTCAAGGTGTCCACCAAACGACGCGGCAAGATGTCGCCATTCGGCCCTTCACGCAAGCCAGTTTCCATAGGGTGCGTTACCAAGGTGCGCACTTCGCCGGGCCGCCCAGCGTTAAAAGAGCGCGGCACTGCTACACGGCCTTGGCTAAGACGCACAGTAGAGTTATCGTCTGACGTCATCAAACACCCCCCCACCGTTACGCGTACATCACGGCTGGTTACCCAAACGTCACCTGTATTGCTGCGCGCAACCGCCCAAATGGTTTGGCTTTCGTTGATCCGAATACGGCTGGATACCTCTGCCGAACCCATTAAGGGTGTGAGAAAGAAATCGACAACCTCAGCATTCGGGTTGCCTTGCGCAAAGATTTGAATGCTTTGCACATATTGGTCGGCCCGCATGGGGCTATCGATCTTAACCGTCATGGGCACGGCAGAACCGTCTTCGGACACCAGCGGCAAATCCAGGGTAATACCTCGGGATTGTGGTGTGGCGTCGCCCACTGCGGCACGAACCGCGTCAAAGCGCTGCCAGTCCGCGGAAACCGACGTCGAGACCATTACCAAAAGGACCAGAGATAACAAACGAAACAACATATTTTTACACCTTTAACGGGCTTTTTAGACCGATCCAAGCCCCCAATAAAATCCCACCGATGGCTACAAAAGAAGTGAGTGCCAAGGTCGAAAAGCCGGTCAGCCCTTGACCGATACTGCACCCTAATGACAATACGCCACCTACGCCCATCAGGATTCCTCCTGACACAGAGCGCTGCATATGTTGTGGTGACGAGAACGTCTCCCACTGAAAGCGACCGCCAAGCAGCGCCATAACGAAGCTACCCACAATCACCCCTCCCACAACAGCAATACTGAACGTCGGTGCCATGCCGGTAGCGATCATCAAGTACTGAACACTATCCCCAATGGGCGCAATGAAGGTTAAAGATGCCAAGCGCACAGGCGTGAAGAAGTCATCACCTAGAACGCCGGTCACCCACCAACCTGCCGCCACAAGCAACCCCATGACCACGCCGCTGGTGAGATCAGGACGCGACGCTAAAAACGCTTTGTTGCGTAACGCCCAGAACGCCAGAAGGCCAGATAAGACGGCGGTACACAGCCACAGTGCCAGCTTAGGATCTACGTTAGCTTGGGTTAGCATGCCCGGCAAACTGCGCGCCGGAAGCCGAACGGTGCTAATACCTTCCAGCCACAGGCGGATCGGGGCAAGCACCCCAGACATCGTCATGTAAGCGGCGATACCCAAACACAGCAACACCACGAAGGAGCGCAGATTGCCTTGACCAAGCAGCACCAAGGAGCGCGCCCCGCAGCCATTAGCCAGTACCATGCCATATCCAAACAGAGCACCACCGAGCGGCACCAGCAGCCACGACATGGACGGCTGCAAATACAGCGCCCGGTCGAGGCTGAGGTCGGTCACCAAGGTGAGCAGCTGGCTCGCCAGCAACGCTACAGCCATGGCCAACGCAAAGGCCCGCAACTTACGACCATCGCCCTGCACCCAAGCGTGTTGCAGGCCACGCATCAGGCAAAAGCCTGTACGCTGCCCCACGCCGCCCATCAGCAAGCCGATCAAACCACCACCCAATAACACCAGCTCTGTGTTGCTCATGCTCTACTACTCGACTTCACATGCAAATAAAGGTCAGCCAAAAACCTCGGAGGCTAAAATCTGGCTAGGCAAAAATGTCCACTAACGCGCAGCTTACTAAAAGTAAGTGAGCGTTTTGAGGACATTTTTAACAACGCCAGATCGAGAAAAGAGGCTTTTAGGCGTTAGTGCCCCACGCATCCTGACAAATCGCATTGTACCAACTGTGCGCATACTGCGCTTCTGCGCGCCGCACACTGCGATCCGCCTGACGCGGGCTCAAACCGCCTGATCCAGGCACTTCCTGAATATTACCTTCCGCATTGAGGTTGTAGATGCCGGCCACGGACACACCATAATCTGGTGCGATCAAACTGTAGCAGGTGTTGGTGAAGTACGGTGCTGGCGCATCACGGCTGTCCAACGACGCCACGATAGCAGCTGCGGCCACTTTTGCTTGCGAGTTAGCGCAGAACCCTGACTTCGGCATCGGTGCGGCGACGGTCGCATCACCAACTACATAGATGTCTGCCGCCAGTTGCGACTCAAACGTCTGTGCTTTCACTGGCACCCAACCACTGCTGTCGGTAACACCGGCACGATCGGCAATCCAACCCGCCTTCTGCGCTGGAATCACGTTCAGCACTGCCGCCTGATGGCGCGTGCCAAACTCAGTCTCTACTTCGCGACGTGCGGCATCTACCCGTGTAACCCGACCGTCGTTTGACAGGCCAACCCACTCAATACGGTCGCCGTACAGCGCGTTCCAACCGTCGGTGAACAGGCCTTGCTTAGAGAACGCATCCTTAGGGTCGAGAATCAAAATCTTCGAATTGGGTTTATGCTGCGAAAAGTAGTGCGCAACCATACTGGCACGCTCGTAAGGGCCAGGAGGGCAGCGGTACGGGTTCGGTGGAGCAACCATCACAAACAAACCGCCGTCTTCCATGCTTTCCAATTGGCGCTTCAGAATCTGCGTTTGTGAACCGGCTTTCCACGCATGCGGTGCCAATTCAGCGGCCGCTTCGTCATACCCTTCAATAGCATCCCAACGCATGTCGATACCCGGCGACATCACCAAACGGTCGTACTGCAAAGTGTTGCCGTTCGCCAAGCTGACCGTGTGGTTCACGGCGTCAATGTCTTCCGCCAGCGTATGAATCACACGGACACCGTACACATTGCGCAGTTCATCGTAACCATGGCCAATCTCTTCAAACTGGCGAATACCACCTAAGTATAGGTTGCTGAATGGGCAGGTATAAAAGGTACGCGCAGGCTCAACCAGAGTAACGTCGATATTCGGGTTGGCGCGCTTAATGTACTTTGCGGCCGTAGCACCGCCGAAGCCGCCGCCGATGACCACTACGCGACCGTCAACCTGCCGTCGGCTACCAATGGTCGCACAGGCGCTCAATGTCGTCAGTGCGCCCACAGCGCCAACACCTTTGATAAGAGTACGACGGGAAACACCCTGCTTGCTCAAATTCTTGTCAGTCATGTGATGACTCCTTATCAGTTGCCAACACTGGCGAAGTAGCGGGCAATTTCAGCGAGTTCTTCATCGGTGAAACCCTTGGTAATGCGGCCCATAACGGTGGATGGAATACGATCGTATTTAAAATTCAGTAACTGAGTTTCCAGAGCTTGTGCCGGGCGGTTAGGAAAACCACTCAAGCGACCATCGGTACCATGGCAGCCAGCGCAACCACCGGCCAGCACAGAGGACTGCAATTGTGCCGCTGTTAATGCTTGCTGCTCGGCCACCACCGTCCCGGCGATCAATGCGCTCGATACGACGAGCGCACCCATTGTTGTTTTTATCATTCTCATGCTTACGTTCCTGTCAGCGAAAGTTGGGAACGGAGCGCTCGCACGCGCGATCACCCCTACACAGCACCATAATATAGACTGCCACGTGACCGCCGTCTAATCACTATAGAGCATATACTTATTAAGAAACTTCTAAGCAAATGCCGACAATTCGCTGCCCTCTCTTGTGCATTGCAATGCTGCATTGCATCCTGCCGCGACCGCTTCCAGCGCCGTGCGCACAATATCGCTGCCCGTGGCGCAACCCCAATAGGTTGCACTACCCATGGTCAATTCCACAAAGGCCACCGCGTCGGCATCTTTATCATGCCCTAAACTGTGTTCCGCATAGTCGTCCACTTCCAGACTCAAACCGCAATGGCTGTTAATGGCATTGACCCACGCTGCCAGTGGGCCCTGGCCTTGCCCGACCCAGGTCTGTACTTGCCCATGAAAACGAACCTCTACGGCCAGCTGGTCTTTGCCGTCACGTGCAGCGTTCAAGCGATAACTTTCAATTTCCAGTGGTGCCTGGCGACAATATTGCTCATTGAAGGCCGCTTCTATCCAGTCCGTACGGATCTCTTTTGACGAACGCTCGGACTCCTGTTGCACCACCTGACTGAATGCCACCTGAAGCGCGCGCGGCAACCGGAACCCGGTTTGCTGCTCCAGCAAATACGCCACACCACCTTTGCCCGACTGAGAATTCACACGGATCACCGCCTCATAATTGCGGCCCAAGTCGGCTGGATCAATCGGCAGATAAGCCACTTCCCACGGGTCATCGGATTGGCGGGCATCCAAGCATTTTTTGATCGCGTCCTGATGACTGCCCGAGAACGCCGTATACACCAGCTCACCAATGTAGGGATGACGCGGGTGCACGGGCAAGTTATTGCACTCGGTATACACCTGTTCGATCCGGTCTACATCGGCCAAATACAGTTCAGGGTCTACCCCACGCGAATACAGATTCATCGCCATGGTGAAGATGTCCATATTGCCGGTGCGCTCGCCATTACCCAGCAAGGTACCTTCAACACGATCCGCACCGGCCATGACAGCCATTTCCGACGCCGCGATTCCGGTACCTCGGTCATTATGGGTGTGTACGCTCAGCACCACGGCATCGCGATAGGCCAACGCCCGGTGCACGCGCTCCACTTGGTCCGCAAACACATTGGGTGTACTCATTTCAACAGTGGCGGGTAAGTTAATGATGGCTTTGGCATCGGCTTTGGGCTGCCACACATCCAGCACCGCATTGCACACCGATATGGCGTATTCCAATTCGGTACCGGTGAAGCTTTCCGGCGAGTACTGAAAACGCCACTGGGTGTCCGGGTATTGCATGGCGTAGTTTTTCACCCAGCGCGCGCCTTGACGCGCCAGGTTCCGAATGGCGTTCATGTCTTGGCGAAAGACCTGTTGACGCTGCACGCGCGATGTGGAGTTGTACACGTGCACGATGGCCTTTTTTGCCCCTTGCAAGGCTTCGTAAGTGCGAGCGATCAGCGGCTCGCGTGCTTGCACCAATACCTGGATGGTCACATCGTCGGGAATACGGTTTTCTTCGATCAGTTTGCGACAGAAGTCGAACTCGGTTTGCGACGCCGATGGGAAGCCGATCTCAATTTCTTTGAACCCCATGTCCACCAACAATTCAAACATGGTGACTTTCTGCGGCACAGTCATGGGGTCAACTAAGGCTTGGTTGCCGTCGCGCAGGTCGACGCTGCACCAGATGGGCGCCTGGGTGATCACTTGGTCTGGCCAAGTACGGTCAGGTAATACGGGGGCGTCGTAGGCGACGTATTTGCGGTGGTCGAACGAGGAACGAATGGTCTTTGGCGTGTTGGTCGATGTGCTCATGGCTCAGTCTACTCTCTTTAATATTTGGATATTTCAGTGCTTGGCGGCAAGAGATGAGGTGACTGAGCACCGCCAAAAACACACGGCTCAGCCTCCGGAGGGCAGTCGTAGTAGGCCGAGTAGGTTGACCCGTAAGGTCTGCAAGATAGGTGTGGTGAATAACAACATGGTTTTCTAAGCTCTGATGGTTTTTCGAATGTTTCGGGTCTTGCGATGTGTCAGGCAGGGCCTAACGGACGATCAGAGTAGTCGTAGGAGGGATAGCAGTTGTACGAACGAGCGAGTTGTCTTCATGCGTTAAACCTTAACGAGTTCAACGCATGAAGACAACCCCTTTTTTACTCAGCCGGGCTGAGCGTGAATACGTCGCTTAAAACGCCGGTACGACCGCGCCTTCATAACGCTCTTCAATGAACGCCCGCACGGCTTCACTGCGCAGCGCATCACGCAACGCCAACAACGCTGGGTTGTCTTCTTGCCCGGCGCGCGTCACCAGAATGTTCACGTACGGTGAGTCGGTGCCTTCAATGATCAAGGCATCGTCCATTGGGTTCAAGCCCGCTTCCAGTGCGTAGTTGGTATTGATCAGCGCCAAGTCGACTTGGTTCAGCACCCGCGGCAAGGTGGCCGCTTCCAATTCATTGAAACGCAGGTTTTTAGGGTTCGACACGATATCACGTGGACTCGCCGTAATACCTGCGTCCGGGTTTAACGTAATCAAGCCAGCGGTTTGCAACAACAGCAACGCACGGCCACCGTTGGTGACGTCGTTTGGAATGGCTACCTGAGCGCGGTTCGGCAAATCGTCCAAGCTCTCGTGGCGATTGGAATAGACCCCAAAAGGCTCCACATGAATACCCGCCACACTGACCAACGTGGTGTTGCGACTGCTATTGAAGCTGTCGAGATATGGCTGATGCTGAAAGAAGTTGGCGTCCAAACGGCGCTCCACCACCTGCACATTGGGCTGCACGTAATCGGTGAACACGCGAATTTCCAGCTTAATGCCCTGGCTTTCCAACACAGGTTTTACCTGCTCCAAGAGCTCTGCATGGGGTACCGCCGTGGCCGCTACACTGAGTGTTTGCGTTTGTGCCTGCGCCGAGAATGCAGCCAAAGCTGCCCATACGGTCAAGACAATGAATAAACGTTTCATGTGAGTATTACTCCTAATATTTAACGATCAATAAAAAGTCGATGTAAAACGATGACGGTGCTACCTATCTAATGACTTCACCGCCGAGAAAAATGCAACACCAAGCGGTCACCCAAGGACTGCAATACTTGAACCAGCAACAACAGCAGAACCACCGTGACCACCATAACGTCGGTCTGAAAACGCTGATACCCAAAGCGCACCGCCAAGTCACCCAGCCCGCCAGCCCCAACCACACCCGCCATGGCGGTGTAGGACACCAACGTAATGGCCGTCACCGTCGTCGCCGCTATGATGCCCGGTCGCGCTTCCGGCAACAGCGCATGCACAATGATTTGGCGCGTTGACGCCCCCATAGCCTGCGTGGCTTCGATGATGCCTTTATCCACTTCACGCAAGGCAGACTCCACCAAGCGCGCAAAGAACGGCGTAGCACCGGCCACCAGTGGCGGAATGGCACCCGCAACCCCGAGCGATGTCCCGGTAATCACCAAAGTCAGTGGGATCATCACAATCAGCAAAATGATAAAGGGCAGAGAACGTAAGGCGTTCACCAACACCGACAGCACTTGGTACAACACCTTGCGCTCAAACATCTGGCGCGGGCTGGTCAAGAACAACAGCACGCCCAGAGGCAAACCCAACAGCACGGTAAACAATAACGAACCACCCAGCATCATCAGGGTGTCCATGGTGGCCCAGCCGATGTCGTACCAGTCGACATTGACCAACAGTGCGCTCATAAAGTCGTTCATGCGCGAATCACCTCCACGGTTACCTGTGCCTCTTGAAACAGTGCGATGGCAGCGGAGCTGTCTCCATCGACCAGCGCCACGGTGAACTGCCCGTAGGGCGTATCCTTAATGCGGTCTACACGCGCCTGCAAAATCCGGTAATCAACGCCGGTCTGGCGCGCTACGGCACCTAACAACGGCAAATGCGTATGCTCACCCACCGTGGTTAAGCGCACCACTGTGCCGGGAACACTGCCGGTAATGGCCGCGAATTCATCACCTTCGGATAAGTCGCTGCTGCGCTCGGCTTCTTGCACAAAACGCTGTGTCGTCGGGTGTTGCGGATGCAAAAACACCTCGCTGACCGGGCCTTGCTCCACAATAGCCCCCGCGTCCATCACCGCCACGTGGTCACACACCTTACGGATGACTTCCATTTCGTGGGTGATGATGACGATGGTCAGGCCCAGCTCACGGTTCAGTTCCGCCAGCAAGCTCAATACCTGACTCGTGGTTTGCGGGTCGAGAGCACTGGTGGCCTCGTCACACAGCAGAATACTCGGGCCGGTAGACAACGCACGCGCAATGCCGACCCGCTGCTTTTGACCACCCGACAACTGCGCAGGGTATTTATCCGCGTGCTCACTGAGACCGACACGCGCTAACAACTGGGCGACTCGGGCTTTAATTTCCGCCCGCGTATGATTACCGCCCAACATCAAAGGCATACCCACGTTTTCCGCCACGGTTTTAGAGGACAACAGATTGAAGTGCTGAAAGATCATGCCGACCCGTTGCCGAAAGCGCCGCAAACCCTGCGCCGACAGCGCCGTGACTGCTTCGCCATCCACCTTAATAGTGCCGCCGGTCGGCTCTTCCAGCCGGTTGATCAGACGCAGCAGCGTGCTCTTTCCCGCCCCTGAATGACCAATCAAACCAAAAACTGTTTTTGCCGGAATCACCAAATCACAGGGCTGCACTGCGGGTACAGCCACCCCGGCCACCCGATACGACTTGTGAACCTGTTGAAACTCAATCACAAACAACTTACCTCAACTATGCACGCCCGAAAGGACGTGGCACCGAAATGGCCGCGCATAGTACGGTTTTATAGCGCCATTGAAAACGATGTATTTTTCATATGCTTAGAAGGTTGTGACTATCGTGGGGCGGAAGGAGAGACGGCGCCCCAGAAGGGCACGCCGGGAGTGTTATGGCATTCTATATGGCTGCATCAGCCCGGCTTTATCGGAGTACCAGCCAGATCACCAACCACCGTTGTCCAGGGTCGTATACGGTAACCTGTCACCAAGCCATTGCGGACGTAGGGGTCTGCCTCGGCAAAGCGTTCGATAACATCGGGCGACTCAACATCGAAGATCAACACAGCACCGTCGGCTGGCTCCGCTAATGCACCCGCCAAGACTATCTGGCCCGCGCCTTGCGCTGCCCAAGCCATTGCAAGGTGTTCGTCGCGGAACTCGCTGCGGCGCTCTAGGTAATCCGCCGAATAGTCGTAGAATAAAATGTAATGCATGAGTGCCTCTCAAAGTTACGTTAAACCTAAGCAAGTAAAGAAATCTATAGCATCGCTCTTTTCTCGACAACACTCCTGACAGAAGGGGCCTACGAGCAAGCAAAGGTCTATTAGCCATTACTGACTGTCCCAGCTATCCTCTGAGGTTCATTTTTGCACACCAGGTACCGACTCATGCGTATTTTATTTACCGGAGGCAGTGGTAAGGCTGGCCGTCATGCCATCGCCTATCTGATTGAACAAGGTCACCATGTTACGAACGCAGATATCATCCCGCTGGATATGCCAGGGGTAGATTCACTGCAGGTGGATCTAACCGACGCTGGGCAGGTATTCAACGCCCTGCACGCCTACGCCAATTTCGATGAGCTGGAACCCGGCACCGGCATACCGGCCTACGACGCCGTAGTGCACTTTGCGGCCATCGCTCGCATTCTGCTGCGCCCGGACAACGAAACCTTTCGCATCAATACCATGAGCACTTACAACGTGCTGGATGCGGCAACCAAACTCGGCATTCGCAAAGTGATTTTCGCCTCTTCCGAAACCACCTATGGCGTTTGCTTCGCCGATGGCGAGAAGAAACCGGATTACATTCCCATTGATGAAGATCATCCGACCGTTCCTCAAGACAGCTATGCCATGTCCAAGGTTGTCAACGAAGCGACCGCCCGTTCCTTTCAGGCCCGCAGCGGTTTCGACATTTACGGCTTGCGCATCAACAATGTGATAGAGCCGCACGAATACGCCATCAACTTCCCGGCCTTTATGGACAACCCTGCCCTGCGCCGCCGCAATATATTTGCCTATATCGACGCGCGCGACCTGGGCCATATGGTCGACCGCTGCCTGAAAACCGATGGACTGGGTTATGAAGTCTTTAACGTCGCCAACGACGACCTATCGGTGGGCATCAGCAGCCAAGAAGTCATTGATCGTTTCTATCAAGGTGTACCGCAAAAACGAGAAATGTCACCCAACGAAACCTTCTACGACAACACCAAGGCCAAGCGTCTGGTTGGCTTTGCCCCTAAGCACTCTTGGCGCGACGTGCTGAAACCTCAATAATCCCGAAGATGGGCCTCTGGTGGCGAGTTCTTGATGGTGAGAACACGGTTGAATTACTGCTCGGTTGGCCCCACGTCATGTAACACATGCATTTACATATAAGTGGTGCACTACTCACCACCTGTCCGTTTCTTACAGAGATTTTTACTCGATGCCCAGCCAAAGTACCGCGCCGTCATTGTTCAACCCGCTAGCACTCAAACGCGGACCCGCACCCACAAACCGCCTAGTACTGGCTCCGCTGACCAACACCCAAAGCCACGCCGACGGCACGTTGAGTGACGACGAATACCATTGGTTAACGATGCGTGCCCAAGGTGGTTTTGGGTTAGTCACTACCTGTGCCAGCCATGTGCAAGCTAATGGCCAAGGCTTCCCAGGCCAATTGGGCTGCTTTAATGACGATCATTTACCCGGCTTAACTCGCTTGGCCACGGGTCTACGAGAGGCCGGGGCGGTGTCTTCACTGCAACTTCATCACGCTGGCATCCGCGCCTTGAGCGAATTAGACGACATCGTCGGGCCTTCCGATCATGCCGAAACAGGGGCTAGAGCCATGACCGAGGCCGAAGTGGACACTTTGGTGGAGGACTTCATACACGCCGCCAAGCGCGCCGACCAAGCGGGCTTTGATGGCGTCCAGATCCACGGAGCCCATGGCTACATCATCGCCCAATTCCTCTCACCCGAATACAACCAGCGACAAGATCGCTGGGGTGGCTCGCTCGACAATCGCGCCCGCCTGCTGTTCGCTGTGCTCGACGGTATTCGCGCCGCTTGCCGTGCTGACTTCCAGGTCGGCGTGCGTATTTCAACCGAGCGTTTCGGCTTGGTTCTGCCGGAGATGCTCGAAATAACTCAACGCTTGCTTGCCAGCGATGCGTTGGACTACATCGATCTGTCTCTTTGGGATTTCAAGAAAGAGCCCGAAGACGAGCACTACAAAGGCCGCACATTGATGTCACTGTTCACCGAACTTGACCGGGGCGACGTGAAACTGGGCGTGGCGGGTAAGATCATGACCGCTGCCGACGCCGAGCATGCCTTGGCACAAGGCGCCGACTATGTGGCCATGGGTAGAGCCGGTGTTCTGGTGCATGACTTTCCCAAGCGCATTCAGGCAGACCCAGCTTATGCACCACCACAAACACCGGTACAGCCCGCCTTGCTGGAGCAGGAAGGCATCAGCCCGACGTTCTTGACCTATTTACGGAAGTTCCCAGGGTTAATCGCCGACTGAGCATGTCACGGAAGGCCTCGTCATCAGGTTTACCATACCCTTGGGCGTCTGGAATGACGCCCCCTCTCTAATCAACCAACTCGACACCTAAGCACTCTAGCAAGCTGAGTGCTTCATAGCGTGAAAATTTGGCCCCTTTCACGTCGTTTTCCAGCACGTTAATTCCGTAGGCGGTCGATTCGCTGAAATCGACTTTTTGTAGGTTAGTCCGCATGAACACGCTGCTGGTAAAGTCGCAGTAGGTCATGGTGGACTCGGAGAAATTGCCTTCACGAAAATCAACATCGTGTAACTTACATTCGTCCAGAACCAGCTCGTGTAAGGTCAGCCCGAAGAACGAAGAGTCATTCAAGATGCAGCGCTCGAACTTCAACTCGAAGTCTACGCGATAAATAGCCCAAGTGGCTTTGGTCCAGTCTACGCCCACCAGCTTGCTCTCTCGAAAAGTAACGCCGAACAAGCTCGAATTGGACAGATTGATCAAGCTGAGATTGCAACGCTCGAACTCGCAGTTAACGAACTTGCAGCTCCGAAAGCCCGTACCGGAAAAGTCGCAGTCTGAGAACTGGCAATCCTCAAACTCGATGTCTGTGTAGTTTTCCTCAGGCAGCTCAAGCTTCTTGAAGGAGGCATCGAAATACTGTTCGCCATCGTTAAACTGGGTCATTGTTTTCCTTCTGTTGGTCAGCGCAGAATTTAGTTCCGCGAGTTGAGTTTGAGTTGATCGACCTCATGACTTTACGAGACCATTTAACAGGACTATTATTAGGTCACATAGCCATCCAGCAAATCAAGGCATCCCGATGACACATCTAATTCTTACCGACGTAGCAGCCAGCATCTCTGAACTGAAAGCCAACCCCATGAAAGTCGTAGCCAGTGGAGAAGGCATGCCGATTGCGGTTCTAAACCGGAATGAGCCTGCGTTTTATTGTATCCCCGCAGAAGCCTATGAAGCACTGATGGATCTCATTGAAGACAAAGAGCTCTTGGCTCTTGCCAAGAGCCGCATGGACGAAGAAAGCATAAAGGTTAACCTTGATGACCTATGAGTTAACGTTTAAGAAAAGTGCGCTGAAGGAATGGAAGAAGCTCGGCCCGAATGTGCGGGAAATTTTCATTAAGAAACTCAAAGAGCGACTAATCAATCCACATGTTCCATCGGCAGCAGTAAGCGGCGGTATGAACCTGTACAAAATAAAACTCCGCCAGCTGGGATACCGCCTGGTCTATTCAGTATCGGACACCACCATAACAGTCACCGTTCTTGCCGTCGGAAAACGAAACCGCAACGAAGTCTACGACTTAGCGCTGTCCCGTAAGAAAGCCGATAAGCGATAAGAATGTTCCGTGAAAAGGAACATTGACGCGCCTTGCCGCGTCTAGTCGAGAACCACTTTGCCAACACGGGACGTCACACACCACCAATGTTCAAAAGGAAGTAGAAAAAACTAAGAACGCCCACCAAGCCAATTACCACCATTACGGTTAAGGTTTTTGAACGCCTCATCGAGTCGGTCAATGCGATCAACGCGGAAACTCCAGTATATCCAAGTACATAACTCAGCAACTTATCTCTTTCTTTCTGTTTCACGACAATTTCCAAACATTCTCAGCCAACAATTGTACCCAATGTAGCTAGTTATCACCCTCGCTGACAAGGTGATCCGCGGGGCGCGCTGCGTTTCTCGCAAGGCATACGTCTAGACTCGTCTGAAACCATACGGCAATCGCCATGACATCGTGTCGCTGGGCTTCCGCCAAGATGGGCGCTCGCTCCGAGTGTCTGACCAAGATTGCATCAAAGATAATTGAGTTCGGCTCCGCCCGCTTCATAGCTGTAGCCCACGTGCTCTTTCCCGACCTAGGCACCCCGACGAGCACGTACAAACGGCTCTCTCCCTCTCTGGCAGTTAGGGCCGTTCGCAGCGCGGAAATGCAGAGTCTACACTCGCGTTTTTATGCTTCAATGCGTTTAGTCATTACCAGAACATCGACGCCGCGATAGGTCACTTGCTCAACCGGCTGCCAACCTAAACGGGCATAGAGACCACCACTTAAGCTTTCCGTCTGCAAGTGCAACTCGCTGACTCTCAGCGAAAGAGCGACCTGCTCAATTTTTTTAACCAATGCTGAAGCAACATTCTTTCCACGGTGTTCAGCGTCCACGTAAACGCCGCCTAGCCAGTGTTCTTTCTCAGGGTAGATCGACATTTCGTGATAGCGCAGCTGCGCTACACCCATGACCTTATCTCCATCTAGGGCCATAATAATGAGTGGTAGACAGTCTCGGTTAAGGTAATCATTCAGCGTATCCTCAAAAGACGCGACGGAAGCCCCCTCCCTGAGCCGCCCCCACTCTTCGAAGTACCATCTCGCCACGACTGGCTTCATGTCTTGTTTGTCTGCGAGGAAAATAAAGTCCACAACGAGTCACCCTCAATACCCTGTCCATTCGGACGCCAAGCCCAAACAGATCACATAGGAATCTAGCGCCTGGCCTTCCTCGAACATCCGTCCACTTATTGGTCGAACCCAAAGGAACATTTACCCACTTCCGCGAGTGCAAAAGTGTTGAGATGCTGAACTACCACAACCAACCAAGCAGCAGTAATACCATCAAGACCCATGCGGTCATTGCCACGGTGCCCTTCTGCCAAAACCGATTCCAGCGGCGCTCCAATGCTCGTGCTGACCAAGCCGCTTCGCTTGCCGGAGACTGACCTCGGCGCGGCGACAGCAAGCGTTTTATTTGAAACGCCACCAAGGGCGCAGGGCTGCGCAAGCGCAGCAAAAAAGCCGGTGTGCGCCAGCCGAATTTAAGCGCGGCGAAGACAAGTGCAGCCGCGAGCAACAACGGCCACAACAGCGCCCAGCTGGCGTATATGGACAGACTGTAAAGCATGGCGCTGCGCAGCTCCAGCCAGAGCCACGGCAAAGCGATGGGCATCACACAGACCAGCGCCCAAGACCCCAGCATGGCCGGATGCGTGCCCGATACATTCTTGGTGTCACTGTCGGCTACGGGCTGCATCTGGTGTGTTAGCCAGATCACGCGCGCCAACAACAAGGCCGTGCCGAACGACCCGACGGTCAGCAAGACCAGCCAACTGACCAGTGTTGTGTCTTCAAAGGCCGCTTTTAAGGCGGTTTTCGCCGCGCCACCGCTCGTTAAAGGGAGGCCCACCAGCGCCAACGCGGGCAAGGCCATCAGCACCCAATACCAACGATTAAAGCGCTGGTGCATAGCCACTCCAGCGCCCATGAACAGCGCGCCTTTGGCTAGGCCATGATGCACCGCATACAGCGCCAACACACCACCCCAAAGTGCTCTTTGCTCTGGATGCAGCCACGCCAACGACACGATGATCAACAGGTAACCCACTTGGCTGACTGACGAATAGGCCAAGGCCGATTTGGCTTTCACCTGATACAAGCCCACCACAACGCCGAAAAACGCACTGATCAGGCCTATCCCGACCAACACCGGGGCTGCTTGCTGCAGCCATGGGTCGGCTTCGGGCAGGAACCGCCACAAACCCAGCACACCGGCTTTGATCATGGCACCTGACAGCACTGCACTGGCCGCCGCTGGCGCCGCCGGATGCGCCAAGGGCAGCCAGACGTGCAAGGGCCAAAACCCGGCCTTTAAGCCAAAGCCGACAATCAACAGCACTGCGGTTAACGTATTAGTCGGTGCGGGGAGCCAATCGGCTAAATTCAGCAAGCCGTTCGCTTCAAATATGCGCATCAGCAAACCGGCGTAGATGAGCATCTCACCCAGTATGGCGAGCTGTAAATACACCCGGCCAGCGTGCCGCGGACCGGGCCCGCCGTTGTGAACCACTAGGCCGTAGGCCGACAAACTCATCATCGTGAAGCCGACATAGTAGCTGGCGCCGTCTTGCGCAATGATCAACAGCAGGTTGCCGCTGAGCGCGAGCAACCAGAATACCCAATAACGCAGGCGTTGCGCATGGGCGCGCTGACTCACCCAGCTGAACACACTGGCTGCCGCCCAAAGCAACGCCGTAAACCCGAGAAAAGCCCGCCCCACTGCGTCACTGCCGAGCTGACCCAGGCCCCACTCGGCCCCGGGCCACAGCCACGTCAGTACCAGCGGCTCCGGTGTCGACCAGACCAGCCACAGGGCAGGCAAGCAGACCAGCCACAACCACGGCATCAAGCGGTCACGCAGCGCCGGCCAGAGCACCAGCGCTATTATCGCCAGCAGCGGCGTGAGCGGCACCGTCAACCATAGGAATCCTGTCATAGGTCAAACTCCCGATTCACAATCAACTGCGCCCAGTTCAGCGGGCTCAGATCCGTACCGGCCAGCACGCCCACAAGTATGGACAGGGCAGCGGTGAACAGCACCGGTAACAGCAGCATCCAATGTGTTTCACGCCAGCCCGGCGCACCACCGCCCAACTTGGTGTCTTTCGGCCATTCGGTAGGCGGCGACATAAACCAGCCACGGTACAGTATGGGCAGAAAGTACGCGGCATTGAGCATGCCCGACAACATCAGCACGCCAATGACCCAAGCCTGATTCACTTGCAGCGCCCCCTGCCCCAGATACAGTTTGCTGATAAACCCGGCGATCGGCGGCGCACCCATCATCCCCAAAGCACCCACCGTGAAAGCCGCCATGGTCAACGGCATGCGTTTGCCAATGCCGTTCATCTCGTCAATACGGTGCACGTGCAGAGACTCGGCAAAGTTACCTGCGGCAAAGAACAAGGTAACCTTCATCAACCCTTGATGCACCAAATGCACCAACGCCCCCACCGCTGCCAGCGGGCCCATCAGTGCCACCCCAAGGGTGATATAGGACACCTGGCTGACGGTCGAATAGGCCAGACGCTTCTTGATGTCTTGTTGTTGCAGGGCCTTTACCGAACCGTAAACGATGGTCAGCGCCGCTAGCCACAGCAAGGGCAAGTGCAGATTCATGGCCTGCATGGTGCCAACGCCGAACACGTCGTACACCACCCGCACAATACCAAAAGCCCCCGCCTTCACCACTGCGACCGCGTGCAACAGCGCGCTGACCGGCGCGGGGGCGACCATGGCTTGCGGCAGCCAACCGTGTAACGGCACCAGGGCAGCTTTGACGCCCAGACCGGTAATCAGCAACACAAAGGCCAGCATCAGCGCGGGGCTGAAGTCTTGAATGAATCCGGACAGATAGCCGCCTTCAACGAATTCCGGACTGCCCGCGATGGTGTGTAAAACCGCCACGCCCATCAGCGCCAGCACGCCACCCCCCATGGTGAAGGCCAAATAAATGCGACCTGCACGCAGGGCCTCTGGTGTACCGCGGTGCACCACCAAGGGAAAGGTTGCCAGGGTCAGCAGCTCATAGAACAACAAGAAGGTAACGAGGTTACCCGCCAGCGCCAGCCCGACCGTTGCACTGACACACAGACTGAAATAGCCAAAGAAACGCGAACGCAGCTTGGCCCCTTCCAAATAGCCTATTGCGTACACGGTGGTCGCCAGCCACAGCACAGAAGACAGACTGACAAACTGCAGCGACAATGCATCACCCTGCAGAATCAGTGGCGCAAAAGGCAGGAAGGGCAACTCGAAGTGAAAGACCATGCCCTGACTGACGCCGAACAGCATTAAGCCGACCAACGCCAGTTTCAATACCACACCAAACAAGTTCAGCGCCGTGCGCGTGCGAATCCGCTCTTCGCGCAAGGTGAATATTAAGAGGCCGGGTATTAACGAACTGAGGACGATCAACACCGGCAGAATACTGGTCCAACCGAGGTTCATCCGCTCACCCCCGTCAGCCATTGAATGAGCGGCTGACTGATCAACGCCATGCCCCATACCAGCAGCGCCGGCAACAAAGCGAGCCATTGCGCAAAGCGATCGGGCACGAAGTCGGGCCGTACTGGGTCAGCCCGGTCGAAGGCTAGGGCCACCACACGAAACACATAGGCGGCACTGACCAAGGTGCCGACCAAGACACCCAAGGCCCACGGCCAGTGAGCGGGCTCCGCAAACAATGGCAGCAGCAGTATCCACTTGGCCACAAAACCACCGCTCGGCGGCAAACCGATCAAGCTGCCCCCGGCCACCGCAAAAGCGAACATGGCCACTGGCATGGTTTCTGTGGCGCCTTTCAGCCCCGCCACACGTTTAGTGCCAATGGTCGCCTGCATTTCACCGGCGGCCAAAAACATCGAGACCTTAGCCAACCCATGGGCAATGATGAACAACCATAGGGCGACTTCCAGCTCCGGCTCTTGCCAGTACAGCAACAGCCCCAGCGCTAAAAGGGCGTAACCCAGCTGGGCCACCGTGGAGTAGGCCACCAACACCTTGATGTAAGGTGTGCGAATAGCCGACCAACCTGCCGAGATCAATGCAATTACCCCCGCGACAGCCATCAACCAGCCTGCGGATACCGCCAGCTCAGGCGGAGCGACTTTTGCCCAAAGCACCCACAGGATGAAAATGGGACCCTTCACCACCAGCGCCGACAGTAGCGCGCTGACCGAGGTCGGTGCGCCGGCATGCGCCGGGGGCAACCAGAGGTGCATCGGCCACAGCGCGCCCTTAACCATCAGACCCAGGGTCATCAACAGCAACGCCATTTGAGTAGTGGCATCGGCCACCGTCAGCTCGGCCAGCAGGGTCACATCCAGCACGCCATAACGGCCATACAACAGCGCCACACCGAGCAAGTAACACAGCGAGCCGACCAGCGACAGCAGTAGGTAACGCAATGCAGCGCCGTACGCTTTGCGACCCGACAAGGTCACCAGCGCAACGGCCACCAAGCCGAGCAACTCCAGCGTGACGTACCAGTTGAACAGATCGTTTGACAGCCACAAAGCCGCCAAGCTGGCGTGCAGTAGGCTCGACAGAGGCCAATAGTCGGTGTCGCGCGTCTGACTGTGGCTACTGCGCTCTGCGTACACCGCCACCAACAAATGAATGAGTGCCGTGAAAACCAGCAGTAAAGCCGCGACGGGCTGCAGGTGAAAACGAATGCCCAATGGCGCTTCCCAGCCGCCCAGTGCCAAATACTGTGTACCGCTGCCCATCACCGACAGCAGCGCAAAAGCCGCCGCCACCAAACTCAGCGCGCTGGCCAGAATGACCCAGACACCCCGGCGCGAACCGGTGAGCAACAGCACCAGCGCGGTCAGTAAGGGAATTAACAGACTGATGAGCGCGTAGGTCATGCCTTCGGCTCCGATGCTTTTTTATCACCGGCCTGCGCCGCAGTCGCCAACCGCAAGGCGAATGCCGTGGCGCTGACAGCGACCACGAGCCCGGTCACCACCAAGGCGTGCAATACCGGGTCGCGGGCCTCACCGCGTGCAGCCAACGCCACCATAACCAGAAAGACCCCACTGCCCATGATGTTAATGGCGATGATGCGACGAATGGCTTGGCGCGCCAGCAAGACGCCGTGCAGACCCAGCACGAACAGCACGATGCCAATGCCTAGCCAGAACATTACCGGCGTCATGCGCGCACCTCGTCTGGCTCACCGACCACCAGCAGAGTCAACGTGGTGGCAATGGACACCGTAGCCGCAATTTCAATCAGCAAGATTAATAGTCCATTAAAGGGCAGTGGATAATTAAGCCAGCCAGCACCCAGCCAGTGGGTGAAAATAGCGACTGTGAGGAATACCGCTACGCCCAATAAAACCAAGATGCGTACCCCCCAAGACGACCAACGCACCGGCGGCAGAAGATGATTTAAACGCAGAACTACGGCCGCAGCGGCCAGCAACGCACCGGACTGAAAGGCTCCACCCGGATAATTCGAACCACGCCACAACAGATACCCGCCGACCAGTACCGCCAGTGGTGCCAGTATCCGACTCCATGCTTCTAACAAGGCCCAGGGTGCAGCAATCACCAAGGGCTTAGTGGCCAATTGGCGCACGCCCAGAAGGGCCAGCAGCAGTACGACGAGTTCGAGTAAGGTATCCCACGCGCGGAAATTCAACAGCACTGCGGTAACAGGGTGACCCACACCAGCGTCAGCCATGTTCTGTGTGACAGCATCCATTAAGCCGGGCTCCGCCATGCGATCCAGTCCGACCAATGAACGCACCAGCAGCACGCCGACCAGCAACGCCAACCCAGTGGCAGGCCAACGCTGGCGCGTCCAGTGGGCACTGCGCTGTTCCGCAAAGGGTGTGGTAGATGTTTGTGCCAACGCGGCCAGCAACAACGCGCCGGTCAGGCCCGCACCAATGGCGGCTTCCGCTAAGGCCAGATCGGCAGCGCCTAGGCGCGCCCACACCACAGCCAGCAACAAACCAAAAGCGATGAACAGCACAATACTGGCGTACAGCGTTCGGGCATAGAGTACGGCCACCGCCAACACCACCACCAGCAACCCCAGCACGCCATCGAAGACCCAGTCAGTCAGCGCCATGCACTTCTTCCTCCGCTGGCGCATCTTCTTCGTGGGCATAACGCGCCAACAACTGACAAGCGGTTGCGCCTGAGGCCAGCACCAGCAACCACACCAGCACCATGATCACCACTGTTTGTAGGCTGTCCGCGCGTACGCTCAGGCCAATGACCACCAAACCAAAGCCTAACGTATCGGCCTTAGTCACCGCGTGAAGACGGCTGTAGACATCCGGAAAGCGCAGCAGCCCTAGCGTACCGGCTACAAAGAAAAAGCCACCGGCGACAAAGAACAGGCCGCTGATCCAAAGCAACAGATCACTCATGCCGCCCCCTCCGCAGATACTGCACCAGAGCAGCCGACACCACGGCCGCCAGCAGAGCCAACACCAAGGCCGCATCACGCAGGGCAGGTGCCTCTTCCACTTGAGCCAATACCAGCATAATGGCGACCCCGGCCGTGCCGAATAATTGAATGGACATCAGTCGATCAACGGCGGTCGGCCCGCGCACCACGCGGTATAAGCCAGCCAGAATCGTCAATAGCAGGAGCGTTGCCAGCCACATCATGTCTGCGCTCCCGGAAACAGTTGGTCGAGATGCGTTTCCAGCCTATGGATAGCCGTCTGCCAATCACGCTGATCATCCAACACGTGCACTGTCATGCGGTCACCCAGCACACCGGACGACAAGGTACCAGGCATCAAGCCAATGCAAGCCGATACCGCTAGGCGCACGCGAGGCCGGTGCGCCGCGAAGGTGTAGTATGTCCAACGGGGAGAAACAGATACGCGCGGAGAAAAAGCCCGCCGCGCCACATCCCAGCCGCCTACAGCAACTTCTCGACCGAAGAACCATAGAAACGCTGGCAAATGACGCCACTGCAAACGCGGAATGCGCAGCCCTAGGCGCACCGTTAATGCTGCCGCAGCCGGTACTAGGAAAGCACCCAGGTACCAACCGCTACCCTCGGCCAGCAACAACCAAAGTACGGCGTAAAATATCAACCAATGAGCCAACGAACGTAATCGTGCGAGCGTATTTACGGGTACTTGGTGGGGAGTTTTCTCAGGTTTTGCCACAGATGCTCCTTGGTTCATTCCGTTAACAAAACATAGTAGGGGTTCCCTTAAGCCGTCTCAAGGGAGCGGGGCTGACGCAGGTCAGTAAAACCGCCTGCCCAGAGCGCCATCAGCCACCAAAACGCTGCTCGAACGGAATGATATCCAGTGGCTTGCTGAACCAGAATCCCTGAAAACACTGACAACCCAACTGGGCCAGCAAGTCTCGCTGTGCCGCGTTCTCAACACCTTCGGCCACCACACCTAAGTCCATGCAATCGGCCAAAGCAACGACCATTTTGGCGATGGCAACATCACTGCTGTCTGCCAAAATATCCCTAACAAAGCTTTTGTCTATTTTTACCTCGGTGAGTGGTAAACGCTTAAGGTAGCTGAGTGACGAGTACCCCGTACCGAAGTCATCGAGCGAAAATCCTACGCCCTCAGCCTGCAACTGAGTCATTTTCTCAATGACATCGGTGATGTCTACCGCCAATAAACTTTCAGTGATCTCCAGTTTCAAACGAGTTGCATCGGCACCTGTCGCGGCTAAGGCTGAGCGTACCTGATCTACAAAATCCGGCTGCTGGAATTGCAGCAAGCTGATATTGACTGAAATACAGACGTGTTTGAACGGCGGCAATTCAGACCATAAGGCTAATTGACGACAAGCTTGACGCAAGACCCATTGCCCGATGGGAATGATCAAACCGCTCTCTTCAGCGAAGGGAATAAACTCTGGCGGAGCAACAATGCCACGCGTTGGATGCTCCCAGCGGATCAAGGCTTCGGCACCCACTACGCGCGAATCCAAGTCAAATTGCGGCTGATAGTGCAACACCCATTGCTGGTCTTCAATGGCGGTGCGCAGCTCGCGCCCTAGCGCTGCTCGAGCGTTCGCCTGAGCCTGCATCGCCGAATCATAAAAGCGCAGGGTATCTCGTCCCGCCGCCTTGGCCTGATACATGGCAAGCTCAGCATGCTTCAGCAACACGTCGACCGACTCCTCCAGCGACTGAAATACACAGGCCCCTACGCTCAAAGATATACGATGCTCAATGTCACCTAAATGAAACACCTGACCACACACCTGCATCGCGCGTTCAGCTAAGGCCTTTAACTGCGCCTCGGCCAGGTTTTTGCTGGGAGCCAAATCGCGCATCACCAAAGCAAACTCATCACCGCCAACCCGGGCCAGTATATCTGCGGGCTGCAATAGGGCGCTCAAACGCGCCGCCAGTTCAACCAACAACAGGTCACCGTATTGATGCCCATGGCTGTCATTCAAGGTTTTGAAATGGTCTAAGTCCAGCAACAACAATCCGCTCAGACCATCTGCCGACCTCGCCTCGATGGCGCATGAGGTCAGCAAGGTACCAAGATGGTGACGGTTGGGCAGTTCCGTCACCGGGTCATACAAAGCAAGTGTACGCAGTTGCTGTACTGCTCGCCCGCGCAGCAAGCTGCCGCAAAGATTACCAGCAACCAACTTAAGAGCAGCTGTTTCTTCTTCCGTCCATACGTGTTGAGCACGCACGAGATCAATACCAAACATGCCCAATAGCCCATCGCTGCTGTGCAAAGGCAACATAATGACCGAGCGAATACCCTGCGGGGCCAACAGCGCGCGCTCCGGACTGTTTTCCGGCAACGCTGTCACATCGGAAATCTGCACCACCTCGCCACGATGCCAAGGCTGAAACCACACATAAAAATCTGCAGTGGCGATGTTCTGCAAATGCTCCAATTGAGAGGAAACGCCCGGCGCACACCATTCATAGGTATTATCAGCATGTGAACGGTCAGGAGAAAACTCAAAGATGTAAGTACGATCCGCATTGAAATAGTGCCCAATGACCGCCAATGCACGCTGATTCACGGCACTGAGCTCTTCGTGACGCGCCGTGACAAAGGCTGTCGACAACGCCGAAACAAGCTCGAAAAAGGCAGTGTGTGTTTGGCGAGCCTCAGTCATCAAATACCCGTGGTGGTTATTGCGCGAAACCTATGACTCAGAGTGTAGTAAAGAAACCAATGTTTCACCCACGAGTTAAGGTAAAGGACTTTCATCCATCAACGAACGCACGACTCGGCATGGATTTCCCGCTGCAAAAACATCCGCTGGCAGGTCACGCGTCACTACGCTCCCGGCACCGATCACCGTCCGCGCACCGATCGTGACACCGGGACAAATAATGGCGCCGCCACCGATCCAGACATCGTCGCCAATGGTCACGGGCAATGCTTTTTCAGCGTGGGTACGACGTGTTTCGGCGTCCATGGGATGCAGGACGGTATAAATCTGCACCGCCGGGCCGATCAGGGTATGAGCGCCAATGCGCACGGGTGCCGCATCCAGCACCACGCAGTTCGCGTTAAAGAACACCCCCTTGCCCAACTGAACCTGTGCGCCATAATCACAATAAAACGGCGGCGTAATGCGCGCTGAATTGCCGCCAGCCCCTAACAACGCTTTCAAGATGCGCTTGCGCTCTAAGGTTTCAAATGAGCGCGTTTGATTGTATTCCCGACACAGATCACTGGCCCGATGACGCGCCTGAGTCAATTCGCGCACCATGGGGTTGTAATATGCGCCGTTCAGCATGTTCTCAGTTTCAGACATCGTGCAAAGCCTCCGTTTGCTGTATTCTCCGCTCTAACTCCATTGCGCATCAAGGGCCGCATGAAAATCCCCAAAAGACTCCAACCTCTGGTTGACGATGGCCTCGTCGATGAGGTGCTGTATCCCTTGATGAGCGGCAAAGAAGCGGCCGTGTTCGTGGTGCGTTGTGGCGACGACATTCGCTGCGCCAAAGTCTACAAAGACGCCGCGCAACGCAGCTTCAAAAAAGCCGTCACCTACCGCGAAGGCCGTAAAGACCGCAGCAGCCGCCGTGCCCGCGCCATGGAAAAAGGCTCTAAGTTTGGCCGCCAGCAGCAGGAAACCAGTTGGCAAAATGCTGAAGTGGATGCCTTATTTAAATTGGCCGCTGCCGGTGTGCGCGTGCCCGAACCTTACGGCTGTGTCGACGGCGTGCTGTTGATGGAGCTGGTGACCGACGACGAGGGTAATGTCGCCCCGCGCCTGAGCGAAGTGATTCTGACCGAAGAACAAGCCCGGGAAGACCACGCCCTGATGATGCATTACGTCATGCGCATGCTGTGCGCGGGCCTGATTCATGGCGACTTGTCGGAATTCAATGTCTTGGTCGACGACTATGGCCCGGTCATTATCGACTTGCCGCAAGCGGTTGACGCCGCCGCCAACAACCACGCTGAACGCATGTTGTTGCGCGACGTGGAAAACATGAACGCGTATTACGGCCAGTTTGCGCCGGAACTGCTCACGGCGCGCTACGCACAAGAAATGTGGGCGCTGTATGAAGAAGGCGAACTACACCCCGACTATCCGCTCACCGGTGAACACCCGGAAGACGAACACGAAGCCGACATCGACGGCGTTTTGGCTGAGATACAAGCCACCATCGAAGAGGAGCGCGAACGGCAGGAACGCTTGCAAGAAGCCGATTCGCCGGAAGAATAATGACAGTGGCGGACTAGTGTCCGCCGCGCACCATACGCACTCGCAATGGCGTACTGCGATAACTGCCGCTCAGCGCTCCGTCGCCCGAACCAACCACCCACGCATTCACATTGCTGGTGCCGTAATTCGACGATGACCAATACCAGGTATCCGGCGTATTAGGAAAAGCCGCCGCAAGGACCGTAGGCTTGAGGAAATTGCCCAAACAATGGCCGCCATAGCCATTGCTGTTAAAGCCGCTGCGTTGATCACTGCTGCAATGCACGATGGTATTCAGTTCATCCCGTGTTGGCAGGCGCCAGTCCGTGTGGCCCGCGAATTCCAAACCCTGTGCCAGCGTCATGGCGTTGTCCCAAGTGTGGCGACTGGCTCCACCACTGCAACTGACGCCATTCCATTGCTGGCCCAGACTGCACCGCATCCAAGTCAGACCTGTTTGCTGGTCGGTCAAGGTACCATTCCCGTGATCCTGAAACCGGCCGTCGATGATTTGCCCTTGAGCAGCGCCGGCCAAGGATACAATCAATAACACGCGCAACAACAAAGCCGCAGTCGAAGCTGGGCGTACAACGTCTTTCATGATGGTTAACTCCGCTTTTTTATCTTTATTCGGGGTTAGGGTTAAACAGCATTCAACTTACACTTTCTTCACGAATTCGGTTTTCAATTTCATGGCGCCGATGCCATCAATTTTGCAGTCAATGTCGTGGTCGCCGTCGACCAAACGAATGTTCTTCACCTTGGTGCCCACTTTGACCACCGACGAGCTGCCTTTTACCTTGAGGTCTTTAATCACCGTCACTGTATCGCCATCCGCCAGCACCGTGCCATTCGCATCGCGGTAAACCTTTTCGTCGCTCGGCTCACCCGCACCGCTTTGGGCCCATTCATGCCCGCACGAAGGACAGACATACATCAAGCCGTCTTCATAGGTGTATTCGGCGGTACAAGCCGGGCAATGCGGTAACGCACTCATAGCAATATCCTGTTCATCAGTGGAGGCAGCGTAAAAAGCGCCCCCATCATACAGAAAAAGCACTCAACGTACCTCAAAAGGTACTGAGCCCCCAACGCTCCATCAGCCAATACAAGGCCTGCCGCCACCGGTCTTCATCGGCGTAGGTCGCGTACTCCGTGCTCAGGTGCTGCCCCGGTAATTGATGCCAATAGCGATCGAACCAGCGCACTGAGTCACGCATGGCTCGACTGCCGGTCGTGCCTTCCAGTAACACATTGGTCTCAAGGTTATAGTTGTCGAGGTTGCGCCGGGTCAGGTTCGCCGAGCCCAGCAACAGCACGCTGTCACCATTGGCATAGCGCACTTGCAGAAACTTGCTGTGGCATTGTTCGCCATGGGTCGCACACCAACGAACCGGTACGCCAGCGGCGTGCAGTGCGAGAGCGGTCTGACGATTAGGAATACCGTTTTTCTCTCTCCCAAAGGAGTCTTTCGCCGGGTCCAGCAACACACGCAGTGTGACCCCTCGTTCTTGCGCCGCAATCAGTGCCGCGACGATGTCACGATCGGCCAGATAAAACGCCGCCACATCGACCAGATCGTCACGTCTGGTGCGCGCTACCGTAGCCAGCCAAGCCTGTTTAATCGCCTGCTCCGTTAGCACCTGCAGGCGTTCATCGGAGGGCTCTGCGTCGGTTGGAATGGCCACATTCAGGTCTGGGCCGCCAGAGAATGCCAATACCGCCCGCTCAGTTGCCAGTAGGTCAGCCACCGCCGGACCGGTGAATCGCAAGGCGACATTACCGTGCGCGCTGCTTGCGTCGTGTGGGTTAGCAGAGGTCACCACGGCCACGTACAAGTCACCATTGTCGGCAATCATTAACTTGCGGTGATTTGCTTTAAAATTGATCAGCGATAAGTAACTGCGCGCCGAAATACGTCCGGCACCAATCGGGTTGCCAAAGGTATCTCCCGGCCCCACTCCCCACGGTGCAATGAAGGTACGCCACAGTGCTGAAAAGGCGGGGTTGCTGTCGCGTAACGCGGGCAAATGCGTAATCACTACATCGATGTTGGCGGCTTCAAGACGGTTAAAGATGCCTGACTCTAGGCTGCCATACAAGGTATTGATCGGATCGGTAATGACCACGATTTGCATGTCGGGCTGAGCCTCTCGACGCGCCAGCAGTCGATCGGTTAACTCTGAGGATAACGCACGGTGTGTTTCAGGCTCCGCGCCCTGAAAGCTATTGAACAGGAACATATCGAGCAGCAGGAAATGCTCGGCGGCGTCGATGAGACCAAAGATCTCATCGAAGATAGTCTGTTCCGTGTGTCGTTCGCCTGAGTCATCGACATAGGTCACATCGGCCAAAAATTTTACATGATGAGCCGCACGCAGCTCTCCAGAAAAATCCAAACCGGCAGGCAGAGCCTTGTTTGCATGGTGCCAGCCGACACCACCTACGGTGACCAATAGTGCGGCGAACGCACTCAGCAGTCCGTACTTAATGTGCCTTCTTGTCATAACGCCCCCTCCGGGCAAAGTGACAGCACACCATAATGCCTTCAATTTTCTGCCCTGTCGTCCGACTTTAATTTTTACTTTTGTCCTTGTTTTACCCCACCAGTCGTCTATTTTTTTAAATAGTCTTACCTTGTGGAGTGCCTGCTCATGAACAACCTCTCCATCCGCGCCAAATTCCTTGTCTTAGTGATCTCGATATCGGTGATTTTTATTGTGGCCCTCTTGGCAATACGTGCCACCAGTGTGCGCATCACTGCAAACTTCGAGCGTTTTTATGAGGATAATTTTGCTGTGTCGCTGCTGGTGGAGCGCATTAAGGAAGCGCAAGTCGACATTGTGGTGGATGTGCGGGGTTTGCAGATCGCTTACCTGCTGAACCTCTCTGATCAGATTCCGGGCTACTTAACCAACATGGAGCGCAATTACCGTGAAACGCCGGAGCTGTTGCGCGCCCTTAACGAACGCTATGTGGGCGAGCCGGCCAGCCTTCAGCGCTTAAATAGTCTAGTAACCGACTATCAAACGAAGACTAAAGCCTTTGTTGCGGCCATGGAAAGCTCTCCGAACAACCAGGCTCCATTCCCGGTGTTCTCAGCATTTATAACGTCGTACAACGACCTACTTGCGCATTTTGACGACCTCAAAGCCGAGACAGACCTCGCCGCCATCGAAGCACAGAACGATGCCCGAGACGCAGTAGCGGCAGCGAACCTGGTATTTTACCTTTCTTTGTTGATCGCCGTAGTGGCGGCCACGGTGCTGAGTGTGTTCATTTCACGCAACATCATTCAGAACATAAAAAAAGTTCGAGACCTCGCAAATGCTTTGGTTGAAGGCGATTTGACACGACGCAGCCAGGTAGCGGGGTCGGATGAAGTGGCCGAGCTCAGCCGGTCGCTGGACGAAACTGTAACTCACCTGAGCAGCGTCATTCGTGAAATTGCCCAATCAGCCGAAGTTGTCGGGACCAACAGCGAAACCGTTTTGGACGCCAATCGCCACATTCAGAGCATGGCGAATCAAGTTACCGACAATACCAGTCAAGTGGTCACCGCCATTGAAGAAATGTCGGCCACCAGCAAGAACATAGCGGAGAACACCAACAATACCGCTGCGGCATCAAGCGAAATGGCTGGTATGGCGACGCAGGGTTTGGATGCATCAGCAGCAACCATTGATACGGTGCAGCAAATGGTGGCTAGCTTGCAAGAAACCTCAACGGTCATCGACCGCTTACAGGAAGAAACAGCCAACATTGAGCGCATTCTCGATGTGATTCGCGGCATTTCTGAGCAAACTAATCTATTAGCCCTGAACGCTGCCATTGAAGCAGCTCGCGCCGGAGAACAAGGACGCGGTTTTGCCGTCGTAGCCGACGAGGTGCGTGGGTTGGCTCAGCGGTCGCAAGACTCAGTAAATGAGATAGAAACCCTGCTCGCGCAATTAAGTGCTGCCGGTCGAGATGCGGTGACGCGCATGAATGCCTCCACCGGCATGGCCGACGTAACACGTGGCAAGATCGACGAAAACTTTAAGATGCTGAAAGACATTCTGGCACGGGTTGAACATGTCAACGAACAAGCGCAGCAGATTGCGACAGCGGCAGAAGAGCAAAGCGCTGTTGCGGCAGACATCAGTCAGAACATGCATGCCGTGCAACAGTTGACCAACGAAACCGCTGAAACCGCCACCAATACCAACACCTACAGCGAGGAAATGAATCAAGTCAGTAGCACAGTATTGAGCCAACTCAAGTTCTTCCGCATTAACTAAGAAAAACGGTCAAACGATGGTTAATTGGTGGCGAGCAAATATCATCCTAAGCGCACTGTTTTGCACTGCGCTAGGGCTGGCTCAGCCACAATCTGTCGTTTTGTGGAACTACCACGACCTCCCGCCTTTCGTCATTGATCAGCGCTCGGGCCTCAGCCATGCGCTTGCTGATTGGCTCAATAGGCACGCCGAGGGCCAATACGAATTCAGTGTGCTCACCTTACCGCGCGAACGCCTGAACGTTCTCTTGCAACAAGGCCATCAGGGTATTGTGCTCTGGGCGAACCCAGCGTGGTTTGGTGACAGCGCAGAAGAGACTTTTCTTTGGTCAGAGGCCATGCTGGAAGACCGCAACGCCGTCATATCGCATCGAAGCCATTCCATTGACTATGCTGGCCCTGAGTCGCTACGAGGTAAGCACCTCGCAGTAGTGCGCGGGTATCGATTTGCTGATCTAGAACCACTTATTGAAGCAGGCCAAATTGTGCGCTATGACGTCAATCGTGAAGATAACGCTTTGCTCATGGTATCGAGGTTGCGTGATGTTCAGGTAACCATCATGTCTGACATTTCAGCTGGCTTCATTGCTCAGAAACTAGGGGTCGAAGACGACCTCTATCTATCTCCCGTCGCACACAGTTACTACGAGCGACGCCTGCTGATTACATCACAACTGACCGATGTCGCAGACTTTCTTGAAGAACATATCCCTCGATTGCTGGCTTCCGAGGAATGGGCACAGTGGCTCGACAGCTAGGGCCATTAGCTTTTTCTAGCCTAGGCACACTAACCCGAACGTCGTCCGCCCTTCGGCGAGCGACCAGGCTTTTGCTTAGTCTGACCGGGAGCACGCGGCTTAGGCTCCGACGAAGGGCGTCCTTTACCACGCCCAGCAGGTGCGCCACGCGGGGGTCTTCCACCATCCGGCGCCCGCGCATTGGGGCGTCCCGGCCTAGCGGGATTTGACTTGGCTTTATTGGGTGGCTTGCGATTGCGCTGTGACTTGCCTGGTGATGTCGCCACATTGCCTTCCGACTCCGCCAGCATCCCAAACAGTGTTTTCAGCTCTTTCGGCGTCAGATCGCGCCAGTCACCGACGGCCAACCCTTTCAGCGATACATTCATAATGCGCACGCGCTCAAGCCGCACGACGTCATAACCGAAATGCTCACACATGCGGCGTATTTGCCGGTTGAGTCCCTGTACCAGAACAATATTAAAGGCATTGGCACCGACCTTGGTCACCCGGCATTTCTTGGTAACTTCGCCCAAAATAGGCACACCACTGGCCATGCCAGCGATGAATTCGTCGGTCACGGGTTTGTTCACCGTAACCACGTATTCTTTTTCGTGCTGATTGTGGGCGCGCAGAATCTTATTAACCAGGTCACCGTTGTTGGTCAGGAAAATCAGACCTTGCGAGTCTTTGTCGAGTCGCCCGATGGGAAAGATACGCACGCTGTGCTGCACGAAATCAACGATGTTGTCTTTCTCACTGGATTCGGTAGTACTGACGATGCCCACCGGCTTGTTCAGCGCAATCAGGACCAGATCTTCCGCTTCCTGTGGCTCGATGATTTGACCATTCACCTTAACCACGCTGCCCGGTACCACCTGATCTCCGGTAGTGGCGCGCCGCCCATCAATATACACATTGCCCTGTTCAATAAAGCGGTCGGCATCGCGGCGCGAGCACAGACCGCTTTCGCTGATGTATTTATTAATCCGTGTGGAGGTTTTAAAAACCATGTGTCAGTGCTTACTCATGGGGCAGATCAAAACTGATCAAACAAGGGAAAACGCTGCGCGATATCGGCCCCAGTAAAGTTAGCCACCCAACCTTCAGGGTTGTTAAACAAGCGAATGGCGGTGAACTCCGGCGTCGGCCCCATATCAAACCAATGCGGCGTGTTGGCCGGTACGCTGATAAGGTCGTTGCGTTCGCACAACACCTGAAATACCTTGTTGTCGAGGTGCAGGCAGAACAGCCCCTGCCCTTTCACAAAGAATCGCACTTCGTCTTCACTGTGCCGGTGTTCGTCCAAAAACTTCTGCCGGAACGCCTCGCGCTCCGGGTGGTCGGGCACCATATGTACCACGTCGACGGTCTGATAGCCGCCTTCGGCTTTCAGGCGATCAATGTCTTTCTGATAGAGTGCAATTATCTCGTCGTTGCTCGCATCGGGTGCTAATTCATGCGGCGCTTGCCAGTGTTCAAACTGCACGCCTACGGTACTGAGTTCGGTGCGAATGTGATAGCTGTCGTCCGTATCCAGCAGCAACTTACTGGGATCGTCGTGAGCATAGACTTTCAGGTGAGACATATGAGCACTCCTATAACACAAGCTGATTAAAGTCGGTCACTGTTGGATGCGCTTGGCTGGATTCAGTACCCGGTCGCACCAACTGAACCGTTTGCAGGCCCGCCTCACGTGCAGCGTCCAGTTCTTCAACAATATCAGACAGAAACAGTATTGTATCGGCTGGTAAACCGACTTTTTGTACTATCTGCGCATAGGACGCCACTTCGCGCTTGTGCCCGATGCGTGTATCAAAGTAGTCGCTGAATAAAGGTGTCAGATCTCCGGCCGGGGTGTGCGCAAACAATAATTTCTGTGCTTGCACCGAGCCGGACGAGTATACATACAATGCTTTACCCGCCGCAGCCCAACGCTGCAAGTTAGGCGCGACATCATCGTACAGGTGTGCCGTGAAGTCACCGGTTTCATACCCCTGTATCCACACCATGCCCTGCAGGGCTTTCAATGGCGTCACCTTTTGGTCGGTGTCGATCCAGAGCAGCAGCTGATCAATCAGGGCATCCATGGCGGCGTCGGGCTGGCCCATTTCCAGCTTTACGGCTTCAAGCTGCGCGGCGACTTCAGGGCTTTCACTGTGCCTGCGTACGAACGCTGGCAACGCTTGATAGGCATAAGGAAACAGGACGTCTTGTACAAAAGCGATGTCCGTCGTGGTGCCTTCGATATCGGTAACGATGGCCTTAATATTGGTGAGTTCTAGCGTTGCCATCTCTCTTCCTCTAAGACACAGGCCAGTAAGAATTCCAGCCCTTCCAAGTGCCGACGACAGGTCGCCACATCTTCACCCACGGCGTACAGGCCGTGCCCCGCGACCAGAAAGCCCCATGGCATAGGCCATTTTGCTTTCACAGCGGCGGCAATATCCGCCATATCCTGTGAATTGGGCACCACCGGCAATAGTATACTGGCGTCGTGTGTTCGGTTGCCTTGCAACGCTTTCTGCATCTCGAAGCCAGTAAAACGTACGCCTTCAGGGTGTCGACGCGACAGTACGGTTGCCGCCACCGAGTGCGTATGCAACACACACCCGATATCGGCATCGAGTCGATACAGAGCAGCGTGCAGCTCACTCTCGGCGCTGGGCAACCCAGTACCGTCCAACACCAGTCCAATGGCGTCACACAACAGCAGGTCTTCCGCCTGAATGCGCGTTTTGTCACGCCCAGACGCTGTGATCAGATAGCCCTGCGGCATTCGGGCAGAAAAGTTCCCGCCAGTGGCTGGCGTCCAACCCTGTGCGGCCACCCAAGTGATGGCATCGAGTAATTCTTCTTGCGTGCTCATGTCCGACCTCAATGTCTAATGCCCGCATTGTATATGATATGATTTTCGCCGTTAACCGAGGATTACTGGATGTTGGATTTAGAAGCACGCAGCCTGCGCGTGACCGCAGGCGATATTGAGTTTTTGGACCAGACGCAATTACCACAACGCGAAGCCTGGTACCCGTGCAACACACCCGACCAGTGGCAAGCGGCGGTCACCTCGCTGGCCATTCGGGGTGCCCCCCTCATTGGCCTGAGTGCAGCCTTGGTATTGGCACGTTACGCCAACGAGCACCCGAGCGCCGACTGGCAAGCGGTCAGTGCGCGCTTACGCGCCACCCGCCCAACAGCAGTCAACTTGATGCATTGTTTGGATGAAATGGGCGCATGCTTTGCTGCCGGGCCAAAAGCCATGAGTCAGCGTGCTGCTGAATTGTTTGCTGAAGATCGCGCCCTGTGTCAACGCATGGCCGAACGCGGTGCCGAGTTATTGGTCGATGGTGACTGTGTCCTTACTCATTGCAACACCGGGGCTTTGGCGACCGCAGGCGTCGGCACGGCCATAGGCGCCTTAGCGGTGGCGCACCAACGTGGCACGCGCCTAACGGTGTTTGTTGATGAAACACGACCCTTGTTGCAAGGTGGCCGATTAACCGCGTGGGAGATGGCCGACCTTGGCATTCCCTACGAACTGATTTGCGACAGTATGGCCGCCAGCCTAATGGCTGCGGGCCGAGTGGACAAAATCATGGTCGGTGCCGATCGGATTTGCGCTAACGGTGACTTTGCCAACAAAGTGGGCACTTACATGCTGGCGGTGCTGGCGCACCATCACAAGGTGCCCTTTTATGTCGTAGCGCCCTACACCACGGTCGACCCGCAGTGTCAGTCGGGCGCCGACATTCCGATCGAACAGCGCAACCCCGCAGAGGTGCGCGGTGTTTCCGGTGCATTTGGCGACGTGAGCTGGGCACCGAAGGACGCACCAGTCTGGAACCCGGCCTTTGATGTGACCCCGGCGGAGTTGGTCACGGCATGGATTTTAGACACCGGCGTGTTCAAGGCAGCCGATATTGCCCGTGGTGTTCACATGATGCGCCCTTAAAAGCCTCTTTTTCTCAATCTGGTATTCCAGATTTGTCAATTGAGGTGGTTTCCCTTAAGGTTCGCGCAGCTTTTTAATAAGGAATATGAGATGGATTGGCTACAGGTTGTGATTTTGGGCTTGATTCAGGGCCTCACCGAGTTCCTGCCCGTATCCAGTTCGGCCCACCTAATTTTGGTGCCCGTGCTGACCGACTGGGAAGACCAAGGCCTCGCCTTTGATGTAGCACTGCACCTTGGCAGTCTTTCCGCCGTTATCCTGTACTTCCGGCAAGACTTGCTCAAGATGATGGTCGCCTGGACGCGCTCGGTGACGCACCGCGAGCTGAACGCCGATGGCAAACTGGCTTGGGCGGTAATCTTGGGCACCATCCCTGTCGGCTTGGCTGGTTTGGTGTTCAAAGATGCCATTGAAACCCATTTGCGCTCACCCATCATATTGGCGGTATCGCTGATCGTATTTGGTGTGCTGCTGGGATGGGCCGACTGGCGCCAGCGCGGCACGCGCTCAGAACACCAAATGACGTGGAAGGACGTAGCTTGGATTGGCTTCGCACAAGCCTTAGCTCTGATTCCTGGCACCTCGCGCTCCGGTATTACCATGACAGCGGCACTGCTGGTCGGTATGAGTCGAGAGGGCGCGGCTCGCTTTTCCTTCTTGCTGTCTATCCCGGTGATTGCCTTAGCGGGTATGTTAGAAGTCTGGGGTCTCATTCGGGCACCGGAAGCCATAAGCTGGTCCGCCATGTTCTGGGGTACGGTGATTTCCGGCGTCAGCGCCTATGCGTGCATCCACTATTTCTTAGCCTTTATTAAGCGCATCGGCATGCAGCCCTTTGTGATTTATCGAGTCGTCTTGGGGGCATTGTTGTTGGTGGTGTTTCTCTGACCGCCCCCTAACGGTGCGACATTCCTGAATTCTTGTCAGCAATGTCGCACTTCTGCACCTGAGTCTGGTCGTCTGGACCAGCACTTACACACCAACATTCACCCCTTCGCACTGTACAAACTATACTCAGCCCAATAAAAACGATTATTGGTTGTCTGCAATGAATCCCATCCGGTTGTACGTACGTTTGTTTACTCCCCAAGGAAAGGATTTCCAAGACGGCCAGCACCCGCAAGAAAATATGGTGTTGGTATTTGCCTTTTTCGGCGTTGTGATCGCCCTCTACAGCTTCCTGAAATGGAACAGCTATGGGGTTACACCCTTGGTGCTGAGTTCTCTGGTGCTGCTGAGCTTAACGCTGACGGCCAGCACCCTGATGAAGCTAGGCACAGCGACGCTGATCACCATCAACATAACCCTGACTGGCTTTGCCGTGCATGCCGTCAATATGGTGTATCAGACGGGCGGCATCGACTCACCTCATATTCTGTGGCTGATTGCACTGGTGGTGGGCACTTACTTTATGGCCGATGCCCGCTCAGCATTTGGTTGGACTCTGGTGTTTGTGCTCGCACTGGTCTTTATGATCAGCCGTGACGTCTCTGGCGGCTATGTACCCACTCTCGACCTGGACGCGCGCGCCTTGCGCGTGGAAACCTGGTCGGGCTACCTGTTGCCCATGATCATGGTCTGGGTAATGCAGAGCATCAGCTTGAAGGTACGCAACAATGCCATGCAGTCGACCCGTGACGCCCTGGCGGCTGCCGAGGTGAGTGCTGCTGAGGCCAGCCACAACTCACAACACCTGAGCGCCGTACTGACGCAAGCAGAGGCGAGCGTTAGCCACCTGTACGAAGGCGGCGCACACCTGAGCGAGCTGCAAGAAACCGTGCAGGAACACAGCCAGAGTATCCAGCAGCAGTCGCAACAGCTTGCCGAAGCAGCGACGTTCTTTAATGATCGCCTGAATCAAGTCTCTGCATCGCTGAGCGAAGGCAATGAGTTGGTACAACGCATCAATCGCGAAGCCGCTACCGCATCCACTGACAGCACCGAAAGCGCGACCGCCATGGAAGCCGTGGTCAGCAGCATGGACCAGATCAAAGACAATAACGATCGCATTGAGGTCGCTACTCGCCTGATCAATGACATCGCGCAGCAAACGAACTTACTTGCACTGAATGCAGCGATCGAAGCGGCGCGAGCGGGCGAAGCCGGGCGCGGCTTTGCGGTCGTCGCCGATGAAGTTCGCAACCTGTCTCAAAAGTCGGACACCTCCGCCAACGAGATTCGTACCCTGCTGAATCAAAGTATTGCGGATATCGACAACGGCATCGCGGTGGTGGGTAATGCGCGGGAAACGCTTACACGGGTGCTGACATCAGTCACCAGTATTAGCCAGTCCATCGATTCTGTCAGTGCCCAAATCGTCGAGCAGAATCGCGAACTGGTAGAAATGGCACAATCGAGCAGCGAGCTCTCCGATATCAGTCAGCAGCAAACCCGCTCAGCGGCTGCCCTGATTGAAAGCCAGAAAGCGCTGAAAGTGCAGGCTGAAGAGCTGACGCAGCTGTCACGCACGATGCAGGATGTGATGCATGGGGATGCAGGTTAAGCCCCGCTAGCCGCTCCAGCGCTGGACGTTGCTACAAAAAGCCTTGATCGCGCGCAATTCGCGCCGCGTCTACACGATTCCGTGCGCCCAATTTACTGATGGCTTCACTCAGGTAATTACGCACGGTGCCTTCAGAACGGTATATCTTGGCCGCGATGGCAGCGGTGGTTAACCCTTCGGCGGCGAGCTTCAACACTTGCCGCTCGCGATCACTCAGCGGATCAACAACCTGCCGTGCCTCGGCGGCCAACTCGGGGTCGATCACTCGCCCCCCAGCCAGCATACGACGCACCGAATCCGCCAATTGCTCGGCCGGTGTATCTTTCAGCAGGTACCCGCGTACTCCACTGTCCAAGGCACGCTTCAGGTAACCACTGCGCGCAAAGGTGGTGATGACCCCAACCACTGTGTCTGGACTGTGCTCACGCAGCCGACGGGCCAGTTCGAGGCCACTCATATTAGGCATTTCGATATCGGTCAATACCACATCGACTTGATTGTCTTGCAAATAGTCCCACGCTTGCTGGCCATCGGCCATCTGACCCACCACGGTCATGTCAGGCTCCATGTCGAGCAGAGCGGACAGCGCGCCGAGAATAAGCATCTGGTCTTCAACCAGAAGAATACGGATATTGTCGCTCATGTTGTCGCCTCAACCCCTACCGCGTCGAATTGGCCCAACGGGAATCCTACTACCATGGTGGTGCCGTTGTCGGAGCGCCAGCGCACCATACCGCCCACCTCCTGAACCCGCGAACGAATGCCCGTGATACCATTGCCTGCAGGACCATTGAGTCCGCTACCGTTATCGCGTAACTGTAAGAGCAAACGACCATTTTGATGCGAAATCGTTAGGTGTGCTTCGGAGGCGTTAGCATGACAGACAATATTGGTCACGCCTTCGCGCAACACCTGACCGAGCACCGGCTCCAAAGCAGCAGGCACGGGGGCATCGGTATCGGCGACAAAGCGTACCCCGGCGGAGGACAAGATGCTCCGTGCCGAATTGATCTCCAGCGCTAAGCCACCGAGGTGATAGCCACTCACGGCTGCCCGCACCTGTTGCAAGCTTTCACGAGCGGCTTTTTCTATATCCTTCATCTCTTGGCGAGCACGCACAGGGTCGCGCTCGAGAATGCGCTCGGCCAACTCGGCCTTGATGCGAATACCGGACAGGGTGTGCCCCAGCAGATCATGTAAGTCACGCGCGATGCGCTCCCTTTCCGCAGTACGTGCCAGCTCTTCGGCTTCACTTTGGGATTTCAACAAGGCTTGATGTTGGTCGATATAGCGAATAAAGACTTCATCCATCAGCCCACCAAATACCGCCAAGAAGAAAACAATGGTCAGCAATAACCCGGCGATCTCCAAGTGATAGCCGTAACCGACCGCAATACTGACCACCAGCAGTTGCACCAAAAACGCTGGAAGTTTGCGCTGTGCACGCGATAGGAAAGTCAAACTGAACAGTAAGAAGACGTAGCCCGCTTCGGTGTAAGGCAGTGTGTATAGGCAAATCGCCAGCATAGCGGCGACAAAGAATAAGCGACCGACGCCTTTCTGCCACAAGCCCGCGAAGAGCAACACCGGCGACACCGCGCTCACCACCAAGCCGAGCAGCAAACGCTCGCTGGTGATACCGGGCCACAGCAAGCCCATCCAGAAAACCACCAAGTGTACGCCCAGCATGCCGGGCACCATCCAGTCGAGAAAGAACGGATGATCGTCGGGTAGCCAAGCCTTATAATGCCACCAAGGGTAAGCTGAAAGGCGATTGCGTGGAAATTCTATGGTCATGCCTCCATTGTCGTCAGGACGCAACCGGAAAACGAGTGACCATTGTCACCACTTTCGTCGCCCTCTGATCAGGCGGCGCCATCGCCCGTCAGCAATTCTTGCTGCACCCGCTGAGCGTCGACGTTCAAGCCTAAAACGCGACCAATGCTCTGGGTATCCTTCCAAGCGTTGCCCAGGCAACTGGTCGCACCGGGTGACGGGGTCATATTAAAGATCAAACCCGCACCGGTATCCATTTTGACCTCACCGGGCACGATACTCAGAGTGGTACGATCGATCAATTGCGGCCGCAGCCCGCCAACACCATTGGCGCGCGTGAGATTTTTGCGTTGCAACTCAGGCACGACTTTGCGCGCTTGGCGAAGAAAACTGTAGCGCCGCAAACCGGGCACTTGGTACACCATATTACGCAACATAAACGGTCGTAAATCCGCATCGCGGAACCATTTTAGCAAGGCTTTAGGCGCCACACTGGCAGCGCCCTCGACCGCCTTAAAGTCACGTTTCGAGGTACTTAAATAGCGCTCTAACCGTCGAATGGGCCAGGTCGTCGGGCCAAACCGCGTCTGCGCGGGATTGAGGACATCCACATCGCCGTGCACCGCCGCGAAGGGCAGCTTGTCATTTTGCACCGTATACACCTTACCCTTCAGGCAAGCAGGTGCCGTGTAGTAGTTCCCTGCCATCGGCAAACAGGTGTATTCGTGGCCATAGCCCATGCGCTGGGCATACAGCAAACTGTGGCCGCCTGCACACACCAACACAGCGCGCGCCTGCCAAACCCCTTGTGCTGTTTGCAGTGTATAGCCGTTCACGGTCGCCACGAGGGTTTCAACCGGGTTACCAAGTTGCACATCGAGTGGTTCAGCGTCTTGTTTGTCTTGCTGCGCCTGCTGAGCTTGCGCCAATAACGAGCGGCTGAGTGCTGCAAAGTCGATGGCAGCAACACGATCCGCCACACCAATCGCCGCCACGGGCTCGGTGCGCCCAGCCATCACGCTGGGCTCCATAGCGGCAATGTCGGCCGCCTCTAGCCAGCTGAGGTAGGGAAAGCTCTGCTGCAACCAAGACCAACGCTCACGCAAATGCGCAATTTCCGCCTCACCCACTGCCAGCACCATCTTGGGCATACGAAAGCCAATCTCTGCTGCGTCCGGCTGCTGGCGTACATAGTTAGCCACCATGTTAGCGGTGGCCTTCACTTCTTCGGCTTTTTCACGCGAATAGTTGGTCTCAATGTCGCCGCAATGCAGCGTTTGTGAATTGTGTAGACTGCCGGAGTTCGCCTGCGCCACCGCTTTATGGCGATCAAAGATCGCCACCGACCGCGCATTGGTGTAGCGACTCAACATGTAAGCATTAGCACACCCTGAAGCACCGGCGCCAATGATGGCAACGTCAACGTGCTTAATACCGGTACGGCTCATGGCATCAATCCTCTTGTGCTTGGTAGTCGTAGGTCAGGTTCTCGAAACGCGTGTACTCGCCAATAAACGACAGGTGACAGGTACCGATCGGACCGTTACGCTGCTTACCGATGATGATCTCCGCCACATTGGGTTCCGATGTCTCCGGGTTGTAGACCACATCCCGATAGATAAAGGCGATGACGTCGGCGTCCTGCTCGATAGCGCCCGACTCACGCAGATCCGAGTTAACGGGGCGCTTATTGGGGCGCTGCTCCAAGCTACGGTTCAGCTGCGACAAGGCCACTACAGGGCATTTGAATTCTTTGGCGATGGCTTTCAAAGAGCGCGAGATTTCAGAAATCTCATTCGTGCGGCCTTCCGTGAAGCCTTTGATTTTCATCAACTGCAGGTAGTCGATCATGATCAACGCGGGCTCACCGTGCTCGCGGATCAAACGCCGTATGCGTGAGCGCATTTCGGACGGCGATATACCGGCCGTATCATCAATAAACAAGGGCCGATCGTGCAGCTTGTTTACGGCGTTGGTCAATTTGTCCCAGTCATCGGCTTCCAGCTTACCGGTACGCACCTTGGTTTGGTTGATGCGTCCCAAGGAGGACAGCATACGCTGCACCAACTGCTCACCGGGCATTTCGAGCGAGAACACAATGACGGGCTTGTCGCTGAACATCAGAGCCGATTCCACGAGGTTCATCGCGAATGTCGTTTTGCCCATCGAGGGCCTTGCTGCAACAATGATGAGATCGCCGGGTTGCAAACCTGTGGTCATCTGATCGAGTTTTTCGAATCCGGTACTCAGACCAGTGATCGGACTGTCAGAATGCGACAACTCATCAATGCGCGCTAACGCCGTTTTCAGCAACTCCTTAACACCGACCGGGCCGCTGTCGGACGGCCGATCTTCGGCGATTTGGAACACCGCACGTTCCGCCTCGTCCACCAGTTCTTCGGCCGTGCGCCCTTCTGGGTCATACGCACTGGTGGCCATGGTATTGGCCACTTCGATGAGGCGACGTAACAGGGCGCGCTCACGTACGATGTCGGCATAGGCATCGAGGTGCCCGATGCCCGACGCGTTCTCAACCAGCTCGGTCAGATAGATTACGCCACCGGCTTCGTCCAGACTGCCTTCACGCTCCAGCTCTTCGGTCAGCGTAATAACATCAATCGGCTGCTGCGCTTCAATCTGCCCGAGCATGGCACTGAAAATAGCGCGGTGCTCTGGCCGGTAGAAGTCTGTCACCGTGACCTTTTCCGCCACATTGTCCCAACGCTGGTTGTCCAGCATCAAGCCGCCTAACAGACTTTGTTCGGCTTCGAGAGAATGCGGGGGTGTCTTGAGATTGAATTCGTCCGTCATGAGGCTGGTTTATCGCACTACTTTGGGTTTAAAGACTGGTTATCTTACTGACTCATGGGATGTATGGATAGGCATTAGAAGAATTCGTAGGAAGATCAGGTCGTAGGAGGCCAGCCCTCTGGCCGAATGGTTCGCGCGGGGAATATTCGGCCAGAGGGCTGGCCTCCTACGATCCGATAAGCACAAAAAACGCCCCACAGGTATAACCTGGGGGCGTTCATTAGCACATAATGCTGTGCTTATTCTTCAGGAACTACGATAACCGTTACGGTTGCAACCACTTCAGGGTGCAACTGCAAATCGATTTCGAATTCGCCAGTGGTGCGCAGAGCGCCTTCAGGCAAACGGATTTCGCTTTTGCTCACTTCAACGCCAGAAGACGAAATAACGTCTGCCAGGTCACGCGTGCCGATTGAACCGAACAGCTTACCTTCGTCACCAGCGCGTACTGCGATAGTGAGTTCCAGCTCTGCCAGTTGCGCAGCGCGCGCTTGAGCTGCAGCCAGTTTCTCACCAGCGGCTTTTTCCAATTCAGCACGACGTGCAGAAAAGGTATCGATGTTTTCTTTAGTCGCAGCAACTGCTTTACCCTGAGGGATCAGGTAGTTGCGGCCGTAACCAGCCTTGACGTTTACTTTATCGCCCAGACTGCCGACCTTGCCGACTTTCTCCAGAAGTATTACTTCCATTTCAAATTCCTCTTGTTCAGGCGCATCGCAACGCGCCATTACTTACCGATAATACGTTGGCACCGTGGCCGGCTTACTCGTGACGATCAGAGTAAGGCAGCAGAGCCAGAAAACGAGCCCGCTTGATCGCAGTGCCCAGCTGACGCTGGTAGCGAGCACGAGTACCCGTAATACGGCTAGGAACGATTTTGCCAGTTTCACTGACGTAGCCTTTCAGCGTTTCTACATCTTTGTAGTCGATTTCTTTAACGCCTTCGGCGGTAAAGCGACAAAACTTACGGCGACGAAAAAAACGAGCCATGATTTATTCTCCTGATTCCGATCTGTTTAGACTTCTTCGCGAGTTTCGTTGCTAACTTCTTCGTCAGCATCGTCGTCGTTGTCGTCATTGCCACTGTCGTCATTGTCATAACGGCGTGGTGTGTCATAGCTCTTGCGCGCTTCTTTAGCTTCAACTTCTTTCATCATAGGTGATGCTTCAGTCACAGCTTCATCACGACGGATCACCAAGTTACGGATGATGGCATCGTTGAAACGGAAGGTAGACTTCAGATCTTCAATGGTGGCGTTGTCGCACTCTACGTTCAGCAGGATGTAGTGAGCTTTGTGCACTTTCTGGATAGAGAAAGCCAGCTGACGACGACCCCAGTCTTCGTGACGGTGCAGCTTGCCGCCGCTTTCAGTCACAACACTGGTATAACGCTCAACCATAGCAGGTACTTGTTCGCTCTGGTCTGGGTGGACCAGAAGAACGATTTCGTAATGACGCATAAATGCTCCTTTCGGGTTCAACAACCTTCAGTGTCCCGGTCCGCCGTAAGGTAAGGAGAACGCACGATAAATATCAGATTTTATCCGGGGTCGCGGATCATAGGGGAAAAGCGGCTGTGATGCAAGCTTCAGGAATGAGTTACGCCAAAGGAAGTAGGTAAAGCGTCACGAGCGACGTGCTGGCAAGACAAAATTTGACGAGAACGCGCAGTTTACTTCAAGTAAATGAGCATTTGAGGATAATTTTAACGCCGCCAGAACAAGCGTAGTAGCTTTACAAGCGCTGACGGACAGCCTCGTAAAGGCACACCCCCGCCGCAACTGAAACATTCAAACTGCTCACCGTGCCCACCATGGGGATGTTCACCAGCAGATCACAATGTTCGCGCGTCAGGCGGCGCATGCCCTCGCCCTCAGCCCCCATCACGATGCCCGTAGCACCCTTGAGGTTGGCGTCGTAGATCGAATGTTCGGTCTCACCGGCAGTGCCGGTTAACCACACACCACGATCACGCAACTCGGCCATGGTGCGGGCCAAATTCGTAACCAACACCAAGGGCACTTGTTCGGCCGCGCCGCTGGCGACTTTGACCACCACGGGCGTCAGTCCGGCCGAGCGATTCTTCGGCACGATGACCGCGGCCACACCCGCCGCATCGGCGGTACGCAAGCAAGCACCCAAGTTATGGGGGTCGGTTACGCCATCCAAAATCAGCAACAACGGATCGGTGGTGTTATCCAACAAATTCCAGAGAAAGTGCTCGTCTTTTGGGGCAATGGCGTGCACCACGGCAATGACGCCCTGATGGTTGATATCACCCAGCTCCAGTTTCTGCAGGCGCTGGTTGAACGCTGCGGGCTGCACTAAGTCGAAGCGCACACCAGCGGCGCGTGCTTGCTCAATAACGCGCTGCGTGCGCTTGTCCTGACGGCTGGCATTGACCAGCACTTCTTTTACGCGCTCGGGCTGTTGCTCAAGCGCGGCACTGACGGCATGGATACCGGCGATGGCTGACATAATTTGTAATTACCTAGATTTAAAACAGATGCCCCAGAAGGGGCATCAGAACGGACGGGGCGCGCGCTTTTTCTTGCGATTGGCGACCGGCTTACCACCTTTTTTCTTCCGCTCGGGCTTTTCCGTTGGCAAGGTGCCGGGTTCAGCACGCTTCTTCTTGCTGTCCCCGGTATCCGCCAATTCGAAATCGATCTTACGGTCGTCCAACGACACCCGTGCAACCCGCACTTTAATCTCGTCACCGAGGCTGTGCATGACACGCGTCCGCTCGCCCACTAAACGCTGTTTCGCGGCGTCGTAGACATAATAGTCGCGCGACAAGGCGGTAACGTGCACCAAGCCATCGACCCAGAAATCATCCAACTGCACGAAGAAGCCGAAGCCCAATACGGCGGTGATCTTACCGCTGAAGACTTCGCCAATGTGCTCCTGCATGAACTCACACTTGAGCCACGACACCACATCACGCGTGGCTTCGTCGGCGCGGCGTTCATTGTGCGAGCAATGCTCGCCCAAGGCGTACATACGCTCTTCGGTATACGGGTAGGATTTTTCCAGCTTAACCTGCGGCGTATCCTTGGTGCGTTTTAACTGACCACTGCGGCGCCCGCTGTGAATCAGGCCACGCAGGGCACGGTGCACCAACAAATCAGGGTAACGGCGAATGGGTGACGTGAAGTGCGTATAGGCGTCATACGCCAAACCAAAGTGGCCCAGATTTTCCGGCTGATACACCGCTTGCGACATGCTGCGCAGAATCATGCTCTGAATGGCATCGTGATCTGTACGGCCGTGAATCTGCTCCATCAGCTCGCGATAATCCGACGGTGCAGGCTCTGCCCCGCCGCGTAACGCCAAGCCCAATTCGGCCAGATAACCACGCAGATTTTCCAGCTTCTCGGCAGGCGGCACGTCGTGTACGCGATACAGCGCCGGAATGCCGGACTTGTCCAGAAATTCGCCGGTACAGGTATTCGCTGCCAGCATGCACTCTTCGATGATTTTATGCGCGTCGTTACGGGCATAAGGTACGATGCGCTCAATCTTTTTGTCGGCACCAAAGATGATGCGCGGCTCAATGGTTTCGATGTCCATGGCGCCACGTCGAGCGCGGGTGCGGCGCAATGCTTCATACAACTCAACCATTTGCGTCAGCGATTTGCGGACTTTTGCCGGATCGCCTTGCACTTGGTTCATCACCGCCGATTCGTCGCCTTGCATCCAGTCCCACACATTGGTGTAGGTTAAACGGGCTTGACTCCAAATCACCGCCTCGTAAAAGCGATAACCTTCAATGTCGCCGTTGTCTTTGATCAGCATCTCGCAGACCAACACCAAACGATCCAGCGCCGGGTTCAACGAACACAGGCCGTTCGACAATTTTTCCGGCAGCATGGGAATAACGCGCTCCGGGAAATACACCGAGGTAGCACGCACTTCGGCTTCTTTATCCAAGGCTGAGCCGGGGCGCACGTAGTGACTGACGTCAGCGATGGCTACCCACAGTTTCCAGCCGCCGGGGCGCTTCGCCACGCAGACGGCGTCGTCGAAATCGCGCGCGTCTTCACCGTCGATGGTGACAAACGGACGATCGCGCAGATCAACGCGACCTACCAGATCGCTCTTGCGCACTTCATCGGGCAGATCAGCCAATTGCAAGGTAACTTCTTCCGGCCATTCGTAGGGAATCCCATGGCTGCGCAAAGCGATGTCGATTTCCATACCCGGCGCCATAGAGCGACCCAATACTTCGGTAACTTCACCGAGCGGCTGACGTCGTACGTCAGGCTGATCAGTGATGCGTGCGGAGACGATGTCACCTGGCTCGGCACCACCGGACTTGCCGGGCGGAATCAAGACGTCGTGTGACAGACGACGATTTTCCGGCAACACATAAGAAATGCCGGATTCACTGTGATAGCGCCCAACCACAAAGGCTGTATTGCGCTCAATCACTTCAACAATATGACCTTCCAGACGACCACGATGGTCGCGATCGGTGGTGCGTACCACGGCTTTGTCGCCATCAAAACAGGCGCGCATTTGGCGGTGCGACAGACTGATGGCTTCGCCACCGTGATCCGGAATCAACAAGCCGTGGCCGTCAGGGTGTCCCTGTACGCGCCCACGGATCAAGCTCATGCGATCAATCAGGCCGTAAGCGCCCTGACGTGAACATATAACTTGGCCATCACGCACCATGGCAATCAGCCGGCGACGTAAGGCTTCAATTTCATCTTCGGTTTTAAGACCCAGTTCGGCCACCAACTCAGGGTGAGTTGCGGGAGTGCCACGTTCGGTCAGATGTTCTAACAGAAATTCCCGGCTTGGCACCGGATTGTCGTAACGTTGAGCTTCCCGCTCCGCATAGGGGTCTTTGTTCTTCTTTTTATTTCCCACTTAAATTTTTCCTCTTAAAGCAGAGCGCCATACGGCGCTCTGACAGCAGCGCAGCACGAACCTTCGTGCCGCTGCCTCAATGGTATTGCTCAACCAGCCTCCTCTGTTAAACGGAGAACGCATGACGCAAGACGATGGTCTCGCTGCGATCTGGCCCGGTTGAGACGATGTCGATGGGAGCACCGACGACTTTTTCAATGTACTTGATGTACGCCTGCGCATTAGCAGGCAATGCATCTATAGATTTAGCACCAACGGTGCTTTCTTGCCAGCCTGGCAAAGTTTCATAAACCGGCACGACGCTTTCAAAGCCTTCCGACTCAGCGGGCACCGTCATGGTATTGCCATTCTGATCTTTGTAGCCAACACAGACTTTCACTTCAGCCATGCCGTCCATCACATCCAACTTGGTCAAGCAGATACCAGAAATGGAGTTGATCTGAATGGCGTGTTTTACTGCAACGGCGTCAAACCAACCGCAACGACGCGCACGGCCTGTGGTCGCGCCGAATTCGTGTCCACGCTTGGCCAAGCCAGCGCCCACGTCGTCCATCAGCTCGGTCGGGAACGGGCCGCCGCCGACACGCGTGGTGTAGGCTTTGGTGATACCCAACACGTAGTCGAGATACAACGGACCAACGCCAGAACCGGTCGCCACGCCACCTGCAGTGGTGTTCGACGAGGTGACGTACGGATAGGTACCGTGATCGATGTCAAGCAGCGAGCCCTGCGCACCTTCAAACATGATGTTGGCGCCACGATTACGGAACTGGTGCACAAGGTCAACAGTATCGCACGCCAAGTCTTTGATCTGCTCGGCCCACGCCATGGCATCGTCATACACTTGGTCAACCGACAGTGCTGGCTGCTTGTAGTACTGTGTCAGAGTGAAGTTGTGGTAGTCCAGAATCTCAACCAGTTTTTCACGGAAGATTTCAGGGCGATACAAATCACCCAACTTGACCGCACGACGAGCGACCTTGTCTTCGTAGGCAGGGCCAATGCCGCGCCCTGTCGTACCGATCGCCTTAGCACCACGACGCTCTTCGCGCGCTTTGTCCAAGGCTACGTGGTACGGCAGAATCAACGGGCACGCCAGACTGACTTTTAAGCGCTCACGCACGGGAACGCCCTTGTCTTCCAGCATGTGGATTTCTTTCAACAACGCATCGGGTGCAACCACCACACCATTGCCAATGATGCAGGTCACACCGTCACGCAGGACGCCAGAAGGAATCAGGTGCAGTACGGTCTTTTCACCATCAATTACCAGAGTGTGACCCGCATTGTGGCCTCCCTGATAACGTACAACCGCTTCAGCTTCGTCGGTCATAAGATCAACGATCTTACCCTTGCCTTCGTCGCCCCACTGCGTTCCGAGAACTACTACGTTCTTACCCATGAGTTGCTCTAACCTTTATCAATAGTCAAAAATTGAGTGTGATTTACGCTCTGCGAGACCCTTATGGGGCTTCACAGCGGCGTGACCTGCCACGTTCCCGACAGCTCGCTCAGTCGATGTGAGCATTCCAATTCAGCCGCCTCTTCGGCGCGCTGCGTAAATCCTTGCACCACGACAGAGCCCTCGGCGCGCAACTGGGCGATCACCCGTTGCAAGCCAGCCTCGTCGTGCCCTTCATTGGCAAGCATAGGCGCATAAATACGGCGCCGATGCTGCCGAATACTCGGGTCCGTCAAGCCGCCTAACGTCTTAAGGTCAGCGGAGAATCCGGTGGCGGGCCGGCTGCGCCCGTACGCAGCGCCGGTGTCGTCGTAACGACCGCCTTTGGCAATGGCATGCCCGTGTTCCTTATGAAACAACGAAAACACCAACCCTGTATGGTAGTTGTAGTCACGTAATTCTGCGAGATCGAGGTGCAAGCGTACTTCTGGATGCTTCTTCTGCAGCACATTCACCAGTTCACGCAACGCAATCAGCGTATCGTTCACCGCGAACGCACGCAATGTGTCGTCTAACCGATCCAGCAGCTCGACACCACCCGACCAAGTCGGCATCGACATCAGTAATTTCCGATGGGCATCGCTGCTCACATGCACATTGAGCCATTCCTTAAGCTCTGGCAGAGCACGCTGGCGCAGCAGGCCGTACAGTTCAGATTGCAGCGCCGACGGCAGACCTAAAGAGTCCACCACGGCGTGATAAATCGCCACATGGCCAATATCCAGGGTCAAGGATTCAAGACCAAACGACTGCGCCAGTTCCACCATTAAGCAAATGACTTCGATGTCCGCTGCCAACTCAGAGCTGCCATAGATTTCAGCCCCCACTTGCAGTGGGTTGCGCGACGACAGCAATGATGATTTACGGGCATGCAAAACGGGCGCGCAATAGCAGTACCGCGCTACGGCGATGCGGCCGATGCTGTGGGCATCCATGCGCGCAACTTGTTGGGTTAAATCTGGGCTAATGCCAAGCAGCCGGCCCGACAACTGATCTGTCACCTTAAAGGTCAACAGGTCAAGGTCGTTACCCAGTCCAACTTGGAGGCTTTCTAAGAATTCCGCCTGCGGTGGCATTACCTGCTCATAACCCCAGGCCTGAAATAAATCGAGAGTGCGACGGCGCAGCGCTTCAACGTGCGTTGCCATCGGCGGCTGGACTTCTTCAATGGCGTCCGGCAATAACCAACGGTCGGTGTTGTTCATGGCACCTATAACTAACAGAACATAAAAAAACCGGGACTCTGCCCGGTTTGCGGAAGTATAAACGCTTTGTGATCAATACTCACCCGATTTTTGCAGGGTGGGCGCTATACTCTTAAGCGTTTGAAGATAGGACTGGGGCCCTACGTTAAAACACCACGTAGAAGCTCAGCCCTATTCAGATCTTCATGCAGGAATCTTAACGGACACCTGACCCTTGGTTTAGGTAACGGAAGAAGTCGCTTTCCGGCTCGAGCACGAAGAGGTCATTACCATTAAACGAGTCACGGTAAGCCTGCAGGCTGCGCCAGAAGGAGAAGAACTCTTCGTCTTGCGAGAATGCCTCAGCGTATACCTGCGCTGCAATCGCATCACCTTCACCACGAATGATCTGCGATTGACGGAACGCGTTCGCTATGATTTCCGTGCGCTGACGATCTGCATTAGCGCGGATACCTTCAGCTTGCTCGCTACCGCGGGCACGAATCTCTGTTGCCAGTTTCTCACGATCTGTTGCCATACGCGTGTAAACGTTGTTACTGACTTCTTGTGGTAAGTCGATCCCTTTAATACGAATATCCACGACTTCCACGCCCAGCGCGTCACGGCCCAACAGGTCAACGCGATCACGGATTTCCGTCATCAACTGGTCACGCTCACCCGACACTACTTCGTACAGGGTACGGGTACCAAAGGCACTCCGCAGACCATCGTTGGCCAAAGCTGACAAACGCTCAGAGGCGGCCAGTTCGTCACCCGCTGTAGCACCATAATAGGTCCGCGGATCAGAGATTCGCCACTTGACGAAGGCGTCCACAATCACTGGCTCTTGGTTCACCGTTAAGAAGCGCTCAGGACGTGAGACGTTGGTCAACACACGACCGTCAAACATCTTCACCGTATCAATGAACGGTACTTTGAGGTGCAAGCCAGCACTAACGTCCGGGTTCACTACTTCACCGAAGCGCAACTGCACGGCGCGCTGCTTCTCGGTCACGATGTACAGCGTTTGGCTGGCCACTAACACCACTAGGGCGATTACGACCAAACTGATTACATTACGATTACTCATGGTCATATCTCCTTAGTTACGGCCTGGATTCTGACGAATCCGGCGTTCCAGTTCATCGGTGATACGACGTAACTCAGTGTCACTCAAGCCACCCGCGGCGCCAGCACCTGAAATGCGATCTAACGGCAGATACATCATGTTATTACTGCCTTCACGCACGTCCAGCAAGACCTTGTTGGTATCGCGATAGATCGACGACAGAGTCTCAAGATACAAACGTTCCCGAGTCACGGCTGGGGCCATGGCGTACTCGCTGTATAGACTTAAGAAACGTGCGGCGTCACCTTCGGCCTGAGCTACCAGCTCCGCCTTGTAACCTGCCGCTTCTTCTAATTGACGCTGAGCCGCACCACGTGCTTCCGGAATCACTTGGTTTGCATAGGCTTGCGCTTGGTTGATCACACGCTGCTCGTCTTCTCGAGCGCGAATTACGTCATCAAAAGCTTCGCGTACGGCGTTGGGGGCTTGCGCTTCCCGAATGTTCACCGCACTGATCACAATGCCTGAACCGTACTCATCCATATAGCGCTGCAAGCGTGTACGGATGTTGGCCGCCATCGCTGCACGACCAGCGGTGATGACTTGGTCTAACACCAAGCTACCCACTTCGTGACGCAATGCTGCATTGGAAGCATCTTCCAAGCTGCGCTCAGGAGAACGCACGTTCAGGGCAAATGCCCGTGCGTCGGTAGCCAGGAACTGAACCGTCATCGCAACATCTACAATGTTGTCGTCTTCGGTCAGCATCAGCCCTTGGTAAGAGTATGAACGCAAGTTAGTGACGTTCACCTTTTCCACTTGATCGATCAACGGAATCTTAAAGCGCAGACCCGGCATTTCCATCTTATGGAAGGTACCAAAACGTAATACAACGCCACGTTCCTGCTCATCGAGGGTATAGAAGGCATTGAACAAGCCGGCACCCAACAGGATCACAATACCGGCCAACCAAAAGCCTTTCGCACTGCCCGGTTGGCCACTGGAGCCACCCGTACCACCGCTGTTATTGCCACCGCCCTGCTTGTTACCGCTGAGCCACTGGTTGATTTTTTTGGTCCAATCACTGATCAGCTGATCGAGATCCGGTGGGCCATCTTGCTTACCGTTATTTCGGCGGCCCCAAGGATCTTGGTCATTGCGCTGATTATCAGGCGGTTCGTTCCACGCCATGGTTCTCTCCGATTTATCGTTATTAACGTTCAAAAAACTCTTTGGGTCGCGGCGCCAAATACGCGTCGGGCGCTATACCGCAGCGGTTCAGCATGCGCTGAAAATCTTTTTTCTGCAGGCTGATATCCAGGCAGGCATTGCCCGCCTCGTCATAGTGCTCATGCTTTACCGCATCGACTTCGAACAACTGTGCCCGCAAGGCCGACCACTGAGGCGGCACGGCGATTTCACCGGTGAACATCTCGTCGCCTAACCAAGCGATAATGGCGTCACGCAGCAAATCAAACCCGGTGCCTTCCAAGGCTGAAACCCAAACGGCTTCCGGCTTGCCCTGTGCATCGTAGTCAATTTGTGGCTGTTTGCCGAGCAAATCCGCCTTATTAAACACCAACAAAGTAGGTGTTTCATCAACGGCCAGCTCACTTAACACTTCGTTTACTTGTTCAATATTGGCGTCACGTTCGGCGGCTGCACAGTCAATAACGTGCAACAACAGATCCGCCTCGGCCGTCTCCTGCAAGGTCGCCTTAAATGCTTCGACCAATTTGTGTGGCAGGTGGCGAATAAAACCCACCGTATCCGCCAACACCACATCCCCCATATCACCGACTTTAAGCTTTCTGAGCGTCGGATCCAAGGTGGCGAACATCTGATCCGCCGCATAAACATCCGAAGACGTCAGCGCATTGAACAAGGTGCTCTTACCCGCGTTGGTATAACCAACAATGGCTACCGTGGGCGTATCAGAGCGCTGGCGCGCGCGTCGACCTTGATCTCGCGTACGCTCAACCTTGCTCAAACGGCGCAAAATACTGTTAATACGTTCGCGCAGCAAGCGACGGTCAGTTTCCAGCTGGGTCTCACCCGGCCCGCGCAACCCGATACCACCCTTTTGCCGCTCCAAGTGCGTCCAGCCACGCACCAAGCGGGTCGCCTGATACTGTAACTGAGCTAACTCAACTTGCAGCTTACCCTCATGGGTACGGGCACGTTGCGCAAAGATATCGAGAATCAATCCGGTACGGTCCAACACTCGGCATTCGACCAAGCGCTCCAAGTTGCGTTCTTGGCTGGGCGACAAGGAATGGTTAAACAAGACAACGTCAGCGTCGAATTCCTTCACTGCCGCTTTGATTTCATCAGCCTTACCAGACCCGACGAATAATTTAGGATGGCGCACTGTGCGTTTGCCAGTAATGAGTGTTACGGGGTCGGCGCCAGCTGAGTTGACAAGTTCGACAAACTCAGCGGCGTCCTCACGGTCGTCACCCTCGGGAAAATCGATGTGGACCAGCACGGCGCGGTCCCCACCCTGGGCACGTTCAAAGAACAATCAGATACTCCAGATTATGCGTCCGCCGCATCTTCTTCGTCGCCATCGTAAGGCAACTTAACCGGACGCGACGGCACCACGGTTGAGATGGCATGTTTGTAGACCATCTGGGATACCGTATTTTTCAACAGAATCACAAATTGGTCGAAAGACTCTATCTGACCTTGCAACTTAATTCCGTTCACCAAAAAGATGGATACAGGAATGCGCTCTTTACGCAGGTAATTCAGATAAGGGTCCTGAAGGCTCTGTCCTTTAGACATCGTGTACTCCTCAGTTATTTTAATAGTTATCAGGGTGATGCACGGTAGCCTTAGCTTCTGCGGGTAACACTCATTACCACGCCAGCACCCACTGGGCACACACGGCGATGCGTCGTTATGACGCTGTACCCTGTATTCTGTTGCGGCACCAACACCAAGATGCAAACACCGCTTTGTTACTTGCGAGTGAAGCTCGCCTCACACTGCTTTTGCTGGAACTAAAAATGCTTTTCCAGGCACTTCAAGACATCAGTCGTCAGATTGGGCGAAAGAGTATCAAAGCTCGTCAAGTTGCGCCAGCCCCGCAACCACGTAAGCTGACGTTTCGCCAGTTGTCGTGTTGCTGCCAAGCCTTGGGCACGCATGTCATCCCATGAAATATTCTGTGCTATATATTCCCACATTTGACGATATCCCACACAGCGAATTGACGTGTGATTGACATCGAGATCGCCACGTTCGAACAGGGCTCGCACCTCCTGCTCAAAACCCTGCGCCAACATGAGGTCAAAGCGTTGCTCAATTCGCCCGTGCAATACGGCACGCTCTTCAGGCCGCACCGCCAACTGCACAACGGGCCATGGAAATTCTGGGGCAACCTCACCGGCGGGCAACATGGGGGTTTTGTCACGCCATAACGCACTCATGGGGCGACCGGTGCTCAAGCACACTTCAAGGGCGCGCACCACGCGCTGACGATTATTAGGATGTACGCCTGCGGCGGCTTCTGGATCAAGTCGAGCCAGCTCGGCATGCAACACCGCCCACCCTTCGTGTTCACCACGCGCCTCTAGGCGCGCACGCAGTTCGGGCTGTGCGGCCGGCAGCTCCGCCATATCGGACAGCAAGCCACGAAAATACAGCATGGTGCCACCCGCCAGAATGGGTTGTTTGCCACGGGCGATGATGTCTGCAATCAATGCCATGGCGTCGTCGCGAAAGGCACTGACGGAATAGCTTTCTATAGGGTCAATAATATCCAGCAGGTGGTGCGGAATGCCCTGCTGTTCTTCGGCAGTGGGCTTGGCCGTGCCAATATCCATTCCGCGATAGACCAGCGCCGAATCGACAGAGACGACCTCGCCATCGAGCCGTTTTGCCAGCTCAACCGCCAGCCCGGTTTTTCCCGATGCCGTGGGGCCCATGAGGCATATAATCGGTGTCATTGCATTCGGTGTCCTTAGTCAACGGATGGCATTGCCAGATACATATTAGGCAATACTGACGATGCGCGCTCAGCAATCAATAAGTGTTAGTCGTGCCTGCCATATCGTGGGCTATCGGTCATTGAAAAAAGGCGACCAGGTGTGACAGAGGGCCTCTGCGCACAGGACGTGCGCAGCGGAGCCCCCATCGACGGGTTTATGGCGTCCCGATGTCACACCTGGTCGCCTTTTTTCAATGGCTCAGTGCTCAGTGCTCAGTGCTCAGTGCTCAGTGCTCAGTGCTCACTGCCCACGCATGAACAACTTGTCGAGCTCGTGCATGCTGAGCTGCACCCAAGTCGGACGACCGTGGTTGCACTGACCACTGCGCTCGGTGGCCTCCATATCGCGCAGCAAACCGTTCATTTCTGGAATGGTCAATTTGCGATTGGCGCGGACTGAGCCGTGACAGGCCATGGTCGATAGAATTTCATTGCGCGCCGCCAAGATCGCATCACTGGTATCGTACTGCACCAGCTCTGCGAGTACGTCACGCACAAGGTTTTCTATTTGCTGCGCGGAAAAGAACACCGGCACCTGCATCACCGACACCTGCTCCGGGCCAGTACGACGAATATCAAAACCGAAGTTTTGAAATACACCGCCAAATTCTTCCGCCGCATCGGCTTCACGCTGACTGACATTTAAAGTCGCGGGCACTAATACGGGCTGTGATGGCATGTCCTGGCTGTCCATGGCGCTCTTCATGCGCTCATAGGTAATGCGCTCGTGTGCCGCGTGCATATCCACCAACACCATGCCTTCCTGATTTTGCGCCAGAATGTACACGCCATGCACCTGCGCCAGCGCAAAGCCCAAGGGTGGCACCTCGGCATCGGGGTCTGGATGCAGATTTTTGTACGCACTGATCTGCTCCGACACATTGGCAATGGGCGCGGGACGAGATTGCGCCAACCAGCTCCGTGTACCGGCACCATCGAGCGCCGTCGTCTGCGTCGAGGACGTGTCTGCACTCGGCCACGCCAAATCATGCCGGGGAGTCGGTGACGTGGCTGAACCAGCATTATCACGCAAGGCTATGGTGCCTTGCTCGGGCGCTGGCTGCTGCCACGCGGTTGATGCGGCTGGCATCTGCGCCAGATTCGCCTGCTTTTGGGCTTCCGGCGTCACACCGGCTAACGCCTTGTGCAGGGTGCGAAACAAGAAGTCGTGGACCGTGCGCGCATCACGAAAACGCACTTCATGCTTGGTCGGGTGCACATTGACGTCAACCCCTGTAGGGTCGAGATCGAAATAGAGGACATACGCGGGATGCCGGCCATGGAACAAGACATCACGGTACGCCTGCTTGACTGCGTGCGACACCACACGGTCGCGCACCGGGCGACCATTGACGAAGAAATACTGCAAGTCCGCTTGGCGGCGGTTAAAGGTCGGCAGACCCAGCCAACCCCATAATTTCAACCCCTGATGCTCCACCTCTACATACAGACTCTGCTGCATAAAGTCGGCCGAACACAACTGGGCAATGCGCTTTTCCTGTTCTGCCTGACTGTGACACGCGGCCAAACTATGAATAACCTTGCCGTTGTGCTTCAGGCTGAGAAAGCGATCCCACTGGCTCAGCGCCACGCGCTTGAAGGTTTCTTCCAGATGGCCGAACTCGGTTTTTTCCGTTTTCAGGAATTTACGCCGTGCTGGTGTATTAAAGAAGAGGTCACAGACTTCGACACTGGTACCGACTGGATGCGCTGCAGGAGTGACCGTGGGCACCATGTCGCGCCCGTCGGTGCGCGCTTGCCAACCTTCGGCGGCGTCCAGATGGCGCGAACTCAATGTTAAGCGTGACACCGAGCTGACCGACGCCAAGGCCTCACCACGAAAACCGAGCGAGGCCACACCTTCGAGTTCGTCGAGGTCGTAGATTTTACTGGTGGCATGCCGACTGAGCGCCAAAGGCAACTCGTTTTCACGAATGCCATGTCCATCGTCCCGCACCAACAGGCGCTTGACGCCGCCCTGCTCGACATCAACTTGAATACGTTTCGCGCCGGCATCCAAACTGTTTTCCAGCAGTTCTTTTACTACCGACGCCGGGCGCTCAACCACCTCACCGGCGGCAATTTGGTTGGCCAAGCGGGGCGACAATACTTTGATAGCACGATTGCCAAGCTGGGCTTGTTCGGTCTTATCCACTGGGCACCCGCAGCACTTGGCCGATACGAATTACGTCGGAATTCATACTATTGATTTCGCGCAAGCGACTGAGACTAACTCCGTGGCGCGCCGCAATACCCGACAAAGTGTCGCCACTCCGTACCGTGTATTGGGAAAACGAATTCCCATTACGGCGCTGCGCATACACCCATGTATTGGGTGGCGGATGCGCATCAAAATGGTCTTTAATACCGGCAAAAATGGATTGCGCCAATCGTCGACGATAGGCTTGCGAGCCCAGATTACGTTCGTCATTCACGTTCGACATAAAGCCCGTCTCAACGAGAATTGACGGCACATCCGGGGATTTCAGCACGGCGAAACCGGCCTGCTCGACGCGCGACTTGTGCAACCTCGTGACATTACCTACTTGCCGCAAAACCGAGGCCCCAACGGTTAAACCTTCCTGCATGGAGTGCGTCATCGCTAAATCCACGATGACGCCACGCACCACCGCATCCATAGACTCCAAATTCACGCCGCCTACACCGCCGATGGTGTCAGCAGCGTTCTCACTTTCGGCCAGATAGCTTGCCATCGTTGAAGTAGCACCGCGATCCGACAGCGCATAAACGGATGCCCCAGACGGCTGTGGACTGGTGAAGGCATCGGCATGGATAGACACAAAGAAATCAGCATTGGCTTCGCGCGCCAGTTGGCGACGACGCACTAAGGAAATATAGTAGTCACCGGTGCGCACCATAAACGGCGTATACCCCGGTGTCGCCTCGATAATGGCTTCCATTTCGCGCGCAATGGCGAGCACTACGTTCTTTTCAAAAGTACGGTTACGCCCGATGGCGCCGGGGTCTTCGCCGCCATGCCCGGCGTCAATGGCGATTATAATATCGCGCTGCCCGCCAGTCTGGGCCTGACTTGCCTCGCGTGCGGCCTGCAACTGCACCGATCGACCTTCTTGGCGCTGCAGGTCGATCACCAAACGGTGGCCGTACTGCTCGTTAGGCGGCAGAACAAAACTGCGCGGACTCAGATCTTCCGCCAAGTCCAACACCACACGTAGACCACCGTTTTCACGCTGAGCGGCGCGCACCGAGCGCACGCCACTATCCGCCAATTCAAGATCGCCAATGGAAGCAAAGAGATTGGTATCGTCGAGATCCACCACCACGCGCGATGGCCCGGTAAGCGTGAACACACGATGATCGGCTTCACGGGTGAGATCCAAGACCAAACGAGTATGGTCAGGGGCGCGCCAAATACGTAGATTGGTAACAATATTAGTAGCGCTGGCGATACCTGCCAACGACCAAAGTACGATGAGAGCGATTACTTGACGCTTCATGCCGGTTTCCATTGTTCTAAGCGCTGAGCCCAGAGTTGCCCGATGGGTGAATAAGCGCTCCACTCCAGTACGCGCCCACTGCCCTGCTCGGTCAGCGCCAGTACCAGGTCGGCCGGTCGCAACACACCCGCACCGCGCTCAGGCCATTCAATCAAACACACTGAACTGGGTGTATCGTAATCCCGAATACCAATAAACTCCAACTCTTCCGGATCACCTAGACGATACAAATCAAAGTGATACACCGCATTATCATCCCATTCATAGGCTTCCACCAGCGTGTAGGTAGGACTTTTTACCGTCCCCTCCCACCCCAAGCCACGCAAAAAACCGCGTGTCAACGTGGTCTTACCCATACCGAGATCACCCAACAAATAAATCATCACCCCGCGCTGCGCTGCTGCTGCCAACGCTGCACCAATTGACTCTGTCTCGTCTGCATCCTGGAGCACACAGTGGCCGGATTGCAGTACTGCTTGTGGTTGTTGGCTGTTGTGCATAGAAACGCTGGTATCTGTCGCTGTGGTTTGCGCAGAAGTGTATCATTGTCATCACATACACTCTACTTTGTAGCCTTAGCCATGCCATGCAACGCCTGAACACCTTGGACCTGAGCCACTTCCGCACACGCCTTGACGAACAGGCCGAAGCATTGGGCTTTGCCGACCTGGGTATCACCGGCATCGACCTGAGTGCTGAAAAACCGCGCTACCAAGCATGGCTCGATAAAGGCTACCACGGCACCATGGCCTATCTGGCCGACCACGGCGACAAACGCTTTCATGCCGACCAACTGGTGCCCGGCACTCGTGCCGTCATTAGCGTGCGCATGGACTACAAACCACCGGCCCGCACCCGCGAATTGCTGGACCATCCCACTCAGGCCTATATAGCACGCTACGCACTGGGCCGTGATTACCATAAATTAATGCGTAAACGCTTGGTGCAGTTGGCGAAATGGATGGAGCAAGAAGTCGGAGCCCTGGGCTACCGTGCATTTGTGGACAGTGCTCCGGTGCTGGAGCGCGCCATTGCGCGCAACGCTGGCCTTGGCTGGCAAGGCAAGCACACGCTGATCATCAACAGCCAGGCCGGGTCGTGGTTCTTTTTAGGTGAACTGTTCACCGACCTGCCCCTGCCGCCTGATGCACCGCAAGCCACCGAGCATTGTGGCAGCTGCACCCGGTGCTTAGATGTCTGCCCCACACAAGCCTTTACAAAAGCTTGGGAACTGGATGCCAGCAAATGCATCAGCTATTTAACGATTGAACACAAAGGCCCAATTCCCAAGGAGCTGCGCGCCCCGATGGGTAACCGCATTTTCGGCTGTGACGACTGCCAGATTTACTGCCCATGGACCAAGTTCAGCCCGACTACGGAAGAAGCCGATTTCCAGCCTCGCCACACACTCGACGAAGCTGATTTACTGGCGTTGTTTGGGTGGGACGAAGCGACTTTTCTGGAACGTACCGAAGGCATGGCGATCCGCCGGACAGGCTATGAAAACTGGCAGCGCAACATCGCCGTAGCGCTAGGGAATGGAGCAGCCTCAGCCGAAGCCATGGAGGCACTGCGCAAGCGACACCCAACCAGCACACCCATGGTGCAGGAACACATTGAGTGGGCTCTGGCACGCCTGAAAGATCAGAACTAACAGTTGCCGTCGCGCATTACGCTCACTATGATGAGATACAAGGCAAGCAGTTGACGTCCAGCCTATGACCACCAGCGCGCAAGAAAAGCTCGACCTCGAACACGAAGCCGCCAAGCTGTTCATGCGCTTGTATGAACGGCAATTTGGCGTGCCCATGCGGCACATCTGGCACAACGAGCCGCGCAAGCCGGATGTTTCCTGCTATTTAGAGGGAGAGAAACTCGACCTTGAAATCGCTCACCTGTACGGCAGCGAAGCCGAAGCCATTTTAATCCACAAGCGTGAAATCAATCAGCGCACGATAGAAGCGCTGCATCGCCTGCTGGACGTACCCATCAGTCAACGCTTACTCGCCGCGCTTAACACCATCCTCGCCAGTAAGGCGGAAAAGACGTACCACAGCGACCGTGTTTGGCTGGTGTTGCGCAATACCAACCCTCTGTGGACACGGATCGATCTCGAAGCCAATTTGCACCACGTCACGCTGCCCGAGGCGCATCCCTTCGAGCAAATATGGGTGGTGGGTGACATGAACGGCGAGTCCGGTATAGTACAGCTGTTCCCCTAACCTCCTTCTCCGGCACAGGATTCACCACACCATGGATGCCCTCTCCTTCAGCCTGTTCGTTGCCTTGGTGTTAGCCGGTGGCTGGGCCGCGTCGCGTCTGGCGCAGACCGCACGCCTACCTGGCATTCTGGGCATGCTGGTATTTGGTCTGTTATGGGGCATTTTTGCACTGGATGCTGTGCCGCCGCTGGCGTGGGATATCGAACCCTTCATTAAGGGCTTGGCCCTGATCATCATTCTGCTGCGCGCCGGGCTGGGGCTCCGTCGCCGTGTTCTCGCCAAAGTTGGCCGCACCGCGCTGTTGCTGGCGGTCATTCCTTGTACCCTAGAAGCCTTGGCCTTGATGCCGCTGCTGCATCTGATCTTTGGCCTTGATTGGCTGGTCGCTGGCTTAGCCGCATGGATGCTTGCGGCGGTCAGTCCAGCCGTCGTGGTGCCCACCATGCTCAAGCTGCAAGCGGAAGGACACGGCCAGAAAAACCATCTGCCCGCCATGGTGCTGGCTGGCGCCTCAGTTGACGATGTCATCGCCATCACGTTTTTTGCCGCCTTTTTGGTCATGGTCAGCAGTGCAGGTACCTCACCAGACGGGCTTAACTCAGCGCTGGGAACACTGGGCTTGGTGCCCTTGTCCGTGCTCGGCGGCATTTTACTGGGCGCAGCCGTGGGCTTGGCCTTGGCGTGGTGGCTGCAACGCCACTACGAGAAGATTCGCGCCACCGATAAGGCCATGTTGATTGTGATGGTCAGCATCGTCGTGGTCGCACTGGGCGACTGGTTGTCACTGGCGTCTCTGCTGGCCGTCATGACCATTGGCATCATATTGCTGGAACGCGCCGAACCGGTGGCCAATGAAGTGGCGGTCAAACTGGCGAAGTTCTGGATTCCAGCGGAAATCGCCCTGTTTGTTTTCATCGGCTTGCAGGTAAACCCCAGTGTGGCGCTGGAAACGGGCTTGCTCGGCGTACTGGTGATCGTCGGTGGTTTACTGGCACGGACATTGGGAGTCTTGATCGCCACTGGCTTAGACGCACGATTGTCGTGGCTTGAACGCTGGTTCTGCGCTGCGGCCTATGTCCCCAAGGCGACCGTGCAGGCGGCCTTGGGAGCGGTGCCACTGAGCCTGGGGATTGCAGGCGGGGAAGTCATCTTGTCGCTGGCGGTGATTGCTATTTTGTTCACGGCGCCCTTGGGCCTGATGCTCATACGCCACCTTGGGCCACGCCTGCCCTAGCGGTCGGCTTTAATTGCTTATTCGGAGCAGACCTGCGAGTTCAGCAATACGGGCAATCTGATGAAAACCCGGCGTGTCCGGCAGGGGTGCTGCCGCCTCTTCGTGCTCCCATGTCAGGCTATGTGGCACATAGACCGCCTGCGCGCCCAATTCAAGCACGGGTAGGATGTCCGAGCGCATCGAATTACCGACCATCAAAAAATCCTTCGCGGCTACGCCATGGCGCTGCAATAACGCATCGTAGGTTTCCGCGTTCTTTTCGCTGACCACTTCGATATGAGCAAAATACGGCGCCAGGCCTGAACGCGCCAGCTTAGCGTGCTGATCTAACAAATCGCCTTTGGTAATGACCAGCATAAGGTAGTACGGAAACAGCGTCTCCAACGTGTCGGTCACCCCGTCAAGCAAACGCACGTCCGCCGTCAGCATGGTACGGGCGGCATTCAGAATGTGCTGTATGTCAGTACCGGTAATTCGACCTTCGGTCAACTCGACCGCCGTTTCGATCATCGACAGCGCAAAGGCTTTTACGCCATAGCCGTAATGCGGCAGATTCTTTATTTCCGTCTCATAGAGTCGCGCAGCGATCCAGTCTGGGCTGTGATACTGTGCCAACAGCGCCTTGAATTCCGCCTGCACTTGGCGAAACAGGTGTTCGTTGTGCCACAGTGTATCGTCGGCGTCGAAGGCAATGACTTTGACCGGCCCCATCACACCTCTCCTGTACCCAAACCGGTCGCCGCCATATAGGCCGCTAGCGCTTGGTCATCCAGTCGCTTCGAGCCGCTGAGGGCGGCAAACACGCCGCGTTGATCGGCCGTCGAACGCTGCTGCCCCAGCTTCTGCTTGCCTTCGAGCTGCGTGATCTCAAGCCGGAACCCGACGATCGCGGGCAGCAATTTATCGCGGTAAGCGTCGGTAATCACCGTGCGCTCTGCCAACAAGTCAGGCTCGTATTGGCGTACTGTGTCTTCCACCACCGCTAGGGTTTGTTCGGCATTTAACAAGGACACCCGCCCGGTGACATGCACGGCGGCGTAATTCCACGTCGGCACATTGGGCTTGGCAGCGTACCAGGTTGGCGAGATATAGGCGTGCGGGCCACTGAAGATAACCAGGGCGTCTTGGCCGTCCAGGTTTTCCCAATGCGGATTGCCGCGCGCAAAATGCCCATACAGCGTACCCAATTTGCCCTCTTCTCGATGCAGCACCAACGGCTGATGCGTCGCTTGCAAGTCAGCGGAAACCACCGCAGCAAACCCGTGGGCATCAATAAAGTCATGTTGTGCCGCGAGATCAACCATTTTCATGGCCTTAGGTATGTACATGAAGAGTTCCTTACTGCGCCTGATCTAGTTAATCGTCTATGCTGCACGCAAGAATGCGCGACAGATGACTGAAGGGTAAACCGGTTTCCGCATGCCATTCGTTAAAAGCGGCTTGCGCCTGACGTAAGCCTTTCTGGCTGAAGGGTGCTGCGTCCAGAATTTTTTCGCGTTTCAGTGCGGCAACGACGTCATTGGACAGTATGTAGCCGTCCCAGCCGACTTGGCGTAAAAAATACTGCGGTGTGGCACCGCCAAGGCGCGCGCCGTTCTTCTTGAACCAACGTTGCAACCCAGCCTGATCATCCGATGGCCATTGCGCCAGAAAGCGCCCAAAACCGTCAAACTCGCGTGAAGCATCGACGATCATGCGCGCGTTATGAGGCACGGTATTGATCTTTTGCATATTGCGCACCACGCGCTCATCCTTACCTAGGTTTTCCAGCACGCTGGGTGGCACCTGCTGCCAATAACGCGGCACGAAGCCTTCAAACGCCGCTTCAAAATCCGGCCATTTGTTACGGATCACTCGCCATACAAAGCCCGCTTTAAACACACACTGAGTCAGGGCTGATAAATAGCGGTCGTCACCGACGCTCACCAATTCTTCCGACGTGGCTACGTCTGGTAACAATGCCTGCAAACCTGCATGGCCGCCTTTGCGCGCCAGCGCGCGCTCATGTATTGCTTGGAATCCCACAGAAACATCTCCAGAAACCGTATTGGCAGTGCCTACACGTCAAGTGATCACAGAGTTCGTGATATTAGGAAATTAATGACCTAGTTGGAAAACGTATCTATATACAGTTGCTCAACTTGCGCTCGCGCCCATGGCGTGCGCCGCAAGAACTTAAGGCTGGACTTCACCGATGGATCACTTTTAAAGCAGTTAATATTGATTTTTTGCCCCAGTACGTCCCAACCGTAGTGGGCCTCCAGTGCAACAACGATGGCCTCAAGGGTGAGGCCGTGCAGAGGGTTTTTCGGTTGTTCGTGGTTCATGCTAGGGCACCCAGATATTCAATGGCTACATCCTACCACCCTGAGGTTAGTGAGCAATCGGTTACTCGCTGACTTGATTAAGTCCGGCCTCTGCTTTTGAATTTTTGTAACCATGTCCATTTACTTTAGATATTACTTATATTATGATTAACTAATACATTAAGTTGGAGATGACGATGGCTTACACCGAAAAGTTTCAAGCAATGGCCGACCGAGCTCGTGCGCAAGTCAGCGACGTAACACCGGAACAAGTTGATGACCTGGTAACACAAGGCGCGGTGCTACTCGACATTCGCGACAAAGAAGAACACGACGCCGATCACATTGCAGGCTCGATCAACATCAGTCGCGGCAAGTTGGAAATGAACGTGGAAGGTGAGATTCCTGATCTGGACGCCACCATTCTCTGCTACTGCAACGCGAACAACCGTGGCGCCTTGTCAGCCGCAGCCTTAAAGAATATGGGTTACAAGAACGTGCGCTACATCAACGGTGGGTTGCGTGCTTATCGGTCGAAATAATTCATTCCAATTAAGCGTAAGCGGCTGGCCTTTTAACCGAGGCCATCGCCACCCGAGCCTTGTCCGTCACCCCCATGCCCTCCATTAAACCAATCTGGCAACAACGACATCACCTGGCTCACGGTGTAAACCACCAGCAGTGAAAACAAAAGCGGCAACAGCAACCCGCGCAGCAGACTGTCAGATTGAGTATCCATCAGGAACCACAAAGCCACTGATACCGCCAACAGTAAACACAGTTTCATAGCGCTCCCTCCATCAACGTGCTCAAAACACTTTTTTGGCTATCAACCAGCTATCTGGACATTTGACGTTTTGGGGTAGGGTCACCGCTTTCGAAACATCACAGAGCCGACCGGAACGCGCATCACTCACGAAGGCCAATTGCTCGTCCTCATAGTAATGCAACGTATGAAGCACTAGTCCACCCAGTTTTTGAGTTACCCTAACCGTGGACTCAATGCCGTAAACGGCCCGAACATCCTCAATGGTTTGGAACCGTTTGCCATCGACATACATGCCACACCCTTGCAGAACCAGCAACCCCACAAGCAGGGAGTATTTAATCGCACACCGACGCACGTCCTTCAATAATAAACGCACTTCTTCTCCTTAATACGTTGTGAATTCCTTTGTTTCTAACAGAGGCTATTAAAGCGCCTCATGGCTCTCGGGTGCAACATAAGCATCCCGCGCCTGTCGTACCTGATCATGATGTTCATCCGCCCACTTAATCAGATGTTGCAGCGGACTAAAAAACGACCGCCCTAACGGTGTCATGCTGTACTCCACGCGTGGCGGCACGGTGGGATAGACATGCCGACTCACCACGCCATCTTTTTCCAAGTGGCGTAACGTCTGAGCGTGCATGCGCGGCGATATATCCTCAATCTCGCGACGCAAGGCCTGAAACGCAGGGTACGTTTACCCACCCTAACCTCTCTTACCCTTACTGCACAGTAACCAAGTCACTTTTTGCTTCCTACTGCTGCGCACTCAAACAACCGGTATCATAAAGTAACTAGATTAATAGACGTAACTTAATCTACTGATAGGAAATACTATGTCTAGTCAATAGCCTCGTCATTAATGCGCTATAACTGCTGTTAGAGAATGAACGACACCACCGCACCCGTCACCATCAACCCTGCCACGGCATAGCCACCATCGACAGCCATTAGGGCCCATGGTTTTGTGCGGTCATCAAAGTTGTACACCGCTTTCTTGGCGTTCTCAACCAAGGCCACACCGATACCAAGTGCCAAACCCAGTACCATGCCATCCACCACACTGCTCCCGCCGAGCGCTTGGAATATCCACACCAGCACGGCAGCCGATAGCCAAGCACCGACCAGGGTCAATAGCATTTCTGCACCGGGAGACTTACCTTCAAATTCTTCGACACCGCGGCCGGTCGCCGACACCCACTGTTTCTGAAACAATGCCATATACCACAGGGCACCCAACATAAAGTTAGCCAACCCACCCACCAAAATGGCTATCAAGGTGCGCACACTCATATCCAACAACACGATGTTCATTTGTTTATCCTTTTTTTTAAAATTAAGATCGCCATGGGTTCACCACGCACTAGCGCAGCAAGTCCAACATAGCCTCACACCGACTCATCAGTTGTGTGTGCCATTCCATCATTGGCGCAGCACTGCTCAACCCGTGGAACAGGTACTGGAAGTAAAAGCCCATCCACGCTTGCGCCACCAAGCTGCGTTGTGCGTCTGAGCAATCGGGCAGTTCAACCGCCAGCCGATCAGCCACGGCAGCCAAGAAATCAGCCATCTGCGCGCCATAGTAGTCTTGTTCAAACAGCGCTTGTTGCAACAAGGCGACCGACAACGCCCGATCTTGATCGTAATAGGTATAGAGCAGTTGGGTGTATTGTTCAAAATAGGCCAACCCTGAACCGCGCTCGACCATGGACGCTGTCTGGTGCGCAAGCAGCTCATCCAACTCCTGCAGAAATAAAGCCTTGGTCAGTTCGTGCTTGTCTTTGAAGTGCGCAAACAGTGTCCCCGTGCTTACCCCAGCAGCGACTGAAATATCGCGGGTACTGACGTGGTCATAGCCGTGCTCGCGGAACAACTGTTGCGCTGCATGCAACAAACTCTGGCGGGTTGCTTGTTTCTTCTTATCTCGATTCATTCGGTCATTCTAGAGGCTTTTCTATACCACGCCCAGCCATCTTTAATAAAATTGAGCTTGCTCATTGAGCGCGCTCAATTTATGATGATCAAGAATTAAACAATCATAGAGGTGAAGAAATGACTGCACACCGTTATGCACAATGGCTACTGGCCATCGCTCTCACACACTTTTCTTTAGGGGTATTTATTTTTTGGTCGGAACTGGGCGAGATCGCCCGAGCGGGCGTGTTTGCCAGTCTCAATCCAGACAATCTAAACACCGCAGTGGCCTTTTGGTTTCTCATGTTCAGCTTGCCACTGCTCACGGTGAGCGCCGCACTGTGGCATAACCAGCAGGCTGTCGGGCAACCCGTCATTGTCATGAGCTTAGTGAGTGCCGGCATAGGCTGTGTGCTGATGCCGGCCAGCGGTTTTTGGACATTGCTTGTGCTGGCGCTGGTTGCACTGTGGCGCAACCGCTCACCGGCAATGGCTCACGCCTGAATGAAGTGTTCGCGGTAGTAGCGCAGCTCTTCAATGCTTTCACGGATGTCATCCAGCGCACGGTGCGAGTTGTGCTTTTTAAAGCCGTCGATGATGCCGGGCTTCCACCGTTTCGCCAGCTCTTTCAGCGTCGAGACGTCCAAGTTACGATAGTGCACAAAGGCTTCTAACTTTGGCATGTATTTCACCAAAAAACGGCGGTCTTGCCCAATGGTGTTACCCGCCAACGGTGACTTACCGGGGGTGACCCACTCCTGCAAAAAAGCCAACGTTTGCGCTTCCGCCTCGGCATCACTGATGGAGCTTTCTATCACCCGTTGCGTCAGTCCGGATTCGCCATGGTGTTTTACACACCACTCATCCATCGCATCGAGCAGGCTTTTGGGCTGATGGATCACCAGTTCAGGACCTTCGGCCAGAATGTTCAAATCGGCATCCGTCACTATAGTCGCGATCTCAATGATGCGCTCTTTCTCCGGATCAAGGCCTGTCATTTCAAGGTCTATCCAGACTAAGTTGGTATCTTTGTTCATGCTGCTCACGTTGTTGGTTCAATGGCCACAGTTTACGGGTTAGTCCTGCTGGCCGCCAGTCGCGCTCTTCAACCCTTGCGCAAATTCAGCCATGCAACCGTCATCGTAGTGCATTATGCTGGCAAGCGCTGTCAAAGAATAACAATGGAGCCAGGAATGACCCGTGTACGCCCTCTACTGATTTTACTGTCCCTACTGTTTGTCGTGCCTGCTTGGGCCAGTGACTTACCACGTATTGCAGGCCTGTATGAACCCTTCCCTAACGAAGCCGTGATCTATTACAACCGCGCCGACGGTGATTACGACGGCTGGGGCCTGCACTTGTGGGACGATGACAGCCGCTCACAAGTCGCTGGGGAATTATCGATCGGTGGTACTCTTTGGTCGGCCCCCCAACTGCCTTCTGGCATCTCCGATACCTACGGTGCCTATTACATCGTGGATATGAACACCACCGAGTGGTCGGATTTCATGTTCATCGTCCATAAAGGCGATGACAAAGACCTTGGCGGGCTCGATCACCATTTTTCCCGCGCCCGATTCGGCCAGGATGTCTTTACCTTTCAAGGGGTCAGCAATCTCTACTCCGAGGCCGTAGTGGCACCCCCCATTGAAATAGAAGGCGCCGCAGCACACTGGGTGGCACCCAATACCTTGGTGTTTGATGAGGGTGCCGCCGCCGAAGTACGATTATTCTATTCCCCCATCGCACGTTTGGAGGTAGACGAGGTCAGCCGAGTTATTCGTGGCGCGGCCGACAGCGTGACGCTGAGCTGGAAACCGATGCCGGAGGCCATCGCTCGCCAGTTTCCGCATCTGGCTGAGCGCAAGGCTTGGACAATGCCTAACCACATCAATGCCAAGCAATGGCTTAAAGGCCAATTGGTGGTCGGCACCTTCGATCTAGAGGGACGGTTAGAAAGCGCTACTCAAGTACAAACCCCTGGGGTAATCGACGCTCTGTACGCCAACCGCGCTGAACAAAAGACCTTAGGCGCATTGCCGTTCAATTCCGGGACGGTTTTCCAGCTGTGGGCACCCACCGCACAACGTGTTAGCCTGTACCTGTACGACGACGAATTGCAGCTGCTTGAGCGTTACCCCTTGCGCGAAGACCCCACCAGCGGCGTCTGGTCACATCTCAGTCGTGAAGCACCACACGGCACCTTCTATCGCTATGAGGTCACCACTTACCACCCGGATACGCGCCGGATTGAGACGTTTCGCGTTACCGATCCATACAGTCAGGGTCTCTCCACCAACAGCCTCTTTTCGCAAGTGGTGTATCTGGACCACCCAGACATCACCCCTGACGGTTGGGCAGACAATCGCACCGACCATGTAGTCGCGGTACCGGAAGACATCGTGTTGTACGAAGTGCAGGTTCGTGATTTCAGCGTGGCCGATCAACACGGAACGCCTGAATACAACGGCAAATATCTGGCCTTTACCGAGGCCGAACGAGCCAGCGTACAGCACCTGCAACGACTGCGCGACGCCGGGCTCACCCATGTTCACCTGATGCCGACCTTCGACATTGCCACCATCAATGAAGATGCGGCGCAGGTGGTGAACATCAATGACACCTTTGCACGCCTGTGTGACATCAACCCGGCAGCTGCCGCCAGTCCGTTCGCCGACTACTGCACCAGTGACCGCTTGATCATGGACATTCTGGGCGATTTTGATCCCAGTACGGCGGACGCCCAAGCGGTTATGCAGTTGATTCGCAACCACGACAGCTTTAACTGGGGCTACGACCCACTGCATTTCAATGCGCCGGAGGGCAGCTTTGCCACCGACCCGAATGGCATGACACGCATTCTTGAATTCCGCCAAATGGTGCAAGCGCTGCATGACATGGGTTTCAACGTCGTGGTTGACGTAGTGTACAACCACACCAATGCCGCTGGCTTGCACCCCAAATCGGTGCTCGACAAAGTGGTGCCAGGCTATTATCACCGGCGTAACCCGGACAGCGGCGCAGTAGAGACCTCGACCTGCTGTATGAACACCGCGACCGAGCATCGCCTGATGGAAAAACTGATGACGGACTCATTGGTGTTGTGGGCCGAGCATTACCACATCGACGCCTTCCGCTTTGATCTGATGGGCCACCACATGCGCGAAGAAGTGATGCGTTCGTTGGTCGCGGTGCGCAATGTGCGGCCACATGTGTATTTTTATGGCGAAGGCTGGGATTTTGGTGAAGTCGCCAATAATCAGCGCGGCGTTAACGCCACGCAATGGAACATGCCGGGCACAGGCATTGGCACCTTTTCAGACCGTCTGCGTGACGCCGTGCGTGGTGGCTCACCGTTCGACGAACAAGAAGGCTTACGCATCAGCCAAGGGTTCGGCAACGGGCTGTATTTTTACCCCAATGAGCTGCGCCCCGCCGACGACCATGCACGCCAAGAACTGCTGCACCTGACCGATTTGATCCGTCTAGGCATGGCCGCCAACCTGCAAAACTTCCAACTGGTAAACCATGAAGGCTTACTGTTGCGCGGTCGAGACTACGATTACCGCGGTGCGCCAGCGGGCTACGCGCTCGACCCGCAAGAAGTCATCAACTACGTCTCTAAGCACGACAACCAAACCCTGTGGGACAACAATCAATACCGCATTGCGCGTGGCGTCAGTACCGATGACCGAGTGCGTATGCAAGTGGTTGGCCTCAGCCTGCCGATGCTGAGTCAGGGCATTCCGTTTTTTCACGCTGGTTCCGATCTATTGCGTTCGAAGTCCATGGAACGCGACAGCTACGACAGTGGCGACTGGGTTAATCGCATTGACTGGACCGGTGCCACGCACAACTGGAACATCGGCCTGCCGTCCGAGGAAAAAGACGTGGCAAACTGGCCGTTGATTCAACAGATCATCACCGACCCCGATGCCGCGCCGACACCGGAGCACATTGCCCTAAGTGGTGAACTGTTCCGCGAGTTTATGCAGATTCGCCAAAGCAGCCCGCTGTTCCGCCTGCGTACCCAGCACGATGTGATGAGTCGAGTGGATTTCCGCAATACCGGCGCGAATCAGGTGCCCGGCTTGATCATCATGACGCTGCACGATGGTCAAGGCGTCACTGACTTAGACCCCGAACGTGACGCCATGATGGTGATCGTTAACGTCAGTCCGCACGCTCGCACGCTGCGCGCTCCAGGCTTCACAGTGCACCCGATACAGCAAAACAGCGCCGACACTCGGTTACACGACATCGCCCACGAAAACGATGCTTTCGTCATTCCGCCACTGTCTACTGTGGTGCTTGAACAACCACAGCAGGGCGCTCAGGGGCGCGGCATGCCGGTGGCGCGCAAGGACCCCAGCCTGATGCCGCCATTGGGTGGCACACGTCTGTACTTGCAAGGTTCGCTCACGGGAATGGACACCACGGCCGCCGAGCATGAGCTGCGCTTTATCGGTAATGGCCGCTATGAAATGACACTGCTAGTGCCGGAAGGTTTCCACCGCCTGCGCATTGGCGGCAGCAACGGCGTGCAGTTCGCTCGCACCGGTGGGCCACTGCAACTGGCAACCGACGAAGTGCTGAGCGAACGTGGCACGCTGATGGTGTTTCGGATGAGCGAAGACACTGAACTAAAGGTAGTCCTGGACCTGCAAGATGTTACTGCACCCGTGCTGCATTTAGCTGAGCATGGTTTATAACCTACGCAGCACCGACGGCTCGGCCGCGAACCGCGCCCGAGCCGCAAAGGCGTCGCGCCAGATTTTCACGTTCTGGGGGTCTTCGTGATTGCAGAACCCGAGCAGCGGGTGCTCCGTCTGGCAGCACCACGCTAGGCTGCGGTCAGCAAAGACGAAGTGCTCGGTAAACCCGTTACGCGCCCAGTAATCCTCGACTAACGTACGAAACTCGAAACGGCTGGGAATGCGTTGAATCAAGGGTAACCAGCGATGACCATCGGTGCGCCAATGCCGGATGTCGGCGATTTGCAGATGCACCCGCGCGTGCGGACTGCTGAGGGCAAACCGCTTAAGCGCGTCGATGACCTGCAAGTCATCAAACAATGTGCGTGGTAACGTTGAGGACGCGACAAAGACCTCATGGCGGGCTTCACCCAGCAGCTCAATCAGTGTGGTGCGCGCCGTTTCAAGATCGTCAAAACGCTGCACGGTCATGCCATCCTCCTCTTTTCTACTCGTAACGGCGATAGCCACTCACCTCAGCTAATGAGGCCAAAATGCTGTGATAGCTGTCCAATCGTCGCCCCATCACCGCCCCCTCATCAATTGCTGCTTGTATGGCACAACCGGGATCATCCTGGTGCTTACAATCGCGGAACTTACACAGACCATTGTAGGCGAACAAATCAGGGAAACCCTGCATAACCTGATCCGGCGGCACGTGCCACAACCCGAATTCACGAATGCCCGGCGAGTCGATCAAATCACCGCCTTGCGGCATGTGGTACAGCATGGCGGTGGTGGTGGTGTGCTTGCCTTTACCCGTGGCGTCGGAAATATCGCCAATCACAATGTCTTCGTCGCCCAGCAACTGGCGAATCAGCGATGACTTTCCAACCCCGGACTGCCCAACAAACACCGTGGTTTTCTCACGCAGCTCCGGCACTAAAGTTTCTTGTAAGGGCGCCAAAGCGCTCAACAACAGCGTGCGATAGCCCAGCGCTTCATATTCGGCCAAATACGTTCGGTAAGGATCGTCACGCGTTAGCAAGTCCGACTTATTCAACACCAATACCGGTTCAATGTTCGACAGTGCAGCGGCCACCAAATAACGATCCAACAGCGCCAACGGCGTTGCGGGCAGGCTGGAGAACACAATCATGATTTGATCAATATTAGCCGCGACCGGTCGCAATTGGCCGCGCATATCCGGCCGCACCAGCAGGCTTCGGCGGTCTTCACAGGCCACTACCACGCCGGTTTGCTCTTTACCCGCGCACCAGGTTACCCGATCACCGGTCACCAAGGCTGGTAAGTTGGCGCGTTGATAACAACGGTACACCAAGCCATCTGCGGGACATTCTATCGCCAGCGTCGCACCATAGTGAGCCTGCACCACACCGGCTTGCTCGGGCCCGACTGATCCCTCCTCCAACTGCTGCTCAGCCTGACTGGATTTACGCTCGGTGCGGCGCTGGCGCTCGCTCTGTGTATGACGAATGCGCGCTTGTTGCTGCTTGGTCAGTTTACGCTTAGCCATGCGAATGAGCATCCTGTTGCAGGCGCTGCCAGTCTTCGGCAATCAGTGAGGTCAATACATGGTCTTCCCATTGGCCATTAATTTTAAGGTAACGCTGTGCCAAGCCTTCACGCAAAAAACCTAGGCGCTCTAGCACCGCGGCACTGCGGTGATTACGCGGCATGTAGTTAGCGATCACCCGATGCAACTTAAGCTCGGTAAAAGCGTGGGTCAAAACTGCTTGCAGTGCTTCGTGCATGTAGCCCTGACCCTGCATGGTCTGGTCCAGTCCATAACCCAAATAGGTCGCCTGAAAGAAACCACGCGTAATGCCCGTCAATTGCACGGTGGCGACAATACGGGATTCTCCGGCCGGATGCACCATCCATGACAATGCCCGACCGTGTTCGGCCTCTGATTGCATGTGTCTTAAACGCTGTCGACAGTGGGACAACGAGTAATACTCGGCTTCACGCGCCGGCTCCCATGGCTGGAGGTAGCCTCGGTTCGCTAACACATACGCCTGCAGAGCTTCTGCGTGCTCCTCGCAGGCCCTCTGCAACCTGAGCCGTGGTGTGTTTAATTGCTCCGTCATGCGCTACCTTCTGCGTATTTGCCAATGGCCACAGCGTTCAATGCTGGCGTGCTACGCAATAAATAAGTACCCTTCTTCACCATCTTGATTCCAGTCTTTACAAGGACCCCGTTCATGTCGGACGCCCTGTTTGTCATTATGCAAAAGATTCTACCGCAACACGCCCTGAGTCGTCTTGTCGGAAAGGTCGCCCACAGTGAGCGGCGCTGGCTCGCGCAGCCGGTGATTCGCTGGTTTGCCCGGCGCTACGGGGTGAACATGGCGGAAGCCGCAAACCCTGACTTACAAAGTTACACCAGCTTTAATCATTTCTTTACCCGAGCGCTCAAGCCCGATGCGCGCCCATTTACCGCCAATGACCAAGTGTTGATCTGCCCGGTGGATGGCGCGGTCAGCCAGTCTCGCCCTATTGCCGCAGGCCGTATTTTTCAAGCCAAGGGGCACGACTACTCGACCCAGGCGCTGCTAGGACGTCATGCTGACCAGCCGACGGAATACGATAACGGTTTGTTCAGTACCATTTACTTGTCGCCTAAAGATTACCACCGTATCCACATGCCCTGCGATGGCACGCTGACGCGCATGACCTTCGTACCTGGCAAACTGTACAGTGTAAACCCCGCCACGACAGAGCGAGTAAACGGCTTGTTCGCGCTTAACGAGCGCGTGGTCTGCGAATTTGATACCGCGCACGGCAGCATCGCTGTGGTGCTCGTCGGTGCTATGATCGTCGCCAGCATCGCCACAACGTGGGCTGGCACGGTCGCCCCGCAGTCCGGCGACATCCGTACTTGGCACTATGGTGCAGATGCCCCCGTACTGAAGCAAGGTGACGAACTGGGCCGCTTTTTACTGGGTTCGACCATTGTCGTACTGACCACAGACCAAGCCTGGGATTGGCAGCCCAATATGCAGGCAGGCCACGCTGTGCGCTTGGGCCAAACCATGGCACAACGTAAAAACTGACCACGAAACCACCTATGTGCAGATAAAATCGACGCTAGTGCGGCCTGAACCCTTGAGTCTGGCGCACCGAATCGCTATGCTGCGCTCTGTTTGATTCCACCATACGAGTACGCTGTGACCGACCAAAAAACTGCTGAGGTAGCCGAGCCAACCGCACCCGCTGCCAGCGAAGAAGTACAAGCCCCTGTTGAGCAGGCGCCAAAAATTCACCCGAATCGGGCAGCGTTTGAATTGCTGGCGGAGCAATACCCTGAATTATTTAATTTGCGCGCCCCCAAACCGCTGCAAATCAATATTCATGTGAGCCTGGCGGAAGACGGTAAGTTTTCCAAAACAAAAATTCGCCGCGCGTTAAATTTCTACGTGCAACAGCTGTCGTACATCAAGGCCGTCGCGGCTGGTGGCGCACGCTATGGTTTAAAAGGTGAAGCCGGTGAGGTGAAGCCTGAAGACGCCGAACACGCTAAAACGCGGGTGGCAGAGATTGAAGAACGCCGCAAAGCTAAGCGCGATGCGCGGCGTAAAGCAGGACAGGCTGACGCCAAACCCCGTGCCAAGAAACCCCGCCCAGCCCAACCGGCGGATGGCAAGAAACCCGGTAAGCCTGCAGCGAAGAAGCCTGCTCCCGCGGATGCCAAGCCGGTAGCGCAAAAAGAACAGAAGCCGGAAACGCCAGAAGAAAAAGAAGCGCGTTTGAACGAGAAACTGGCTTCGCTGGCGAATCGCTTCGCACGGAACTGATGCAAACGGCCAGACCTCTGGCCGAAAACTTCGCGCATGCTCGTATGAAATATGTGCTGCGTTCCTACGCTCGATCGGTGGTAAAGCTGATCACCCGCCCAATATCGCCCTCCTGCAACAATACCATCATCAAACGATCAAAGCCCATGGCTACTCCGGCACAGCTCGGCAAGCCAGCGCGCATCGCTTGGTCCAGCCGTTCGTCCAGCGGACCAATGGCCTGACCGCTACGCTCACGCTGTCGCACATCCTGCTGAAAACGCTCTTGCTGCTCGTCAGCATCCAACAACTCGAAATAGCCGTTCGCCATTTCCATGCCTTGATAGAACGCCTCAAAGCGGCGTGCAATGCGCACACCTAGCGCGTCCGTCTCAATGCGCGCCAGCGCCGCCATACTCGGCGGCCAATCCGTGATAAACACCAACCTATCTGACGGCAAAGCGGGCTCCACAACCTGCGCCAACCACAAATCCAGCATTTCGTTACGCACCGCGCTGTGCCATGCCAAACGCGCTTGAGAACGGGCTTGCAAATCGCCCAACTCAATCGCATGCGGATCAAAGCCCGCATATTGCATGAAGGCCTCGCGATAACTTAAGGTTTGCCGTGGCAAGCTAGGAATTAACTCCGCCAATAGCGCATGAACTTCATCCATCATGGCGACTTCGTCAAAGCTTGGGCGATACCACTCCAACATGGTGAATTCGGGATTGTGCCGTCGGCCGGACTCACCGGCGCGAAAGACTTTGCACAGCTGAAAAATCGCCCCATAACCCGCCGCCAACAGGCGCTTCATGGGGAATTCAGGCGAGGTATTGAGGTAATACTGGCGGCCTAGCTGGCTGGCAACAATTGACTCGATGTTCGGGTCGCTGTTCATCGCACTGCTGAGCAGCGGTGTTTCGACTTCGAGCACCTCCCGCGCCGCAAAAAAAGCCCGCACTGCGGCCAAGGTGGCAGCGCGGGCTTTTAAGTGTTCGCGTGGCGCCGTAGGCTGCCAATCGCTCATAACAAACGCTCCTAGAAGACTGGAGGCCTAAAAACCACAGAGATGAAAAGGGGTTTTTACTGTTTCGCGCGCGAAACGTATTCACCAGAGCGGGTATCTACTTTAATTACTTCGCCATTATCAATGAACAAAGGCACCTTAACCACAGCGCCTGTGGTCAATTTGGCCGGCTTGGTGCCGCCAGTAGCGGTGTCACCACGCACACCTGGGTCGGTTTCTACAATTTGCAGATCGACAAAGTTCGGTGGCGCTGCCGTCAATACGGCATCGTTCCAGAGCGTCACCGTATAGCGCTCTTGCTCTTTTAACCAGTCTTTAACGTCACGAATGGCATCCGCGTTGGCGCCATACTGCTCATAGGAGCCATCGGTTTTCATGAAATGCCAAAACTCGCCATCGCTGTACATGTATTCCATGTCCAGATCGATGACGTCAGCGCCCTCAAGGCTTTCACCCGACTTGAACGTACGCTCCCAAACCCGACCTGTTTTTAGGTTCTTCAGCTTCACGCGGTTAAATGCCTGACCCTTACCGGGTTTAACGTATTCGTTCTCAATGATGCTGCAAGGGTCACCTTCCAACAATACTTTAAGACCGCCACGAAATTCGTTGGTAGAATAGCTTGCCATAGATCTTCCGTCCGTAAATAGCAGCGACCCCCGGCAGGGCAATCGATGCAGTGAGAATTCAGCCGCCTATGATAACCGGAAAACCCATTGCTGTGCAGTCAGTCCCGACAGAAAAAAATGACTGGCAGCACCAGCTTACGGAAATGATTCAAGACCTGTCCGCACTGCTCGACGCCTGTGGTTTAAGCGAACCGCCCGCTCCCCTGGCGAACATGCTGGCGGTTGGCTTTCCGGTGCGCACCACGCGCCACTTTGCCAGCTTGATCACGCCCGGCGATTGGCATGACCCCCTGTTGCAACAGATTCTGCCCTGGGCGACCGAACAAGTCGATGTTCCTGGCTTCAGTGCCGACCCATTGCAAGAGCGCGAGGCTTCTCCGCTGCCGGGACTGATTCATAAGTACCGTTCGCGCGTCTTACTCGTACCCACGGGTTCCTGTGCCATTCACTGCCGCTACTGCTTTCGCCGCCACTTCCCTTACGAAGGTCATCGCATGGGCGCTAAGGAGCGCGCCGCCATTCTCGACTACCTGAGCGCACATCCCGAGGTGAACGAAGTGATCTTCAGTGGCGGCGACCCGCTGATGCTGAATGATCGTAGCATGCAAAACTGGCTAACAAGTCTGGCTGGCATTTCCAGTCTGACCACTGTACGATTTCACAGTCGCTTACCCATTGTCTTACCGGATCGCCTGACACCGGAGTTCCAGAGGTTACTGACCAGCACGCGCTTGCAAACCGTGTTGGTGCTGCACAGCAACCATGCACAAGAGCTACCTGAAGTCTTGGCGCAACCGCTGAACGCATTGCGCGCCGCCGGTGTCATATTATTGAACCAAGCGGTTTTATTGCGTGGCGTAAACGACAATTTGATGACGCAAGCTGAGTTATCGCAACGCCTCATGCAGCTCGGTGTGCTGCCGTACTACCTGCACCAACTGGATTCCGTCAGTGGTGCAGCTCATTTTGCCGTTTCGGACAATGAGGCATTGTTATTGCATAATCAGATGAAAGAGCAGCTGGCGGGCTACTTGGTGCCTCGCTTGGTACAGGAAATACCTGACCGCCCCAGTAAGACCTGGCTGCCCTGACACCCTCTAAGGGTGTCAGGACTCAGTACAGAGCGTTGCCTGCGCCGCACTGAGTTCACTACTATCATTAGTCGAAATACTGACGCAGTTAGCACAGGACGATGGATGCCCGAGAAAACGACCGCCTATCTAAAGCCTGTCGAAGCCACACAGAAGTCGCTTTCATTCTGTGCAGCACGCGAACGGGACCTGACCGACTGGGTAGGCGAACTGCCCGTGGTCAACTTGGCGGAAACTGGCCGTCGGCTCTACGGTGCTCTGCGTGAGCTGAACCAGCTGAAAAGCAGCCCACAAGATCGCCTCGCCTTTCTGAACATACTCGCCCCCAGTGTTGAGTACGCTGCTGACGGTCTCTTTCGTCGCCACCTAGACAGTCTGTACAACCTTGATGACACCGAACGCAAGGTAGCCGGTTTGGCGCAAGCGCTGCATGTGGAGCTCGCCACCGGCTACAAGTCCGTTGCACTCGACGCAGGCACAACTTGGGCGCTGTCGCGCAAAGAAACCGTAGCGCGCGCCCTGCACCATTGCACCTGGGCCCTGCTCCCCAATTTGAAGCGCGCCCTGAGCCTTTACCTGCCCGCCCCTACAGGCCTCTGGGGTGAGTTGCATCAGCTCTACCGAGTGGCGCGCAAAGCTGAAACAGCCCGCACAGAATTTCCGTGGCAAGACAAAGCCAGCACCCTTGAACAAGGTTATTTTGCTGCCCTGCTGCTGAGCACCTCCCAGACGTTCCAGTTGCAGAAACACGAACTCGACCCCTTGTTTCGTGCCTGCGTCACTTGGAGTCGTTTCATCAAGCTGGCGCGTGCACCCGATGGCGTTTATCTGATCGAGCCAAACAGTGACTCAGCGCCACAATACATCACCGAATACACCACGCTGCTGCCGGATTCCCTGTGCCTCGATACTCGGGCGCTGGTGAGGGCAATCAAAGAAAAACGCGAGCAATTACCGGCCGTACATGGCTTCTCCGACCGCTTGGCTGACCATCTTGCCTTGGCGTGGGATCGCGCACAACCGCGCCGCTTCCGCCGCCAAGAGGCCGAAGGGAGAATTGGCGTCACCGTGGGTTTATCCGCCGTGCACAAATTGCTCAGTGGTGGCCAGACATTCGAATCCTATGTGCGGCAATACCGTGACACTAAATTGGTTGACGACCCGGAACAGCGCTTTGCGGCTCGCGCTACACGCACAGAATTGGCTAATCGCGATGTCTGGGAAGATTCATTCGATGCGGGCCTGAATGCTATACCCACCATTCAAATGGACACCGCGAAACTCGAGGAGGAGTTTGTTGATGTCTCCCCTGTCACCGAATATGGCGCAGTATTGCGCGACAAAAGCCCGCGCGGCTACTGTTTGCAGTGGCCGGGTGAAACACCGAATAACTTGGTGACGGGCGAGCTTATCGCTGTGCGCGACGAACGGTCAAAACATCGCACCATCGGCTTAATTCGCTGGGTTCGCAAGGCACCAGGCGAAGGCCTCTTGATTGGTGTAGAGCTGCTTTCCCCCAATGCGCAAGCCTGTGCTGTGCGTGTGCTCAATAAAACCGGGAAACACAGTGATTTTTTGCGCTCCATCGCACTTCCGGAAATCAAAGCCATCGCGCAGCCAGAATCCGTTATAATACCGCGCCTTGCTATTAAGGTCGGACAAAAGGCTCAATTGTACCGGCAAGGCAAAGAACATGCGTATCGGCTCACCCAGAAGATCACCGAGACCAGTGCTGTTGGTCAGTTCTCCATCGTGCCGATACAGAACAATTTGGACAAAGCCGCCGAACCCAAGAAAACCGAATGGACAGAAGACCCTCTGTGGCGTGCGTTCTGATCAGTTCTCAGTACAACCTAAAAGTCAGAACAATTGATCGATCGATTAACAAACTCAACAGCGAAGCAACAACAAGGCAACCAGAATTCACATGAGTGCAGAAGAATCCAACAGTATTAACCTGATTATGTTGCACCGCACGCAGAATGAAGCAGAACCCCTGCTCAGTGCGCTGCGCAACCACGGTCAGGCGGCGCGCAGCCATTTTGTAGCGTCCGCTGCTGAGTTGGAAAAAGTCACCCATGAACAGGTGTTTGATGTTGCCTGTGTGCACCTGGCCGCCGACACCGTTGACCCTACGACGGCTGTTTCCATCATTCGCGACAGTGGCAAAGACCTCCCCGTCATTGGACTGACGGACGGCTACACGCCAGAGCAAATGGCTCGCGGCCTGACCATGGGGCTTGAGGATGTGGTCGATACCAATCAAACCGAACATCTACTGCATGCGATCAAACGGGCTTTCAGTCAACTTTCAATACGGCGCCAAAAGCGCAGCCTTGAGCACATGTTGACGGAATCGGAGCGCCGCTGCCAATTGCTGTTGAATGGATCGAAAGACGCTATCGCGTACGTCCATGAAGGTATGCATATTTACGCCAACGACACTTACCGCGAGCTTTTTGGTTACGATGACATGGAAGAACTGTCGTGCATGCCCTTGGTTGATTTGGTCAGCACTACACCGCCCGACGCCCTGAAAAGCCAACTTAAAAAAGTATCTACTGGCAAGACAATACGGCTCGACGTAGAAGGTGAGCACGAGAGTGGCGAGCGCTTCAAGGCCCGCCTATCGGTAAGCCCTGCCAGTTACGAAGGCGAACCTTGCATACAGATCACCATCAGCAAAGAGCATGCAAATAACGAAGAGTTGCAAGCCCGCGTGCGCGAACTGGCCAGCCTTGATGCCCAAACCCAACTGTACAATCGAGCCTACTTCGATGAAGCCATGGCCGACGTCATCAATGAGGTGCGCCGCACACACAGCAAGCGCAGCCTAGCCTTCCTGCAGGTGGTCGGTTTAGCAGAGCATAAACAGGCACTGGGTATCGCAGGCACCGACCTACTACTTTCTTACGTCGCTGACACTCTACGTAAAGCGTTTCCCGATACGGAACTGATGGCGCGCTTCTCCGATGACGCCTTCACCATCGTCTGCCCTACGGATCATGACAGTGCACAACAGAAGACAGAGCGCTTCCTAAAGGCCGTTGCCAACCACCTTTTTGAAGTCGACGGCCAAACCGTGCAGGTTAAACTGCATGCTGGCATCAGCCCGATCACCGAAACCACCAGCTCCGACACCGAATCCATCACTCAGGCACACGAAGCCTGCATGCGTGCCATTAAAGAAAGCAAATTAGTGATCGTCTATCGCCCAGGCGACAAAGAATTAGCCGAAAATACCATGGCATCGCAACTGCGCTCGGCACTGGAAAGCAACAAGCTACGCATCCTGTTTCAGCCACTGATGAATTTGCGCCAAAGCAGCGAAGAGAACTACGAAGTGCTGGTGCGCATCATCGGAGACGATGAGAAACTTTTGGCCCCGCATGAATTTCTGGAAGCGGCCAACGTGGCAGACTTGGCGTGCCACCTCGACCGCTGGGTATTCCGTAAAACCGTGATCGAGCTGGCGCGACATCGCCGTGGCAAGGGCGCTTCAACGCGTGCCTTCGTGCACTTAACGGCCGCCACCGTGCAAGATTCCACCTTCTTACCATGGGCCAATAAAACCCTGCGCGAAGCCAAACTGCCGGGCGACTCCATCGTCTTCCAAGTCTCAGAGCACCTGGCGCACAGCTATCTGAAGCAATTGAAGTCATTCAGCAAAGGCTTGAGTGTACTGCACACCAAGTTGGCGGTGGGACGCTTTGGGCATCCCGAAAAAGGAGAATTACTGCTGCGGCATGTCAACGTTGACTTCATTAAAGTCGACCCGAGCTTTGTAAGAGAGTTGGATAACGCTGACAATCTGAACAAATTGACGGAATTGGTGAGTTACATCCACCAACATGAAGTTGCGTCTATCGTGCCACACATTGAAAGTGCGGCCATTTTGGCGAGTTTGTGGCAGGCTGGCGTGCATTACGTGCAAGGGCATTATTTGCAACAGCCGGCGAGCAGTATGGATTTTCAGTTTGAAGAAGACGAGTAAACAGTGAGGGCGAATGACGCCCTACAAACTGTCGATTTGATGCTGGTCTTTAAACCCCAACAAATACAAAATGCCATCTAAACCAATGGTACTCAACGCCTGCTTGGCGTTTTGCTGCACGATGGGTTTGGCACGGAACGCAATGCCCAAGCCTGCCGTGCTCAACATCGGTAAATCGTTCGCACCGTCGCCTACCGCAATGACCTGCTCCAATGAAATGTTCATATCGGCAGCGATCTGCTTCAGCAGTTCCGCTTTGCGCGCACCGTCCACAATGGGTTCAATTACCCGCCCCGTCAGCTCATCGTTCTCATCGAATTCCAAGGTATTGGCGTGTACGTAATCGATACCCAGTTTGTCCTGCAAATACTCACCAAAATAGGTGAAGCCGCCGGACAGAATAGCTGTGCGATACCCAAGGGTTTTAACGTGTCGAATCAGACGCTCGGCACCTTCGGTCACCGGCAACTGCGCTGCAACTTCCGCCAGTACCGACTTCTTCAGACCTCTCAACAGCGCCATACGACGACGGAAACTTTCCTGGAAGTCCAGCTCACCACGCATCGCCGCTTCGGTAATTTCAGCCACCTGATCACCGACACCGGCGGCTTTCGCCAGCTCATCAATGACTTCCGCTTCGATCAATGTGGAGTCCATATCAAAGCAGATCAAACGGCGGTTACGGCGGTACAGGGTATCTTCCTGAAAGGCGATATCAACGTCCAACTCACCGGCCACCTGCAAAAAGCGCGCGCGCATAGCGTCGGCATCCACCGGCTTACCGCGCAGCGAAATCTCGACACAGGCGCGGCTGTTTTCCGGCGCTTTCCCCAGGGGAACACGGCCAGACAAACGGACGATGTCATCGATGTTTAATTCTTGTTCGGCCACCACTTCGGCCATGCGCGCAAAGTGCGCTGCGGTGATCTTGCGCGCCAGCAAGGTAACGGTGTAGCGCTCCTTGCCTTGGCCGCTGACCCAGTGCTCGTATTCTTCCGCACTGACCGGTGTAAACTGCACCCCAACACCCATTTCATGAGCCTTGTAGAGCAGATCTTTCAGCACCGTACTCGCCATGCCTTCACCAGGCAACTCAATGAGCATGCCCAGATTCAATTGGTCGTGAATGACCGACTGCCCGATATCCAGAATGGAGATATTGTGTTGTGCCAATAAATTGGAAAAGGCCAGAGTCAGACCACGGCGGTCTTCACCCGACACCTTCACCAGAATGACTTCAGACGCCTTCTTGTAAACAGCGGGTGAGGTGTCGGCCATCTTATTTCAGGCTTTCAATAGTGCTTTTTACGCTGGCCGCCAACGCACGCAACTCAGCGACCGTGTCATCCACTTCATGGGTCGACATGGCACGAGGCGCATCAGAGCTGATACGAAACAACGCGTTTTCAATACGGTTCAGTTGCTCAAGGGCCTGATCAATCTTCTCGCTCATGGTGCATTCCTCAGATAATGAAAAGGTGGTGACGACTGCCTGCACAGGGTAGACTAGTGGCCGTCTAAATTGGCGGCTATTGTAGCGTCAATCATTCCAGAATACAGCCATCTGCCCGGATCTCTGACACGCATTATGTGGAAATTATTAGAGCGCCTCGTTCGCTCGCCCAACATTATTGTCGTCGCATTGTGCGTTCTGTTTCTGACCGTGCTCAGTGCCACCATAGTGGTTTGGCCCAACCAGCAACTGCTGGCCAATTCCTGGCACCAGCAAGGCGAGCTGTTGGCTCGCGAATACGGCCATCGCGCCGCAGGCCTGCTGACCATCGACGACCGCATCAGCTTAACAGTAGAAGCACGACGTTGGACGCGGGAGCCCCTGATCACCGGCCTTGAGATATTGGACCCTGCAGGTCGCACCATCACCGACGCCGGTAGCGTCACCGGCGACGACCACCGCAGCTTCAGCAGCCCACTGTATTACGAAGAGCAACTGCTCGGCACCCTAACGCTATGGCAGGACGACAGCAACCTGCGTGCGGCTCGTTTGCGCGGTACATTGTTGATCGCATTGACCCTGATCGTCTTCGGCGGCCTGTCTGCTGGCATGATGCACCTTTACTTGCGCCGCCAAGGACACGACAGCCAGACCGTCCAGGCCTTGCTGCTGGCCCATTTCCCTGAATTGCACGCACCCGCCACACTGGAACCACAAGCGCGACTGAATCACTTACTGCGCCAGCTCGGCCGCTCGCACGGTGATGCTTTGGACTTGTTATCGGCGCTGCGCCGCCGCCTGCCGGAACATCAAATCAGCGAAATTATTTCCAATTTTCGCGCCAGCGACTTGCCCGGAGCGCAAACCGTTGGGGCGCTGATCAAAATTGAACTGGTTAATCTGGACGCACTGGAAAAGAAACTGCCGCCCGATGCGGTCAAACGTCTGATGGACTTTATTCAGCAACGCTGCGACGAAGTCATGCGCTTATATCAAGGCGAACCAACGCAAGACCCATGGCGCTTTCTGGTACAAAACGACATTGAGGATGGTGACTTCGTGCAGCGCGCGCTCTGTGCCAGCTATGTATTGGATCAATTGCTCAACAACATGGAAGGCTGGACCGCCCGCCCACGTCCGGAGTTCAGCGTGTCGGTCATGGCTGGCCCCATGTACGCAGGCATTCAAAACAGTCGCGGCCTGCCAGTCCTAACGATCTTCGGCCAAATCCTGAAACAGCTGGATGCGCTCAGTAGCCATAACCAAGGCGCGCAGATCCTCATTGGCGAGCCGGTGTTTCAGTACGCGCCGCTGGGCGAAATCGTCGATGCCGAAATCTACCGTGACATCGCCCTACCGGATACCCAGACGCTGGAGGTCTGGCGTTTGCTCGGCTTCACCGAAAACTGGCAACGCGTGCTTGACCGGCAGGTGGACTCATTGCAGGACCGCGTCTGATGGCGCGGCGCTCGCCTTGGCTGGTGTATCTTGGCTTGAGCCTGGCTCTGGCCGCCTTGGCTTTGTGGAGCCTGCGTTCTGGTACCCTGCCCATTAGCCTGACTGATATTCTGCGCGCCCTGGTGCGTCCCGACGAACCCCATAACCCGCTGCTCAACACCGTTATTTGGGATATCCGCGCTCCACGCCTCGCCATGGCGGCGCTGATAGGTGCCGGCTTGGCATTAGCGGGCGCTACGTTACAAGCACTGTTTCGCAACCCACTGGCCGAACCCACGATCCTCGGCATCACCTCCGGCGCCACCGCCTTTGCACTGGGCACCATGATATTGCTGCCCAGCTTGTTCGCGCTCTTACAAGCCAGCCTGGGCCTCGCCACCATTCCTCTGCTCGCCAGTTTAGGAGCAGCCGCCACCCTGAGCCTGATGCTACTGCTCGCCCGCCAGCATGGCTTTGACCCCAACCGCGTCATTCTGATCGGCATCGCCATCAACGTCTTCGCTGGCGCGGTCATCAGCATCTGTGCGTATGTAGCGACCGACCAACAGCTGCGCGTGTTGTCGTTCTGGAGTTTGGGGTCGCTGTCGGCTGCAACCTGGAACAAAGTACCGATCCTGGTCATCGCCATGGTCATCGGTGGCGCCATCATCATTCGCCATGCTCGTTTTCTTAACGCGTTACTGCTCGGCGAGTCCGAAGCCTATCACCTGGGCTTTCCAGTACGCCGTGCCAAACAACTGTGCCTGCTGGGCGTCACGCTGATCAGCGGTTCGGCCGTTGCCTTCACCGGCATGATCGGCTTTGTTGGCTTGGTGATGCCGCACATCATGCGCCTGCTGTTTGGCCCCAACCATAAACACTTGCTGTGGTATGCCGCCGCGGGTGGCGCGGGCTTATTGATGTTCGCAGACACTCTAGCGCGCACTGTGATAGCACCTATTGAGCTGCCCGTGGGTATCCTTACCGCCATGATCGGCGGCCCTTTCTTTGTCTTGTTACTGGTGTATTCTCGCTTATGGCATCCCACCTCCTAACCGTTGACCAACTGTGCTTTCAGCGCGGCGGTCGGCCGTTGTTGGATCATATCGACCTTACCCTTTCGGCGGGTGAGGCGGTGGCCTTGGTGGGCATGAACGGCGCAGGCAAGTCGACCCTATTGCGCTGCATCACGGGTGAATGGGCACAGGCCAGCGGGCGAGTACTGGTTAAGGAGCGTGAGCTAACGCGCTACCCGTCGGCAGACCGTGCCCAATGGCTCGGCGTATTACCACAAAGCTCGCCACTGAACTTTCCGTTTGAAGTGCATGAAGTCATCGCCCTAGGTCGTTACCCCCATCGCACCGGCATACAACGCGACCGCGCCATTTTAGCCGCCGCTGCCGATGCTTGCGACGTCACCCACTTGCTGGGCAAACCTTACACCGCGTGCTCAGGGGGCGAACAACAACGCATTCAACTGGCACGGGTACTGGCACAGATATGGGAACCGGTGGACGGCCGTGAGCGCATATTACTACTGGATGAGCCGGTAAGCGGCCTCGACCTGGCCCATCAGCACGCCCTGTTTCGGCAGATGGCTCCGCTGCAACAACAGGGTGTTGGTGTGATTTTCGTAGTACACGACCTAAACCTCGCCGCACGCTACGCCGACCGCATTGCGCTGTTGGATGAAGGCCGCTTGATTTGTACCGACACCCCCGCAGCGGTGCTGACCGAGGCCCGTGTGCGTGAGCATTTTCATCTGGATGTTGACATCATTCCTCACCCCACTTTAGGCTGCCCAACGTTAATCAGCCGTTGATAAAGAAGGTTCTACTGCATGGCGTACAAACTGTGTCATTTCAATGACATCCCCGAAGGGGACTCCAAGGGTTTTACGGTTAACGGTTTGGCATTATTTGCCGTAAAGAAAGATGCCGAGCTCTACCTGTACAAGAACGAATGCCCGCACTTAGGCGTGAATTTGGAGTTTCAAGACGACCAGTTTCTGGACCTAGACGCCGAACTCATTCAATGTTCGATGCACGGTGCGTTGTTCAACATCACCGATGGCATGTGCATTTCGGGGCCTTGTCAGGGCGATGAACTGACCCCTATTCCATGGAAGATGGATGATGGGTATGTGTATTTGACGATGGTGTGAGCGTCCTCTTCGTTAATTGCTTTGTGAAGCGAACTTGCCCGTCTTCTTGAATGCCATCATCTACCCACCCTAAATGACGGTAAAACCCGTTGGCTCTGACTGATAGGTCGGCATCGGTCAGCAGCCATACGTCCGCACAGCCTTCCGCTTGCAACCATTGCTCGGCTTCAATCATCAATAATCGACCAATACCCTTGCCTTCATGGCTGGCGCGCACAAACATGGCGAACACCGTGGCTTCGCTGGCATCTGCCATCGCAAACGCCACTACGTCGCCGTTATCCACCGCTACCCAACCCCGACCACTGCCGGTGAGCATGTCTGGCAGAGACTCCGGCGTAATACCGCGTTCCGCCAGTTGTTCATACGACAGGTGGTTCTCACGCACACTGGTGCGCACCTCAAACATCGCTGTTACATCACTCGCCGTGGCGATTCTAATTTCCATTGACTCTTCCGATGGTAAGTGGGAACGCAGTGACAGGTGGTGGGTTGTCAGTCATAAAAGGTTCCTCACCCACTGCGAGCGCCGCTTGAGAGCACGGTGGTCGCAGTGCTTTTGACTGCCAAACTGGCGGGATTGTATGATTAACTCTCGACTTGGCGAAAACGGCGGTACGCTAAATACCGCCACCCTTTCTCCAGCGGCCCCTGCCCATACTTTTGCTGCCAAAAGTTAGCGAACCACAGTTGCAAAACAGTTAACGCAACAACCAAACTCAGCAGCTCAGGTCGGCCGAGCTGCCCCCAATACTGAGGCACCAACCAAACAAAAATCAGATATGTCAAAACGCTCTGAGAAATGTACAGCGTAAACGCCATCTTCCCGGCATTTTTCAGCAGACGAACCAACACATTGCCGCTGGTAGCCGCCAGCACCAACAAAGAACAATACCCGATGGCAGACAACAAACCCGTCAGCATCATCAATAACATCGTGGCGAAACCGACGTCCGAACTGTAACCGATCTCCGCGCGCAATTGCTGAACCCACCAACCCAGCACTAAACCCAACACTAAACTGGCCAAGCCCCAAGGTATGAAACGGCTCTGATGGAAGAAACCTTTCTTATAAAGCAGAATGCCGATCAGCATCAAACCCGTGTTGTGCCAAAGGGCAGCTGCCGGTATGAATAGCAAGAACTGACCAAACTCAACGGCTTGAGCTATCAACCGGTCAGGGTAACTCGTCCACGTCTGCTGTAACGCCGACAAGGCTTCAGGGCTCAACGGCACCTCGGACATGACCATCGGCACGCCCTTAAAAAATACTGCCGCAACCAATGAAAGCATCAGCAATTGGCCCAAGACCAAAAACAACAGCGCTAGACCAAACTGCTTTTTGTTGCTCATACCCAGCAGCCAAACCAATAGAAAGCCGCAGCATGCATAGAGCGTTAAAATATCGCCAACGAAGACCAAAAACCCGTGCAACAGCCCGAACAACAACAGCCAGCGTAACCTTGAAAACAGCCGAGCACGCGCCGGAAGATCTTTTGCTAAAGCACTTTGATACTGAATATACAGCCCCACACCAAACAACAGGCTGAACATCGACATGAACCGGCTCTCAAATACCATGCTCTGCATTTGATACAGCGGCATTTCTAAAGCAGACAGGCCCTCTCGCCAAAAGGGGCTGTAATAGGCTTCTATCGGCGTTGCCATCGCCATAATATTCATGAAAAGAATACCTAAAATGGCAACACCACGAATTAAATCCAAACTCTCTATGCGCTCCGACATTACGCTCTCCCTATTCGAATTTTAAGTATCATACGCCAGTACCATGGCGTAAATCCCTGAATCAGCTAAACAACGACTTGCCTTCCAAAATGACTCTACCCTCGCCGGCCGGCTTAACCGCACAGGCCACCAGCTTTTGCGCCAGTTGCTTGGCTTCAATAGGGCGAATACTGGCGGGCATGATCGGTGCGATGGGCCCGAAAAGCTTTTGGCTGATGTGTTCCATTGGCCGCTGTGCATGTGGCCCCAACAACAAAGATGGTCGCAGAATGTACAAGCTGCGTATTGGCAACTCATAGAGCGCATCTTCCAACGCACCTTTTACCCGGTTATAAAACACTTTGGATTGCGCATTCGCGCCCACCGCAGAAATTAAACACACCCGCAGGGTGCCGCGCTCCACCGCCCAGCGCGCCAACGCTAAGGGATAGTCGTAATCAATTTCTTGAAAGCGTGCCTGGCTACCCGCCTGTTTGATGGTGGTGCCAAAGGCAATACACAGCACGTCCGGGGCTTCATCCACTTGACTGTTGAACACCGAAAAATCCGTAAAATCCGTCGCAATAAATTCACTGTTACTCGGTGCTTGTTCCGGTAAACGACGACCGGGCAGCAATACTTTATCGAATTGCTCAGCTAAAAGAGGTAAAGCCGCAGACCCCACAAGGCCAGTAGCGCCCATCAACATCGCGCTTGGTATTTTGGTGCTCATATCGCCTTTCCTCTAGGAACGCTCACAGTTTCTTCAATAACCCTTTGTTCCGCATAATATGCTGATAGTCCCACTGAATTTCTGGTGCTTTCGAAAGCATCGTATCACGTCGGCTTAGTTAACCTCAGCAACGCCATTGTAGAACACAGAGGCGTGTTTGAACTCCAGTTTCTGCTGCGCGTTATATGTCACGATCTCCGGTGTATGTCAGTTTGCCTTTAAAACTGGCTTAGTTTGCTCTCGGTTCAAGCATCCAAACGCAGCTCCATAAAAACGCTATAGGGATCTTCTTTATAAGATCCAAAGGGACCGCAATAGGAAAAGCCGTGTTTCAAATAGAGCGCTCGGGCAGGTTCGAAGAATGGCATTGAGCCCGTCTCAAGGCTCAACAAGCTGTATTGCCTGCTCTTCGCCTCCTGCACAATATGGCTGACCAATTTCGAGCCATAACCTTGGCCTCTTACCGAAGCACTCACCCGCATAGATTTCAATTCACCGAGACCGACGCCCAGCTCTTTAAGCGCAGCACAACCCACCAACTGTTCACCGTCGTAAAGGCTCCAAAATGTGATCTCCGGAGCGCGCAAGCCGTCTAAATCCAGCGCATGCTTGCTTTCCGGTGGCGATATAGACCTCATATCGTTGATATGCTGCTGTAGGAATTCGGCGATGTCTGCGCCGTCAAGATTATCGATGCGTATGTCCATTGGTCATTTCCTTTTTGGGATTAAATTGATCGTATTAGGCTGCTGAAAATGACCGCGTAATACGGTGGTTCGGGTGTTTGTGCAATCTCAGACATAGAGGCCTCTGGTTTATCCGGCGACTAACGGGGTCGCGCACTGATTCGACTTGTTTGATCCTACTAGCGATCTTAATTTGATCACTACTTCGACCGAATATCATTTAAAAACGCTTTAATGGCGCGTGGCGACCGCAAGTGATAAACGCTCTTCGAATTCCGTGAGTCAGAAACAAGCTTTCTGTATGCCGGAGTCAATTTGGTATGGCACAGCCAAAGAACCCGGTAGCTGTTGAGTGTTCCTTTCAGTATTGGACTGTTCTCAGGCCAGCCTTCAGGGTTTACAAACGAGCCCTTGAGCAACCGTTTGGTTACCCACAATCCATGGGTGAGTAACGGCAGATCGATGAATATTAGCGTATCGGCAGCAGCAAAACGCTCCCATGCGGATGGGACACAACCAAACCCGTCGATGATCCACGCCTCTTGGCTCAGAAGATCAGAATGTGTGCGAAGGTATTCCGTATGAGGCACTTCCTTACCGCCTGCCTGATACTTTATCTTGTCTAAAGAGTATAGCGGCAGCTTAGCAGCTTCAGCCAACTGCTTAGCCAGAGTCGACTTACCGCCTCCCGCATTTCCAAATATCGCTACTTTTTGCATGCTGCCTCCTTTGGCGTTAACTAAAACCCAGGAAGCAGACAACAAAAACCCGCCTCTTGGGCGGGTATAACGAACAACAGTCGTGTCAAAACCCACCATTCCTATGGAATGATGAGAATAATTCGAGAGTGCTGGAGCGAAAGGTCTGTGTTCATAATTTGATCTTCCCAAACAGGATACGCCAAGTCAACGTTGTTCAACGTGCCACGGGTATATCAAAATGCAGTACATCTTCGCGTTCGCCCATTGAGCTGTACAGCGCAATAGCAGGCTGGTCGTCTTCGTCGGTATCGGCCTGCACAAAGATCACATAAGCACCGCGCTCAGCACCTAAGTTTTGCAACTTGCCAATCAGTCCGCGCGCTATGCCTTGGCTAGATGACTAGTGGGAATCTCGCACAACCACTGTGCCGGACATTTTGTCGTGCCATGTTTGGTTACGGTCGTCCCACAGCATCCAGAAATACCCCAGAAGTAGTGGAATGGCTGAGACAATGTAACCAACGTAGCGAATGACAAACTGCTGTACAGTGGGTCGACCACCGGTTCTGGCGCATACAATACGCGCACTGACCGCCATTTTTCCGGGCGTGGCCTGTTTCTTCACCCAAAACAACATAATCGCCACAAAGGGAAATACCCAATTGATCAATATGTCCGCAAAGCCATATACCGACCGCTCGTCAATCCAATAGTCTTTACCATAGATCATCATAAGAAGCGGAAAGGAAATCAGAAAAAACAGAATTCCGTCCAATATACTGGCCCATAAACGAGCGCCAAAGGAAGCATATTGCGTAGGGGTATCCACAGATTGACTTGTCATACTAAAACTCCTTTAAATTTGCCGTACCAGACCTTCGGTATCGGATCGTAAAATGACACCCGCAAGACAGTTGCAGGCGAACGCGAAGATAATGCACGATGTAAGCGCCGTCAAATTCTGTTTAGGGAGTATGGTCACCGATGACTTTGTTTTGCTATACACCGCAGGGCTTGAGCGCAAAAATGAAAAGCCCAAACCAAATATTTGCCGTAAGAATTAGCAACTTTATAGCGGCGCGAGCAAACGCCGGAATGTCCCGAAACCAGTACAAATAACCAATAACCACCCACTGCACAACAAGCCACAAGACCGAGACGTAGAGAGTGCCTTTGTGGCAAGCCGTCTCGGGCAGTGTGAAATAAGCGTACCACCAAGCCAACACAGCACCCGTAGACAAAACAGCGAGCGCTAAACAAGACAGCAAATTACGCCATGGCGGATAATCGGTACTTAAAAGCTTTTCTCTGTATTCCCTGAAGTTGTCAGCCATGCACTTTCTCCGCGCGAACTGTCGGTAAGCCCGCCTTAACAGCAGTTGCCAATGGCGACGAACTGCTGCGTTGTGTTAAATCCCACCCAAGGCAAGCTGAACCGCCTGCTCGGCGTGTATTTCTGTCGTATCATAAAGTTTGATGTCTGTATCTGAACTTTGGATCAAAAGACCTATCTCCGTGCACCCTAAGATTACCCCTTGCGCGCCGCGTTCAGCCAATGATGCAACAACATCCAAATACACGGCTTTTGAATCAGGCGTAACCACACCCCGGCACAACTCATTGTATATCACCGAATGGATACACTCTCTTTGCGGCTCATCGGGCACCACAACCTGAATACCATGATCCTGCAGACGACCAAGATAAAACGCCTGCTCCATCGTGAACTTCGTCCCCAGCAACCCAACACAGGTTATACCATCCTCTTTGAGCACATTGGCGGTGGCATCTGCAATGTGAAGCAAGGGAATGCTGACTGCGCGCTCAATGTCGGGGGCGACCTTGTGCATGGTGTTCGTACAAAGCACCAAAAAATCGGCACCGGCAGACTCAACCGACCGACCCACAGACGCCAATATTTCCGCCGTTGCTGCCCAATCACCTTTATGCTGTAACGCCTCAATTTCCGCAAAATCAACACTGTAGAGAACGATCTTTGCCGAATGGAGCCCACCAAGTTCGTCTCTTACTTTCTGGTTGATGAGTCGATAATACGTCTGCGTAGACTCCCAACTCATTCCGCCTATCAGGCCTATCGTTTTCAATGGCAACCTCCGCGCTGTCGTTGTTGTGCAGGCACTTCTTACTGGCTTACTCGACTCACCCACGAAGCTCGCCCTTCGGGGCTAGATAAAACTGTGCAAATTAATTACGACTCACTCATCAACACGCAATGCATTGCAGGAAGCATACCTCGAACCTTGATTAAAGTACTGAACTATGGCTGAGCTAAAGCACACATTAGGACTTGTTAAAAAGATATCCCCTCTAGTAATGCTTTTAAGTGGGGCACACGCCATTGTAAATAGAGCCGACGAGAGGAACAAAGAATAGGAAAGTGGTCTGGTGACCTGGACTAATGAGTTTTTCCGCCCAAGTCACGGCTGACCCCAGGTTCAGGCAGCACCGGTGGTGTGCTGTCCATGTACGTTAGGAAGTGCCGCCAAATTTCATGCGTTCTTTGCTGGGTCAATGCCGTTTGGCAGGAAATACCCATGACGCCCCGAATAGTGCCGTCACGCCACTGAGTGTACACAGAGTCGCAATGCGATGTCCTATACGCCGCCCACGCTTTTTGCGCGGTCTTAATCGCAGCGATCAGTTCAGGGTCGTAGCCGTTGTGCTGGTAACTGGCTTCTAGGTAATGCTCCATTTCAGACTCGGCCAGATAGAGCTCTTCGAGGGCGCACTGGTTGATGTCCATGGTAGAAATGGCTCTTTCGCAATCGAGCGCGTCGTCCGTGGCAAGTGCGGTGAGTGATAACGCAGTAAGTGCGATGGCAAAGAATTTATTCACAGAAACCTCAGCAATTAAAAGGCGCGTGGTTGCGTAATTCAAAGGGAGCTGGCAGTTAACTGCGTAACTTTGTTAGCAGCTTAGCCCAAGCGGGTGCCCGCATGACCAAAGCCAATCCTAAGGCACCTTTTAGCAACAACCCTAACGCTGGCATCGCACTCTTCCACCATTCCATACCCATGGGTACGGAGAAAACGACATGGCGCGGAAGATACGCAAGCGCCGTCACCAGAAAGTACACCCCGAGGATTTGCAACACAAAGGCTTGTGTTCCTTGCGGGAGTGGTTGCTGATCGTCTTCGCCAATGCTGCTCAGTACGTTGCCCGACAGGCGCCAAAGCAGCCATATAGCCAGTATTCCCAGACCAAAGAAAGCTAAGAAAAACACAGGGTACAGGCTGTGCTCAGCGAGGCCAGTCAGTGCGGTGATAACAGCAACAAATTGGGCGCTATTGACAATCAGTTGGGCGAGTAGCCAGAGGGCGAATACGCGTAAAGCGAGTGCGGTGAGGGTTTTGCGTGGCGGTTTCGACACTTCTTATGCTCTCCTTGAAGGACGTAACAGCCCTTCTCGATATTCTTTGCGCCATCGTGACAGCATGAACGGATGAATGTCCATGGCGAGCGCAACGTCTTTGATCAGCACGTCTGGGTCAAAGGTCATTTCGACGGACTTGCGCTTAAATTCTAGGCTGTATTTCTGTGTCTTCTTGGCTAAATTGGACTTGGGCATGGTGCACCTCTTCAGTTTAAAGAGGCGTCCGTTTTAATGGGGCAAGATCAGGAGCGAGTTTAATTGCTTTGTTAGCCGTCACTAGCCTTTCTCCGATATGAGAAAGTAGAGGGCTCAAGTCTAAAAAGTATATCGGACAAGCGGATTCCGTGGGAAAGATCGTCTCTACCCAAGCTTTCACGCATTGCCCTACACAGCCTGGTGTAAGCGAGGATCTCCTGCTCCTTCTCAAGCGTACCACCTTGCAGCCAAAAGCTTTCCAAGGCTTCCACTACGCCCGCATCGGCACATACGCAGATCCGCGATTTTGCATCATTGAGAGCTCCAAGCTCAGCAATCTCATCTTGTATTCTCCCGGATCTTCTAGCAGAAACTAAGAGTGAAGTGGCTTTTAAAAAGTCTGTATAAGCATCCAATCGCATTTTTGCCAACTCATCGTTGCGGCTCTTTTTCTCGGACAAAACATGCCCGAAGACTGCTCCTATCAGTCCTGTAATCAGGGAAAGTATTGCTGCTAAGGTAATTGTCATAGAGTCCTTTGGCTAACGCCCGCGTAAAGCGCGCGAGGAACGAGCGTCGCCTTCAACGCGCTTGTTACGTTTTATTACTGTGGCGTTCATTCCAGCTGCTCACAAGAAAGATTGCCATAGAACCAGCAAGATTTACGGCCAATTCTGCATGACGTGGAGAAGGCTTTGCTCTGATTTTACCTTGGCCATGTGCATCTCCAAGCCGATTTCGGAGAGTACCTAACCCACCTACTATCGCAGAACAGCCACCAAGTATTTGCTTGAAAATTGCCTCATTATGTTGATCTGGCGAAAGATTAAGCTCTTTTGCAACGAGCTTATATAGCTCGTGAATCTCAATCTTTTTGGAGTTGTAGGGTACTTTTTGTATATCAAGAATATGCTTGCACACGGTTTCCAATAGGCTTCTCGCTGCTGTAATAGCCCCTTCAGGGTCGTTTGCCCTACGACCCAGAGCTTTTTCCCATGCTGCATGAACACCTTCTTCATCAAAGGTTTTCAACGCATCAGAAATAGAGGTGTCTGCCGGAGCGACATTTTTACCTTCTAGACTATCAAGTAAGGGCTGGAACTCTGTATATATAAAGTCTCTTCTCTCTTGGTATTTTTTAAACTCATACTTAATGAACTGCCAGAACTGATTCAAATCTCGATTTGTTCGGACGAATCCAGGCATTAATTGCTTTATAGAAGCCTTTTCGAGCAGCAGTTGACGAAGCAACTGATAGTCACCTGGACTTGGTGTTTCACCTGTAGCTCTCGCGATTAATATGTTCTGCAAACACACCGCTCGCTCATAATCAGTTTCTAGCTCTTGAATTACATCCATTCGTCAGTGCTTCTCTATTCGGAAACGTAACGTTGCCTTCATTGGTGCAGGCGCGCTAGCGACTGCATCCGATGGAAGGCCTTGTTAAGTTTTCCTGTTCATAGTAAATAAAAACTCAACAGCTTCCGTAGAAAAGCCATCTAGCCAGAACGCCGATTTTTCCTTGTTAGAAAACCCATACCGTTGCATGAATTCTTCTTGCCCTGTTTGATCATCTCTGAAATCAACGAATTTTACATTATCTTTTAGCGTTTCCAATAATTCTTCATCCCACCAAGATTCCTGATAATTAGAAATCACGTTGTATAGTATCTGGCGGATATACTCGTCATGTTCTGGAAGAGAAAAGCCGATAATTGAAATCCCCAGGTTATATCCACCCGCACGGCCAAGGCCATGCCAAAAATCCAGCAGTGGTGGAGCATATACAAACTTCACGTATGACGGCGACAATAGGAATGGAGCATTGAAGCCCCGATCTCCCTGATAGTACGCATCAGCATCTCGAATTCTGTGTATATGGAGCAATGGATCATCTGGAGATCTTGGGCCATCTACGATGGAAACAGCTTCATACCTTGTTGGATCGTCAAAAACACTATGGATGGGTATCCTAGTGCTGCCCTGTGATTCATGTGACTCTTTAATTGACAAAAACTGTTTGTTATTGAACCAGTCTACTGAGCCATGAAGCTTTAGAACTATGACTTCTTCCTTTTCGCTATCTACTGTGTTCGAATATTCACCAATTTCTTTGTACCGGTGTTGAAATAAACGATAGGGTTTTCCAACATACTCCAAAGCTCTTTCAAGAATTATGTCGTAGTTAAATGTTATTACGATATCGTGAGGAGAAAGTGACTCCGCAAACCTATAATATGCATCAGGAAGGTTGTTTGCTTCGGGAGTTTTGAGATGAATAACTTCACCTATTGCTTTTCGAATCATTAATTGTGATTCGTTACCCTCTTCGCTCCAAGTGTCGCTACCACGCAAGCCCAAGAAGTGTTCAATATCCAAAAACGACATTAGCTCTTCTAAATCAATGTTGGACTCATCTATCGTTATTCCATCACAAGCCCTTCTGTACTCAATGTAGTTTTCAAGATCGCGTTGGAACTTTGTTTCCTTCCCATGCCTAGCTTCGATGGCACTTTTCACTTCCCCATAAAGTTCTGACGCAAGCGGAAGTCCAGCCGGTTTTGAGAAACCTGCGCCTAGAACAAATATTCTGAATCCTGGATGATCTGATGACATTACGTATATAAACTTAACAGTTTATTAGTGCGCATGCGCGATTTGCTAGAATGCCTGAGTCAGCAAAAACCTCACAAACCTCTGATTTTGTTAATATTTTTACGATCTTCACCAAAATCATCTCTGGAAAAACGCGCATGCGCACTATCCTGTTCTGAAATTTTTGGAGCGTGCGTATAAACAAGGAGTCCGTCGCGCCAAGCCTTTGATTTTCTTACTGTTTTCAATTCGGCAGCCAGAAAAACACGCAAAGCTTGAAAACATCCTAGCAGAAAAACGCGCATGTGCACATAGAAAAGCCTGATTATACTGGGTTTTTGTACAGCTATTTTTCGTGCAAAAAATCCTGCTTTGCAAGGCGTAAATCGCTCTTCTGTAAGCACTGATAAACTACAGACGTTGGACGTATTGAGACTACGGAAGTATGTGAACGGTTCGGCCAGAGGGCCGGCCGCCTACGGTTCATAGCCAATGGTGGTGCTGAGCGTATGGCTTTCCCATGGGGCTAACAAGCGTTTGTCGGGCCCGGCATTAGCGGCTTCGATGCACAGCATGTGTTGGTGGCCGTCGGTGGGGAATTGGCTCAGGGTCGCACCTTTGTCGGCACCGGGGTTCCAGACCACCAGCGCGGAACAGCCGTTGCGGGTAATCACGCGGTCTTTCATGCCATTACAACGCAATTTTACCGGGCCGGCGTATTGATAGTACACACGGTCTACTTCGCCATTAATGGTGAGCGCCTGGGTTTCTCCGGCGCGGTCTTCGCCGGTTAGTTTATCGAGGTAGCGAACGCTGGTTAGGCCATGTATTTCTGCGCTGGCTAGGTCGCTTACGGGCAGGTAGGTGTGCAGTGCTTGGCTGAGCAACTGGGGTTCGCTGCCAATATTGCGCGTGGTGAGGTTGATGGTCAGGCTGTGGCCCAACACAAACTCAACGCTCACGGCCCAGGCTTCTTCCGGCAGTAATTGCGTTAATGATTCGGGTGGGATCGACATATTCACGCGCACTTTCTGGTGCTCAACGGTCACGCCATCCAATTGCCAGTCTGCAGTACGTGCTACGCCATGGGCAGGCGCGCCGAGGCGGTCGCCACCGAACCACGGCCAACAAATGGGTACGCCGCCGCGCAATGCTGTGCCGGGTTGTTGCGGGTCGGCGGGACTCATCCACAACAGGTCGTCTTCTCCGCTGGGTTGGCAATGCACGATGTGCGCGCCAGTAAAGGCGATGCGAGCGCTAACGTTAGAGTGTTTGATACACAAAAATGACCGCCCGTGGGCGTTGGTTTCAAGCGTGATGCCATCGGGCAAGGCGTTTAATGCTGAAGGGGTATTGCTCATAAGCCACTCACAAATTGGGCGATCCGCCCTAAGGCTGTACGCAAACGCTCGGGTTCACAGGTATAGGCAAAGCGTACAAAGTGTGAGGGGTTCTCGCCACCAAAATCGTCGCCGGGTGTCACCGCCACGTATTGTTCGGCCAATAGGCGTTCGCAGAAGGTCAGTGCATCTAAACCGGTGTGGCGGATGTCGGCGTATAAATAGAACGCGCCCTGGCCGTCGTTCGGTAAACCAAAACCCAGTTCCGCCAGTCCGGCGTACAGGCAGTCGCGGCGTTCGGCAAAGGCGGCAACACGCTCTGCGTATTCGGCATCCATGTCGGGCTGCAAGGCGCGCAAAGCAGCGTATTGCGAGACGGTGGGCGGGGCTAGAAAGAGGTTCTGACACAGCCGGTTGGCGGCATCTACGGCGTGTTCGGGCACCACACACCAACCCAGCCGCCAGCCGGTCATGCCGTAGTATTTAGAAAAGCTGTTGATGACCCAGGCATCGTCGCTCAGTTCCAAAATGGAATGCGAGCGGGAGCCGCTGTAGTCGAGCCCTTGGTAAATTTCATCCACAATCAAATGGGCGTCGCGCGTGGCACACCATTGATGCAGGGCGTCCAGTTCGTTGCGCGCCAACACCTTACCGGTCGGATTCGCCGGGCTGGCCACCAATAAGGCGCGGGTGTCAGCAGCCCAGTGTTCGGCCAGCCAGTCGGTGGTCAAGCTAAAACCGGTGTGCGCAGGCAAGGGTGCGCAATGCGTGTTGATGTTCAGCAAGGCGGCGATCTGGCGGTTACACGGGTAGCCCGGCTCGGGCAGCAGCAGGGTTTGGTTGGCATCGAGCGTTAAGCTTAGGACCACCTGCAAAGCGCCGGATGCACCGGGCGTGAGAATGAAGCGCTCAGGGGCGATTTGAACGCCATAGCGGCGTTGATAGCTGGCCGCGAGCGCGGTTTGCAGGTCAGGAATGCCGGTCGACGGGGTATAAAAGGTGCGCCCTTCGCTCAAGGCGGTTTGCGCGGCGGCGACCACTCGCTCGGGCGTGGGAAAATCCGGTTCGCCCACTTCGAGGTGAATGACGTCGTGCCCTTGCGCCATCAAGGCATGCGCAGCGCCCAATATATGCATCACCTGAAAGGCGGCGACCTGTTGTTCTCGTTGTGCCAGTGCGGGCATGCCGTACTCCTGTGCTACCAGTGCATCGTGCTTGTACGCGCATCCTACCAGCGGGTAAACTCTCCTGCCATGGATAACCCACCTTCCGACATGCCTTATATAGGTCGCTTCGCGCCATCGCCCTCCGGCCCTTTGCATTTTGGTTCGTTGGTGGCGGCGTTGGGAAGCTATTTAGATGCCCGTGCACAGGGTGGGGAATGGTATGTCCGCATTGAAGATATTGACCCGCCACGCGAGCAACCGGGCGCGGCGGACGAGATTTTACGCACCTTGGATGCGCTGGGCCTGCATTGGGACGGCGAAGTGATGTGGCAAAGTCAGCGCAGCGAGGCCTACGAGGCGGCGTTAGACGCTCTGCGCGACGAATTGTTTTACTGCACCTGCACACGAGCCGACCTGCGACCTTTCGCGGGCGTTTACCCCGGCACCTGCCGTGCACGCACTCAAATGCCCCTCGACACTCCCTCCGCCATTCGTTTGCGTACCCCGGATTCTGCATTGACCTTCCTCGACCGCCGTTTGGGCGAGCAAAGCCTGACGCCCACCGACACCGGCGGCGACCCCATATTGCGCCGCAAAGACGGCCTATGGGCGTATCAACTCGCGGTGGTGGTGGACGACGGCGCACAAGGCATTACCGATGTGGTGCGCGGCAACGACTTGCTGAACACCACGGCCGGGCAAGTGTATTTGCAAACCCGCCTCGGCCTGCCAACGCCGCGCTACCTGCATTTACCCGTAGTGGTGGATGCGGAAGGGCGGAAACTCAGCAAACAAAACCACGCCCCCGCCATTGATGTAACCCAGCAACGCCCGTTATTACGTGCGGCATTGCAAGCACTGGGGTTGAACGCACCCGACCTCGACGCATCTGCTTTATTAAAGTGGGGCGTGGCGAACTGGCTAGACAACATCACACAACTGCGTAGCGGCGACGTGCCCCAGCCCATCACCGAGCAGGGCTTGGCCTCATGATATTTAGTATTCCTCTGCTGCTGGGCTCAGGCCTAGCGTACCTCGCGGTATTGATGCTGGCGGGGTACGCGGCCGATCGCGGCTGGCTGCCACAGCGCTGGTCGGAAAACCCGTTCGTGTACACCTTGGCGTTAAGCCTGTATTTCAGTGCGTGGGTGTTTTTTGGCTTGTTGGCGTTGGCGTACACCTTTCAAACGGGTTATCTCACTTTAATTGCTGGGTTGTTGTTGCTGTTTGTCGCGGCACCCGTTCTGGTCAGGCCGGTGCTGCGCATTGCACAAAGTTACCAGTTGAGTTCGCTGGCAGACATGATGGCCTTTCGCTTTCGCTCGCGTTGGGCCGGCAGCTGGGTAACGCTCGCACTGACGCTCACCGCGCTGCCTATGCTGGCCTTGCAGATTCGTGTGTTGAACGACAGTGTGCGCATGTTGGTCCCCGGTACATCACCGGTTCACATTGCTTTTGGCTTCTGCACCATTGCGCTCTTTTTAACGCTGCTGCTCAGCGCCCGCCAACGCACCCCTACCCAGCGCCACCACAGTTTGGTGATTGGCTTGGCCGCCGACGGCGTGGTGAAGTTGCTCGCCTTTATTGTGCTGGGCGGCTTTGTAACCTGGCAGGTGTTTGCCGGGCCGGGCGATATGTGGGCATGGAAAAGTACCGAAGCTCAGCGCTATTTGCGCTTTAACCCGCGCTTGGGGCTCGCACCGGGATTGACCATGGTGGCCATGTTCTTTATTGCGCCCATTGTCTTCCCGCAGATGTTTCATGTGTTGGTGCGCGAGCACCCCGACCGCTCGGAGCCACGCTGGCTGCAATGGGGCCTGCCGGTGTATGCGCTGTTGTTCGCTATCCCGGTGTTTCCGATTCTGTGGGGCGGTATCAAGCTGGGCTTCCCGACGGCGCCGGAACTCTTTGTGCTTAGCATTGGCGAACACATGTCGACGCCGCTGTTGAGTTTGCTGCTTTTTATTGTGATTGCTTCGGCGGCATTGACCACCACAGTGGTGACCTCGCTGGCGCTGGCATCGATGTGGGTGAACCACGGCGTACTGCCCTATTTCCCGCCGCGCCGGGAGTCATCGGACATCTACCGCTGGCTGATGTGGACGCGGCGCGCCGTCATTGTCACCTTGTTGACCGTCAGCCTGTTGGTGGCGCTGAACCTGCACGAAAACCACAGCCTGTCGCACCTCGGTTTGATCACCTTCGCTGCGACCCTGCAGTTCCTGCCCGGCTTAATCGGGTTGCTGTATTGGCCCGGGGCGAGCCGCAGCGGCTTTGTCGGCGGTTTGGTGGCAGGCATGACTTGCTGGCTGTTGCTGTTGGGCCTTCCGCTGCTGCTGGAGCCGGGGCTGTTTGCGCCCTATTTGCCGACCAGCATTGGGGCTTTGACCAACGAATGGTTTACCACCTCGTTGCTCGCCATGCTGATCAATCTGGTGTGCTTTGTTGGTTTGTCGATTCGCTTTCCACCAACCCGCCAAGAGCTGGCGGCGGCTTCGGCCTGTAGCCAAAACGCACCGCTGTCGCCCAGTCGGCGTGGCCTGCGGGCGCACAATGCACGGGAGTTTGTGCACCAGTTAGCGCGGCCGTTGGGCCAGGTAACGGCCGAACGTGAAGTAGACCGCGCCTTGAACGAGCTGGGCTACACCTCTGCGGAATACCGCCCGTTCGCCCTACGGCGCTTGCGCGATCGACTCGAAGTCAATTTGTCCGGGCTGATGGGCCCGAGTGTGGCGCAGGCGCTGGTTGAGCGGTACTTGGCGGTGGACAGCAACGAAATAGACCCCGCTACCGAAGACCTGTATCTGGTCGAGAACCGTTTGGAAGGCCTGCACACCCAGTTAACGGGTATGGCCCGCGAACTCGACCAGTTGCGCCGTTTCCACCGCGACACCCTGATGCGCTTACCCATTGGCGTGTTCTCGCTCGCCGCCGATGGTGAGATTTTGATGTGGAACCGCGTAATGGAGCAGCTGGTGGGGCTCACCGCCGAACAGGTGCTGGGCACCCGTTTGAATGCACTTCCCCCAGCCTGGCGAGACCTTTTAATGGGTTTTGTGAACGATGAAAGCACCGAAGCGGCCATGCTGCCACTGGACGCGGAAGAAGGCCGCCGCTGGCTGGGCCTGCATCGATCGCCCGGTCCAGACTTACAAGGCGGTGCAGAATCGGCCGCTTTGGTGGTGTTGGTGGACGATCAAACGCAGACCAAGTTGCTGGAAGACGAGCTGATTCACAGTGAACGCTTGGCCGCCATTGGTAGTCTTTCTGCTGGTGTGGCGCATGAAATCGGCAACCCCATCACGGGCATCGATTCCTTGGCGCAAGAACTGAAATACCTGAGTGAAGACCCCAATGTGCAGGAAGTCGCGGTGCAGATACGCGAACAAACCCAACGCGTCACCAACATCGTACAATCGCTGGTGAGCTACGCCCACGCCGGGCAATCCAAACGCCAAGGCGACCACAGCCCGCATGTGCTTTATGACATCGTACAGGATGCGGTAAACCTGTTGCAGTTAAGCAAAGACCGCAAGCCCGTGGTGTTGCTCAATGAAGTACCGCCTGACCTCTACGTGCTGTGTGATGCACAGCGCCTCGGGCAGGTGTTTATTAATTTGCTGACCAACGCCCGCGACGCCTCACAGCCGCGTGATGAAATAACCATCACTGCGCTGGCTGACACGCACCGCATTCAAATTGAGGTCGTCGACCGGGGCGTAGGCATACCCAAAGAAGTGAAAGACCGTATACTGGAGCCCTTCTTCACCACGAAAGATGTGGGCAAGGGCACCGGTCTGGGCCTACCCTTGGCGAATAACATCGTGGAAGAACACTTCGGCAGCCTGGAATTTGAAAGTCCGGCCTTTCGCCTGGAAGGTCGGGGAACGCGGGTTATAATCACCCTACCAAGACACAGCATCGACACGGATACCCCTGAGTGATGGCAAATATACTCGTCGTTGAAGACGAAACCATTATCCGCAATGCGTTGCGCCGCCTGTTAGAGCGGCACGACTTTCTGGTGACTGAAGCCGGTTCCGTGGATGAAGCGTGCAAGAACGATCTGACCGAATTCGACCTCATCATCAGCGACCTACGCCTGCCCGGTGCGGAAGGCACGGAGATGATCACCCGAGCGCCTGAAACCCCGGTGCTGATTATGACCAGCTATGCCAGTATGCGTTCAGCGGTCGACGCCATGAAACTGGGGGCTCAGGATTACATTGCCAAGCCCTTTGACCATGACGAGATGGTGCAAACGGTGAAGCGCATTCTGCAACAAACACAGACGCAGCAGACCATCAACCAAGACACCACCGGCAGTACCAAAGGCCGCGCCACACAACTGGGGCAGATGGTGGGCCAGTGCGCGCCGATGCAACAGCTGTATAAACAGATTTTGAAAATAGCCCCAACGCCAGTAACGGTATTGATTCACGGCGAGTCTGGCACCGGTAAGGAGCTGGCCGCGAAGGCCATACACGACCACAGCAGTCGCGCCAAAGCGCCGATGATTTCGGTGAACTGTGCGGCTATTCCCGAAAGCCTGATTGAGTCGGAACTGTTCGGCCACGAACGCGGGGCGTTCACCGGTGCCGTATCAGCGCGCCAAGGTTTGGTTGAAGCGGCCGATGGCGGCACCCTGTTTTTGGATGAGATCGGCGAGCTGCCGATGGAAGCGCAAGCGCGCCTGCTGCGCGTGATTCAGGAACGCGAGGTGCGTCGAGTCGGTACCGTGCATTCGCGCAAAGTGGACATCCGTCTGATTGCTGCCACCCACCGCAACCTGCAAGAACTGGTGGAGACCGGTCAGTTCCGTGAAGACCTGTATTATCGCCTGCAAGTGATTGAGTTAAAGATCCCACCGCTGCGCGTGCGCGGCGACGATGTGCTAATGATTGCCGAAGTCCTGCTGGACAACTACGCGAAGCGTATGGAAGTAGACACACCCAACCTGTCAGCCCAAGCCCGCCAGTTGATCAGTGAATACCACTGGCCAGGCAACGTACGCGAGCTGGAGAATGCCATGCAGCGCGCGTTGATTCTGAGTGAAGGGCCGGAGATCGACGCCGCCGTGCTGAACATCAAGGCCCGCCGTCCACTGGTGGTACAGGCTGGGCGCGCAGAGCCCGTCGCACCGGTGACCAATGCCAACAGCCCTGCACCGACCGACGGTACGGTGTTTGAAGACGCGTCGCTGGAGGATTACTTTGTGCAGTTTGTACTGGAGCACGAAGAGCAGATGAGTGAAACCGAGCTGGCACAAAAACTCGGCATTAGCCGTAAAAATTTGTGGGAGCGCCGTCAGCGTCTGGGCATTCCACGCCGCAAAGGTGGCAAAGGGTAACACTTTCACGGTGTGCGTGATGGTAACACTCGGTGTTACCGTTCACCCCAGTCGTTCGTTCGTCAAGCTGGCGTCAACGCCGGACAAAGTTATAAGCCATTGTTTTTAAAGAATTTTTTAAAACTGGCACGCCACCTGCTATATCACTTGTACAATAACAAGTCCGACAACAAAAACAAAAACGGACAACATAGCAATCGCAGCGCCCAACTAAAAATAACAACAAGGGCGCTTTTTTATTGTCTGAAATTTGTCACCCCCTACCACGCCATCGCCTATCCCGCATCATCCCAAGACACCTGTTTTCCAACAGCCACCGCCTACTAAAAATCATCAATCTGTGTGTACTACCCTGTACCAATTGTTGTTACCCGACGCTGTTACCCAAGTATCACTTAGATGTTACCCAGCGACACAGCAACTGATTCTTTAGGTAACAACTTCGTCAAGGCCGACGCCTCAACAACCCTTTAAAATCATCATAACCTATTGTTTTATAAAGGATTTACAAAAACTGGCACAGCTTCTGCTATAAGTCAGTCGCTCTGCATAAACGCTCTAAAACAAAAATAACAACCGAGCACATCACCTTACGGTGCCGCCTAAAAACAAAAACAAGGCGCCGTTTCTGCCAGACGCAGATAACAACAAAAAGAAGATGCGTTGACAGTAGAACTTGCTGCGCAAGCTGGCCTTCGGGCCAGCTTGATGATATTTCCCTCCGTTACCCTTATGTCCCTCAGTTGTCACCTGCACTGTTCAGGCCTCTCGGCATGGTATAAACTGCACGCCATAATAAATTAGCATATTTCGATTTTCTCGAGGAAAACGCCCTTTGCTCCAAGCCATAAAGCGACTATTTGGCCAGGCCACACCATCGTCCACCGATCCCGTGACCCTCACCCATATTCCCCGCGATCAGCACCCCGTCTCCCGCAAAGACATCAGCGAAAATGCGCTGAAGGTACTGTATCGCCTCAATAAAGCACGCCACGAAGCCTATTTGGTCGGCGGCGGCGTACGCGACATTCTCGTAGGACTCAAGCCAAAAGATTTTGACGTTGTCACCGATGCCACGCCCGAACAGGTGCGTGACCTGTTCCGCAATTCGCGCATCATTGGCCGCCGTTTTAAGATTGTGCACGTACTGTTCGGCCGCGAAGTGATCGAGGTAGCGACCTTCCGTGCCGGCGCTGAAGAGTCGGAAGAGCGTGGCAGCAAAGACGAGCACTCGCGTTCACAGCGCGGCATGCTGTTGCGCGACAACGTGTACGGCACTCTGGAAGACGACGTGGTACGCCGCGACTTCACGGTCAACGCCATGTACTACACCCCGCGTGACTTCTCGCTAATGACTATGCCGGAGTCCATGCGCGACATCGAAAAGCGCTTGGTGCGTATTATTGGCAACGCCGAACAACGTTACCGTGAAGACCCCGTGCGCATGTTACGTGCTGTGCGCTTTGCCGCGAAGCTGGACTTCGACATCGAAAAAAGCACCGCCGCACCGATTCGTGAACTGGGTGAGTTGCTGGAGCACATTCCACCGGCGCGCTTGTTTGACGATGTACTGAAATTGTTTATGGGTGGTTACGCCGTCCGTACCTTTGAGCTGTTGCAAGAGTATGGCCTGTTCGCTCGCCTATTCCCTGATACGGCCCGTGTGTTGAAGCAAAAAGACTCAACCACCTATCTGGCGCTGATCCAGCAAGCACTGAGCAATACCGATGACCGGATCAGCCAAGGAAAACCGGTGACCCCGGCGTTTCTTTATGCGGCGCTGCTGTGGCCGGTGATGCATCAAGACGCTCTGCAACTTATAGCCAATGGCATGCCAGCCTTACCCGCCTACCAGCAGGCCGGGCAGGATACGGTATCGCGTCAGGGCCGTCGCACCTCTATTCCAAAGCGTTTCCAACTCAACATGCGTGAGATTTGGGAAATGCAGCTGCGCTTACCACAGCGTCATGGCCCGCGTGCCGAGCGCTTGGTCACTCATCCACGCTTCCGGGCGGCCTTTGACTTCCTATTGTTGCGCGAAGGCTCTGGTGAAGTTAGCGAAGGCCTGGGCCAATGGTGGGAAGACTACCAAAATCAGCATGTTGATGGCCGCGACGCCATGGTGAAGAAGCTGGGCCGCCCGGCTGCTTCTGGCAAACGCGCACCACGTCGCCGGAGACGCCCGCAGTGAAACGCTTCCACCGTGTATTTGTTGGCCTGGGCAGCAATCTGGAAGATCCGATTAACCAGTTGGATACTGCGATTGATAGCTTGCAACGCACGCCCGAGGTATCCGTGTTAGCGGTGTCCGGCTACTACCGCAGCAGCCCGGTTGGCCCACAAGATCAGGACGACTTTATAAACGCCGTGGTAGAGCTGTCTACCAGCCTGGAGCCCGAAGCACTGCTGACCGCACTGCAAGCCATTGAGCACCAGCAAGGCCGTGTGCGCGAACGTCACTGGGGCCCGCGCACGCTGGACCTCGACATTCTGTACTACGAAGGCATTACCCGCGACACCGACACACTCAGCATTCCGCACCCGCGCTTAACGGAGCGTGCCTTTGTGTTGATTCCCTTGTACGACCTCGCTCCGGAATTGGTGATCGCTGGGCAACCAATGGAACACTGGCTGGAAAAAACAGACGATCAGACCGTCGAGCACCTCTCCCTGTAAGGCACTTTTGACCGTGTCAGCAAAACAATACCCGGCAAATCATCTATAGTTGTGTTCACGAGCGGCAAAAACTGCAATTCCGTTTAATGCTGCGTCGCTTTTCGGTATAGTTCCCGCCTTCTAAAAACGTGTGAGGTTGCCATGGCGAAGGTCACAATCAACACCCTGCAGAAAATGAAGGCCGAAGGCCAACGCTTTGCCGCTTTAACGGCTTACGACGCCACTCAAGCTCATTGGGTCAGTGAAGCTGGGGTCGAAGTGTTATTGGTCGGTGATTCATTGGGCATGGTCATTCAAGGCAATGACAGCACCGTACCGGTTAGCCTAAACGACATGGCTTACCATACCCGCGCCGTGGCGCGTGGCAATAAATCTGGCCTGCTGATGGCCGATGTTCCTTTTATGGCAGCCGCCACCGTCGAGCGCACCCTAGAAGCCGCGCAAGTATTAATGCAAGCGGGTGCGGAAATCATCAAGCTGGAAGGCGGTGCATGGTTAGCGCCGGCCATCCAGATTTTGGCGCGCAACGGCGTGCCAGTCTGCGCCCACCTTGGGCTGACCCCGCAAGCGGTCAATAAATTCGGCGGCTACCGGGTGCAAGGCAAATCCGACGCTGCAGGCGAGCAACTGCTGGCCGACGCAAAGGCGCTGGAAGAAGCAGGGGCTGACCTGCTGCTCGTCGAGTGCATTCCCGCCCCCTTGGCCAAACGCTTGACGGCGCAGTCGCGCGTGCCGGTGATCGGCATTGGCGCCGGTGCTGACACCGACGGTCAGGTCCTGGTACTGTATGACATGCTGGGCATGAACACCGGACGCAATGCACGCTTTGTGCGCGATTTCATGGCGGATACCGATACACCTCAAGCGGCTATCGCGGCCTTTGCTGAGGCGGTACGTGATCAATCTTTCCCAGCTCAAGAGCATACTTTCTGATGTTGCAAGTTTCGACTCGTCAGGCGCTGCGTGAAGCGCTTCAAGCGGCGCGTGCAGCCGGTAAACGCATTGGTTTTGTCCCCACCATGGGCAATCTGCACGGTGGGCACATCAGCTTGGTGACGGCAGCGCAACAAAGTTGCGACTTCGTGGTGTGCAGTATATTTGTTAACCCAACACAGTTCGGTTTGAACGAAGACATCGACAACTACCCTCGTACACTGGATGCCGATAAGTCCCTGCTGGACGAAGCCGGTGTTGACCTGCTCTTCACGCCCAGCGTACACGACATGTATTCCGACTTAGAGCTGACGTGGGTAGAAGTGAAAGGCATTACCGAGCGGCATTGCGGTGCCAGCCGACCCAACCACTTTCGGGGCGTCGCTACCGTGGTGTGTAAGTTCCTGAACATGGTGCAGCCGGATCAGGCCTTCTTTGGCCGTAAGGACTTCCAGCAACTTGCGGTGATACAGCGCATGGTCGAAGATCTGTTCATTCCGTGCGACATCGTGGGCGTGCCGACAGCACGCGCACCCGACGGCCTGGCGTTAAGCTCACGCAATGGCTATCTGACGCCAGAAGAACGCGTACAGGCGCCTCAGTTGCACGCCTGCATTCTAGAAGCCAAAGCCCGCATTGACGCCGGAGAGATGGACTATGCAGCCATCACCGCCTGGGCCAAGGCCGAACTGGAAGCGGGCCCTTGGAAGCTGGATTATTTCAGCGTGTGTCGGCAAGCGGACTTGGCTCCAGCTGAGCCTGATGACCGCGAGTTGGTGATTCTCGCTGCGGCTTGGTTAGGCCGCGCACGACTGATTGATAACCTCATATTGAGCCGTTGAAGCACCCCACGCAATCAGGCATACTTTCGCGCCGCTGTACCAATAAATACAGCAACGGGTATGCCTGTACGCAGAGGACTGCTTGGCTTTGTATAAATCGGACAATACGGGCTTAAGATTGAAGCACGATTGACCCATAGGGTTTAACAGGTAAGACAATGCAAAGTGTAATGCTGAAAGCAAAACTGCATCAGGCGCGTGTCACCCATGCAGTACTCAATTATGAAGGTTCCTGCGCCATTGATGGTGACCTGCTGGACATGGCGGGCATCCGAGAATTTGAGCAGATTCAAATCTATAACATCGATAACGGCGAACGCTTCACGACCTACGCCATACGCGGGGAAGAAGGCAGCCGCATTATTTCGGTGAATGGTGCCGCAGCGCATAAAGCCTCGGTGGGTGACAAGATCATCATCTGCGCTTATGCGGTGTATGATGACGCTGAGTTGGCCTCGTTCAAGCCGCGCATGATCTACATGACGGCTGATAATGACGTAAGCCATACTAGCAACGCTATCCCAGTTCAAATGGCCTGATTGCTCGGCAACAGAGCAACAGCAAGACTACCCAACACTGCCCAGTGACGACAAGCCTGTCCGGAAACGGACGGGCTTTCCGTGTGTCGCCAGCGGCGGGCACGTCTACATAAACGAATACAGCACAGATAGGATAAGCAACATGGTAGCTCCAACAAACCTCAGCGCTTGGCAAGCCCTTGGCGCACACCAAGCCGAGTTGAGTCAGCAGCACATGCGCGCCTTGTTTCAGCAAGACCCACAGCGCAGCACACGCTTTTCAGTCGACGCCGCAGGCTTGCACCTCGACTACTCGCGCAACCGACTGACCGACACCACCCTGCAACTGTTGACGCAATTGGCTGAACAGGCTGAGCTGCAGCCAGCCATCAACGCTATGTTTGACGGCGCTATCATCAACCAAACCGAGCAGCGGGCCGTTTTGCACACCGCGCTGCGCAATCGCTCGTCACGCGCAGTGACGGTAGACGGTGCCGATGTCATGCCCATGATTCGTGACACACTGCAAAAAATGCGCGACTTCGTGGCCGCAGTTGATAGCGGACGCTTCGCAGGCTATACCGGCAAGCCACTGCGTACCATTGTGAACATTGGTATCGGCGGCTCATTCCTAGGCCCCAAAGTTGTCAGCGACGCATTAAAGCCTTATTGGAAAACAGGTTTCGACCTGCGCTACGTGGCTAACGTTGATGGCACCGACGTGACTGAAGCCTGCAAAGGCCTCGATCCCGAAACGACTTTGTTTGTGGTGTGCTCCAAAACCTTCAGTACACTGGAAACCCTCAAGAACGCGCAGGCCGCGCGGGATTGGTTCCTGAGCAGCGGGGCAACGCAGGCCGACGTGAAGCACCACTTCGTGGCGGTGTCGACCAACACCAAAGCGGCGACTGAATTCGGCATCTCCGCTGACAATATGTTCGACATGTGGGATTGGGTCGGCGGACGTTACAGCCTCTGGTCAGCCATTGGGCTACCCCAAGCCTTAGTCTTCGGCATGGACACCTTCGAGCAATTGCTGGCCGGTGCGCACACCATGGATGAGCACTTTCGTACGGCTCCGCTGGCCGAAAATATGCCGGTAATCCTGGGCTTGCTGGGCATTTGGTACCAGAACTTCTGGGGTGCAGAGTCGCAAGCCGTATTGGTGTACGACGAGTACCTGAAAGATTTTCCCGCGCACTTGCAGCAAATGGATATGGAGTCTAACGGTAAGCGCGTCACCCGTGACGGTGAAACGGTGAGCTGGCAAACCGGCGCGGTGGTGTGGGGTGGCACTGGCACCAATGGCCAGCACGCTTACCACCAGCTGATTCACCAAGGTACGCGCTTGATTCCAGCCGATTTTATCATGCCCCTGCGCAGCCACAATCCAGTCGCCGATCATCACGCGTGGTTATTCGCTAACTTCTTAGGGCAGCAACAAGCACTATTGGAAGGCAAGACCGAACAAGAAGTGCTGGCCGAGCTGACCGCCAAAGGCATGTCGGCCGACACCGCAGCAGCCTTGGCACCACACAAGGTGATTCCCGGTAATCAGCCACACAACGCCATCACGTTTAACCTTGGCACGCCCGAGGTCATCGGTGCCCTGATCGCTCTCTATGAGCAGAAAGTCTTTGTGCAAGGGCACATCTGGGGCATCAATTCGTTCGATCAGTGGGGTGTTGAGCTGGGTAAGGTATTGGGGAATGCGGTGTATGAGGCGCTGCAATCTGGTGACACCACCGGCTACGACAGCTCCAGTGCGGATTTGATTCAGCGCTTCCGAGCGGCTCAGTAGGAGGCCAGCCCTCTGGCCGAACCTTCGCGCAGGGGGCTGCGCTCCTACGAACCAGCGGACATCCTGCAAGCGCTCTTCCACGCTATACGCGATGGTGAGCATTGGCTGAGGTAGGGCGCAGGGCGTATGCCGCAAAGCGCGCATTCCCGGCCTGCCGTTGAGCGCTAGCGGCATACCCTGAAAGCCCGCACCGATTCAGACAAAATGACCACAATCGCGGATCGTGTTGTGCTCTTACGCCCCATGACCGACTATTAATCAGGCAACGCGCACGTGCCACGGCTCAAAACGCACGCCGTAGCGGTTGTCGACCGTATAACGAATCTTGGTGTAACCCATTTCCTGCAGTTTGCGAAACTCGCGTGTAGCGGCAAATTCTGAAGAGAAGTTGCCTAAGCCCAAGCCCACTTTACCAACATCGAAGTCACCCAACGCATGGAAAGAGTACCCAGGCGGCGCCAATGAGCGCGAAGCGCGGGAAATATTGCCGTCGGTTTGAATGGCTTTGGCCAAGAACAGATCAAACTGCTTGGCCATATTGCGTACGCCGGAGGTGAGAATCAGTGTGTCACCGATATCACGCACGAGACGCTCATACAGCTCAGACGATTCACCACGATACAGAAAGTGACCCGAGCGTGGCACGCGTACCACGTCCTGCTCACGAATTTGCTTGGTCAGCTCAATGGTCGTGCGTTCACCGTAGAAGCCAAGTTCGCGCGCATCGCGATGAAACAAGCCGTCCATAAACGCCAATTCTTGTGGTGTAAACTCACCAATGGTCGGAACGGTACGTGCAAAGCGCAGCATATCGTCCCACGTGAGGATATTGAAATTTCCGAACCCCACCCAGTCGCGTACCTGCTCCAAGCGCGTGCTCGCCGATACCATAACGCGCATTTCTTGCTCGTTCAGCCAGATATCGCTTTCAAAGTCGTCATCAAAACGACGTACGCGCTCGAGATAGTCATCGTCATGCTCGTCCACGCCTTGTCCGTGGTCATGATCATGATCGTGCTCATGATCGTGTTCGCTCTTGTTGGCAAGTTCGGTAGCGCGCGCTAGGACGTCATCAGGAATCTGAGTTTGGGCCTGAGCCTCCAGATCACGCAGCATCTCAACTTCTTGTCGCGTGCCACGAGCAAATTCTTCGATATTCAGAGACAGTTCTTGATGCGCTTTTTCGATGTGCGCGGAATTGCTAATTTCTTGTGCGGTAACGTGTTGATGAGGCACCATCACTTTCTGCCCGACTTTATTGTGATACCACACATAGTGGCCACAGGCAGCAGCAGCTCCGGATACAAACAACCCTTCTAAGAAGGTACGTCTCTTCACAACACTATCCTCTTCGCTCCTTCTCAATCGGCGTTAGGCGCAATATGAGTCCGGTGCAATTCATGGTGTTCAACCAAGGCATTCCTTTAAGGATCGGATACCAAACAGATTGAGCTATGCCTATCGGCATTACAGCACAGCAATTTAACAGTTTACGATGTTTTTTTAAACGGTCGGCATTGTAATTTCCTCTGCCTGCGGCGTTTGCGGCAGGCTGATATGGAATTGCGTACCCTTACCGATGGCGCTCTCGCACCGAATTTTACCGCGCAAGCGTTGCACCACTAAATTGTAGACAATATTCAGGCCCAGACCACTCCCTCCTTGTCCGCGGCGCGTGGTGAAGAAGGGCTCGAAGATGCGCTGGCGAACACTGTCTTTCATGCCCGCGCCGTCGTCACTGAACAGGATACTGACACTCTGGTCACGCTCCAGCTCTATATCAATCACAATGCGACCCGATTCTTTTCCCTCAGCAAAACCATGGATGATCGCGTTCATCACTAAATTGGTCACGATTTGCGCTAGGGCTCCGGGATAGGTCAACAATTGCAGCGTGTCATCGCCGGTCACCTCTACGGTCACTGCGGTATGCTTAAGGCGCGGCAGCAGGCTGCGCAAGACGTCCTCAATGTACGAGCGCAGCAGTATTTCTCGTTGCTCCTCGCTCGATTGGTCTACGGCGACCTGTTTGAAACTGCTGATCAACTGCGCAGCACGGCGCAAGTTGCCCAAAATGATGTCGCAACTCTCCCCGGCACTGCCCAGAAAAGCGTCGAATTGCGTTTTAGTAAGAGCGCCGCTGGCCACAGCTTGGCGCATGGTACGCACCTCATCATCCAAATGTGACGCAGCGGTCACACTGACCCCCAGAGGGGTATTGACCTCATGGGCTACACCACTGACCAAACCACCCAACGAGGCCATTTTTTCCGCTTCTACCAAGTCGTCTTGGGCTAATTTCAGCTTGTCGATGGTCTCGGCGAGCGCATCGTTGGCTTGTTGGAGGTCTCGGGTGCGCTCTTCGACCATTTCTTCCAGATTACTCTGATGCTGCAGTATCTCGCGATCCCGCTCAGCCAGCCCGATTTGCATTTCCTGCAACGCTTGAAAGGCGGTACCCAGTTCGTCGCGGCGACGCCCTAAGTCGGCCACTTCTTCACCGGTCATCGCCGGCCCACGATACCCAGGGCTAATGGCATTCACAGCTTTGGCAAGCAACCCCAACGGGCGGGCTATAAAATGCATAATGCCTATGACCACCGCTAGGGCGAAAATTAACGCCGACATCACCACGATACCGAGGGTGACTCGCACCACCGGCCGCAACTGTTCAGCTACCAGGCGTTCAGCCGAATACAGCCGCCCGACACCTAACAACAATTGCTCGCCTCGCACTTCGCGGACGAGGGCGAAGCGGTATTCGCGCACGGCCCCCAAGGCTGGGTCGATATGATCGTAGCGTTCGATGGCGTTTGCGGGGGCATCCGGCGTGCCCCGGTCAACCAATAATTCCCCTGCACTGAGGCGCACTGACTCAGTGGTGTCAATTATTTCAACCCCAGACACATAGGGGTTACGTGCCATGGCGGCGGCTTGGGCGGCCACCGAAGATTCCTCAAAGTTCCACAGTGAGTCCGCCACCAGCGGCGAGAAGTTCTCGATGGTATACAGAATGGAGGCCTCGCGGTTGCGCTGCTCCAAAGATTCGCTCATAAAATACTGAGCGCCCGCGGTGATCAACGTCAGCAACAAGAAGAAGCTCAACGCATAGACAACCAACTTGTATGCCAAGCCATTGCGCTGCACGGAAATATTCACACACACCTCTTCGTTAATTTATAACACCCAACGTTTTGGCTTTATCTCTGTACTCTATTATCATGTGTCTTTGAGCGCTCGCTGCAGCGCTTTAGTTTTTGCGAAGCTCTAAGCTAAGTATTGACAGCAATGGAGATTTGTCAAAAACCGCGCCTTTTCTTTAAGCTCACAGAGAATAGCCATGCTCGTTGCCCACCCAGTCCAATGTTCCGCCGTCGACTTACGTGATGCAGGCTCTGCATGCTGAAACGTGGTCAGCCAACGGTTATTGGCCTAATCCTAACGCCGGGCTTTGCGGTCGGCAGCCTCGGGGCGTTACTGGACGTACTGCGAGCACTGCAGGAAATTGAAGCGCCCGAGCTAAAAATTCGGGTATTCGCGGTGCCCGACACCCAAGCCGATGACTGGCCCGTGGCCTGGCCCAGTGAGCCGCTGCCGGACCTATTGCCAGACACTATTCGGCATTGGTTCGTTATGGGCGGCCCGGCCCGCAAGCCCGAAACACGCAGCCCACTGATGACAGCTCTGCAAGGCGCCAATCAATACGCCTGCTGGTGTGGCGTAGCGCATGGCAGCATGTGGCTGGCAGCGGCTGGCCTGCTTGACGGCCATGAAGCGACCATCAATATACCGGCCGACCTGGATTGGCAACCCTCTTCTTCCATTCGACGCAGCGCACGCGTCGTCTGCGTAGACCGCGACCGATTTACCTGTTTGGGCAACAGTGCCGCACGTGACCTTGGTCTGGCGTGGGTAACACACTATTTCAGCCCCGCGCTCGCCAGTCAGCTGGATAGCTACCTGTTGGCCGAGCGTACGCCGACCGACCCTGCCTATGCTGGTGCGCCGAGCGATTTGCCCGCAGGCTTGCATGAGGTGAACAGCCTGATGCACAACAACATTCAAGAACCACTGACCGCCGACGAGTTGGCCGGCCTGATTGGCGTGTCACGCCGCCAACTTGAGCGCTGGTATAAAGAGTACTTCAATTCTTCACCGGCGCGCTATTACTTGCAGATCCGCTTGGATCAAGCCAAGTTAATGCTGCAGCAGAGCAAAGACTCGGTGGCAGACATTGCCATGGCGACCGGATTCTCCAGCCCGGCGCACTTTGCCACCTGCTACCGCAAGGCCTTCGGCCTGTCCCCGTCTGCCGTACGCCAACACCCACGGCGACGACGCTTCTAAGCACGGCCAGCGGTCTTCCCGCGCCCCGCACGTTCGCCGCCCTCACTTAATGTCCGTGGGGGCGCATTTCCACAAATCCATGTCGCAATTGCAAACGCACGTTCCCACAGAGAGGGATACACTGCTGTGCAACAAAAAGAAGGTTTTAATATTATGACTGACTTACATCCTAATCGCGCTTTGTTCGACCAAGTAATGGTTCCTAACTACTCTCCTGTGAGCGTCATCCCCGTTAAAGGTGAAGGCTCTCGTCTGTGGGATCAGGAAGGCCGTGAATACATTGACCTCGCTGGCGGCATCGCCGTTAACTCGCTGGGTCACTGCCACCCCGAGCTGGTCGCTGCGCTCAAAGAGCAAGCCGACAAGCTGTGGCACCTGTCTAACGTGTACACCAACGAGCCAGCACTGAATCTGGCCAAGCAGTTGTGTGACCTGACGTTCGCTGACCGTGTGTTCTTCGCTAACTCAGGCGCTGAAGCTAACGAAGCTGCGCTGAAACTGGCCCGCCGTTACGGTTGGGATAAAGTCGGCGAAGAGAAGCATGAAATCATCTCTACCCGCGGTTCGTTCCACGGTCGTACGCTGTTTACCGTGACCGTAGGCGGCCAGGAAAAGTACACCGAAGGTTTCCGTCCGGCTCCTGGTGGCATCACGCACATTGCCTACAACGACATCGCTGCGTTGGAAGCTGCCATCAGCGACAAGACCTGTGCTGTAATGCTGGAACCCGTGCAGGGTGAAGGCGGCGTACGCCCAGCGGACAAGGCTTACTTGGAAGCAGCTCGTCGTCTGTGTGACAAGCACGATGCCTTGTTGATTTTCGACGAAGTACAAACCGGTGTCGGCCGCTCTGGCAAGCTGTATTCGTACATGACCTACGGCGTAACCCCTGATGTACTGACCACCGCGAAATCTTTGGGTGGCGGTTTCCCAGTGGGCGCTATGTTGGCCACCGCTGAAGCAGCGAAATGCTTGGTCGTGGGCACGCACGGTTCGACGTACGGTGGTAACCCACTCGCCTGTGCCGTTGCGGGCAAGGTACTGGACATCGTGAGCCGCCCAGAAGTATTGGCTGGTGTTGAAAGCCGCCACACACGCCTGAAGAACCACCTGGAGGAAATCAACGCCAAGCACAACATCTTCACAGAAGTGCGTGGTCAAGGTCTCTTGATCGGTGCTGAACTGACCGAAGCTTGGCACGGTAAGGCCAAAGACTTCGTCAACGCGGCGCTGGAAGAAGGCGTGATGATTCTGGTCGCCGGTCCTAACGTTTTGCGTATGGCACCGTCTTTGGTGATTCCAGAAGCCGACATCGATGCGGCTATGGTCGGCCTCGAGCGCGCCATCGCCAAAGTACTGGCGGCCTAAGGGAGTAATGTCAATGTGGCAGGTCAAACCCATCGATGCGCGGGACCTCCCGGCGCTGGAAGCACTCTTACATGCCAATCCGCTGCGGTTGAGCACGCTACCTCCGGTACGTGACCAACTGGCCGAGCGTATTTCCACCGCGCAACAAGGCTTTGCCGGACTGGATAGCATGGCAACATTGCTGTTTGGCCTGCACGATGACGACGGACACCTGCTCGGCATCAGCGGCATTCAGCCGTACGCCGGTGCTGATGAGCCCTTCTACAGCTATCGTATTGACGAGCTGGTGCATGCCTCACGTCATCTCAGCATCAATCAGCGCCAGTCGGTGCTGTACCTGTCGCATGAGTTGACCGGGCAAACCAGCCTGTGTTCTTTCTCGTTGACGGCCGCCTTGCGCGGTACTGCAGCCTTCGATTTGCTGTCACGGTCGCGCCTGCTGTACATGGCAGCACATCGTCACGCCTTTGCTGACGAGTTGATCTGTGAAATCCAGGGTATTTGGGATGGCGCCGGGCAAAGCTTGTTCTGGAAAAGTGTCGGCCAGCTGTTTTTCGGCTTGGACTTCATCACCGCCGATCATCAGTGTTCGTTACACGGCAAGACCGTGATTGCGGAGCTTTTGCCGCCCTATCCGATTTACACCACCTTGCTGCCCGAGGCCGTGCAAGAAGCCATCGGCGAAGCGCATCCAGGTGCCCAACGCACCATCAACTGGCTGGCGCACGAAGGGCTGAGCAAGACACGGTTTGTTGACCCCTTTGATGCGGGCCCAACCTTCCGTGGTGTATTGGATGATTTAACCTCTATGCAGGCCATTCGCCCCGTTCAGGCGGTGCAAGCAGGCACCCCCGCAGCACCAACCCCTTGGCTGGTAAGCCAGGGTGAAGGCGCTGATTTTCAATGTGTGCTGGTGCAGGGCGAGATGATTGATGATGTGCTGCACTGTGCCGGTGAACTGACTCTGGCGGCGAACACCCCCAGCCTGGCCCTTCCCTTGGAGGCTGCAGCATGACCATTATCCGTCCAATTGCTGAATCCGATCTCGACTCGCTGATCTCCATGGCGCGAGAGTCAGGTATTGGTGTAACCAGCCTGCCAGACAACCCGGACCTAATGAAGCGCAAACTGGCCCGCGCCGTGGCGTCTTTTCAACAGCGCCTGACGCCGGAAGAATCGCACTATATTTTTGTTATTCAAGAAACACCCGATGGCCCACCGGTTGGCCTGTGCGGCATTGAAGCTCGCATTGGTCGCGATGAGGTGTGGTACAACTATCGCCTCGGCGAAGTGATTCAGGCGTCGAAGGCTTTAGGCCTATACCGTCGCACGCCCACGTTGTTCCTAAGCAACGACCTGACCGGTGCGACCGAACTGGGTTCACTGTATTTGCGTGAGCCCTATCGCCGTAACCGCAATGGCTCGGTGTTGTCGAAGTCGCGGTATTTGTTTTTGGCCTCATTTCCTGAACTGTTCAGCAGTCGGGTGATCGCCGAGATGCGTGGTTATTCAGACGCTGACGGCAACTCACCATTTTGGGATGGCCTGGGGCACCGTTTCTTTAACATGGAATTCAGCGACGCTGACTTCCTGACCGGGTCGGGTGACAAGGTATTCATCGCTGAGTTGATGCCGAAATTCCCAATCTATGTGCCCATGCTACCCGCCGATGCGCAAAACGCTATCAGCGCTGTGCACCCGCACACTGAGCCTGCTCTGGCCATGCTGGAAGCCGAAGGTTTCCGCAAAAACGGTTACGTCGATATCTTCGATGCTGGCCCGGCTGTCGAATGCGAATTGCAGCGCATCGGCGGCGTACAGCGCAGTGAGCGCTTACATGCGCGCATTGTCGAACACAAAGAAAAAGACAGTGCCATTCGTCCCCAGTGGATGATTAGCAACGAGCGCTTTTCTGAATTCCGCGCCATCACCGCGACACACATCTATCGTGATGGCCCTAACCTTGAGCTCACCCCAGAGCAGGCGGAGATTCTCCGTATCAGCGCGGGCGACCCGATTCGGGTAATGAGCATTAAACCTGAGGAGCCGCAAGATGGCTAACGTACACCTAATAGACGGCCAGTGGGTTGCTGGCTCTGGACAATCTTTTGATTCGCGCAATCCGATCACCGATGAAGTGATCTGGGCTGGACAAGAAGCCAACGCAGCCGACGTTGACGCGGCCGTTAAAGCCGCTAAAACAGCCTTTAAAAGCTGGAAGCGGACGCCGTTAGACGAGCGCATTGCGCTGCTGCAGCGCTTCAAAGCGCAGCTGGAAACCCATAAAGAATTGCTGGCCAGCACCATTGGCAGCGAGACCGGAAAACCATTGTGGGAGTCGCGTACGGAAATCGCCGCAATGATGGGCAAGGTCGACTTGTCGATCAACGCGTATCACGAGCGCACCGGTGAACACGCCACCGAACTGCCCGGTGGCCAGCGCATTTTGCGTCACCGCCCGCACGGTGTAATGGCGGTATTTGGCCCTTACAACTTTCCTGGCCACTTGCCGAACGGGCACATTATTCCAGCCATTATCGCTGGTAATACCGTGGTGTTTAAGCCATCCGAGCAGTCTCCGAAAGCCGCTGAAATCACACTAAAGTGCTGGCTTGACGCTGGGTTGCCAGAAGGCGTGATCAACCTGGTACAGGGCGCGCGCACAACAGGCGAAGCCTTGGCGCAACACCCTGAGGTAAACGGCATTCTGTTCACCGGCTCAGCAATGACCGGTTTAGCCATTCAGTCGGCCATTCGCAGTCAGCCGCACAAGATTTTGGCGTTAGAGATGGGTGGTAACAACCCATTGATCATCGGTAAAGAGTTCGATACCCAAGCCGCCGTATGGGCCGCTTTGCAGTCGGCCTTTATCAGCGCTGGTCAGCGCTGCACCTGTGCACGCCGCATGATGGTGCCCAAGGGCCCGAAAGGCGACGAGTTCCTCGACGCCTTTGTTAAAGCTTCTGCGGCACTGGTCGCCGGACGCTACGACCAAACAGAGCCAGCGCCATTTATGGGCTCCGTCATCAACGCTGCGACGGGCGACAAATTGATGGCCGCACAAGAGAACTGGCTGGCTGCCGGCGGACGCTCGCTGCTGCGCATGGAACAGATTGATGGCCACAAAGCCTTGTTGTCACCGGCCATTATTGATCTGACCGGCGTCACCGTAGAAGACGAAGAGTTCTTTGGCCCATTACTGACTGTGCGCCGCTACGATACCTTTGCCGAAGCCATTGAATTGGCTAACGACACACGCTACGGCTTGTCGGCGGGCTTGTTGAGCCACGATGCAGCTGAATACGCTGAGTTCTTAGAAGACATTCGTGCCGGCATCGTCAACTGGAACCAGCCTATTACCGGTGCCAGCTCTGCCATGCCGTTTGGCGGTGTAGGCTTGAGCGGCAACTACCGCCCAAGTGCTTATTACGCGGCGGATTACTGCGCCTACCCTGTAGCTTCACTGGAGCAGGACACCATTACCCTGCCCGACAACCTGCCACCAGGAATGACACTATGAAAGCCTTTGAAGTAAATTTTGATGGTCTCGTCGGACCGACTCACAACTACGCTGGTTTGTCTTACGGCAACGTCGCGTCAGAGCGTCACCAGAACTTGGTGGCCAAGCCTAAAACGGCGGCCCTGCAAGGCCTGACGAAGATGCGCACACTGACGGAAATGGGTTTGGTACAGGGTTTGTTGCCGCCGCATGAGCGCCCGCACATGCCGACGTTACGCGCTCTGGGTTTCAGCGGTACGGACGAACAAGTATTGGCGCGTGTGGCGAAGGACGCACCGGTTGTGCTGTCTGCTGTCAGCTCGGCGTCGGCCATGTGGACGGCGAACGCCGCTACGGTTTCCAGCAGTGCTGACACACCGGATCGCAAAGTGCACTTCACGCCCGCTAACCTGAATGCCAAGTTCCATCGTTCTATCGAACACCCCGGCACAGGCCGCGCATTGCGGGCGATTTTCTCTGATGAGAAGCACTTCGCGGTACACGATGCCGTACCGAGTTGCCCGCATTTTGGTGACGAAGGTGCTGCGAACCACACACGCCTGTGTGCAGACTACAACAGCCCGGCGGTTGAGCTGTATGTCTACGGTCAGGTAGCTCTCAATTCTGAAGCGCCGCGTCCGATGAAGTACCCCGCGCGTCAGACTCTGGAGTCTTGCGAAGCCATTGCTCGCCTGCACGGTTTGACCGACAAGCAAGTGGTGTTTGCGCAGCAGAACCCGGCAGTGATCGACAAAGGCGTCTTCCACAATGACGTCATTGCCGTGGGTAACCGCAATGTATTGTTCTACCACGAAGAAGCCTTCTTAAACACCGCTGATGTACTGCGTGAAATAGATGAGAAGTTGGTGGGCGCTGACCTGATTCCGGTGTGCATCACTAACGATCAGTTGAGCGTTGAAGAAGCCGTCACCAGCTACCTGTTCAATAGCCAACTGATTTCCTTGGGTGACGACGACATGGCGTTGATCGTTCCTAAGGAATGCGAAGATTCAGCGACGGTACGCAACCTGCTAGACCAGTTGGTGCACGACGCCAGCAACCCCATCAATAAGGTGGTGGTGATGGATCTGAAACAGAGTATGCGTAATGGCGGCGGTCCTGCTTGTCTGCGTTTGCGTGTGACACTGAATGAAGAGGAAATCAAAGCGGTATCCAACTGCATTATTACTCCACCGTTGTTTGAAGACCTGACGCAGTGGGTAGAAAAGCATTACCGTGATGAGTTGGCTCAGAAAGACTTGGCTGACCCAGCGTTGCTCAATGAGTCACGCACGGCACTGGATGAGTTGACCCGTATTCTCGGTGTAGGCTCGATTTACGACTTCCAGCTTTAACTGCTGCTTTACCCGCCACAAAGCAAAACGGGCAGCTTTCTAGCTGCCCGTTTTCGTTTTTCCTGACCGTTACTGACTAGTGCTGAGGCCGAATAATCAAGGCCACTCGATGCCCAACCGGCACCGTGGCGTTCAGAAACAGCAATGCATCGCCCTCCTGCTCCACCAGCCACTCTTCGACATCACCCTTCGCGATCACTGTACCCATAGGCAATGACCGAAAGTTCACGAAGTTCTGCAAGCACACTTCGAAGTTACCAGCTGGACGCAATATTTCACGCACCACCTTATAAGCCACCGGCTGATGTCCACAGGGCGCACTGGGGCCCTTCGCTAAACGCTCCAGCTCCTTGAGTAACGGCAGAAAGCGATCAATAGGCTCATCCAAGGCGCGCACCTGACCCAGCTCAAGCGTCGCTGCTTGATAGCCTAGATTGGCGGTAAAACTGGAGAAGGTGGCGGCGGGCGAGACGTTCTGCACCCATGCGTCGACCGCGAAATGTTTGAACCAACCCAGCAGGTTGTTCAGGTTACGGCCTTGGCAGGCGTCGGGGATGATGGCAAAGCGATCTTGGTCCGATCCCTTGATGGTGGAGTGCATGTCGAAGTGCATGCCGTCCGGATGTGTTTCGATGAACCGTTGCACGTGCGCCATCAGTTCAACGGCACGACGGCACTCCGGGGCGTTATCGGCAGCCGATTTGGGCGAGAACAACCGATTCATGTTGTGTTCAACAAAACGCTCACCAATGATCACCGACGCAGGGTTGGCTAATATGACCAACAACGGGCGCTGAATCTCGTATTGTTGCTGCACCATCTCGGTGAGCCACTGATCTACCAAGCGAATGGGTACGGTTTCGTTGCCGTGAACCGCTACGGTGATGATGGCGGCAGGCAGGTGGCTGGGTTGCAGGGGTTCAATGCGCAGCACACCCTGGGCTAACCATTGAAACTGGCCACCGGCGGTGGTGAAGCTGTGTAAATTAGGCGACGCGTTGAGGCTTTCTTCAATAAAGGCAATTGCGGTATGGGACATAGTCAGATCTGGGCGTTAATGAGTTTCCCCAGCTCGTCTCTGGCGGTCTGAATGCTTTGATTGCGCAGCAGTTCAGAGATGGCTTGTTGTGTTCGAGACAGCTGAACCAAGACTTCAGTATTCACGGGTTTGCTGTCGTCGTCCACCCTTTGGCGCGATTCTTTTGCTTCTTTTTCTGCTTCGCGTAATTCTGCCAGTTTAGCGCGCCGCTCTTCGCTGGAAAGCTGTAAGTCATCGCGTAATCCACGGCGTTTTTCAGACGCTTGATCGCCTTCTTCGAGGCGCATTTTCAGTGCCTCGGCGCGTGCCTGCGCAATGATGGCGTTGGCTTCCGCCGCAATACGGCGATCCTGTCCGGAAGGGTCGCTCGGCGCCAACGCCGCGCGCTTGATTTGTTCCATCTTTTGGATGGTTTCTTCTGGATCTGCGGCTGGCGAAAGATCGACACTGACCTCGCCAGCAACTGCATAACGCCGACCGTCAGGCCCCTGCACAAACTGATAGGTGACCGCTCCGGTATATTGCCCACCCACCGCTTGATGGGCTTGCTCATGTTGACGCACTTCGCGATCACGCTTCGACAAGCGCTCAATTTCTGCCAGCTTCGAGCGTTGTTGGGCATCCAGTTCGCCGCGGCGTTTGGCCGCCCGCAGCTGTTGCTCGCTCATCGCTGCCTGCGAGTTTGCTTCCTCTGTCTCACCATTGCGCTGTGGCAGTCGATCGCGCTCGCTTTTACCCATCAGACGTTCTTCCGGGTTCAGTTCACGACGATTTTGACCACCCACAATGGGTTCAAGTTCTTTTACGGCAGGAAAGAGTTCGCTGTCTTCATTTTGCAGAGTTGAGGGGACTTGCGGCCGCTCCAGTGAGTAGGCCGTGGTAATGGCATTAGGGAACATTCCAGTCATCGTGGACATGTTTTGACCCTCTTAGACCTTAAGGTCGATCAGAGTCCCTATATTGGAAGACGCCACTTCAATCGTCCTAGCGTTGGCCTTAACCAAGTGTTTAGCTTCCACCTGCGTCACCATGGAACGCTCCAAGTTGACATCCGCCGGGCCGGCAGGCTGCTCTGGGGTGCGTATATTCAGCCGCGCAACATCGCTGCCAGCTTGATTAAGCTGCCGCATATTGGTCTGTATGCCCTGCACACCACTGGTGATGGCTGAACTTAACATGGCTTTCCCCTAGTCATATAGGTCTTGCTAAAATAATAGCACCAAACAGCAAGTTGATCAATAATCAAACAACTATGAGCTGCTGCAAGCCGACTACCAAGGCACGATGATCGCCATCGCTTGGCATAATGCCGAGCAATGGCGCGTCGATACGTTTTTGCAAGCTCAGGATATTGTCCACCAATTCGGCCATGGGCTGAGCCATTGTATTAGCCACCCATCCAGCACAGGAAAGTCCCGACTGCCGTATGGCTTGTAAGGTCAGTAAGGCATGATTCAGACAACCAAGGCGCATACCAACGACCAGGATCACTGGATAGCCAAGCGCGATAGCAATGTCGGCCATGGTCTGGTGCACGTTAATGGGTACCAGCCAACCACCAGCACCTTCAACCAAGGTTAAGCCAGCTGGCTGTTCTAACGCAGGCTGCAAACGGGCCAAGGTGTCTTCAACCGTAATACTGGCACCGGCTTGCGCTGCCGCCAGATGCGGTGACGCCGCCAGCGGCAAGGCAATTGGGTTAAGTACCGACAACGGCAGCCCGGTATTGCTGGCCATCAACAACGCACTGGCATCGTCGTTGACCCAATGCCCTTGCTCTTGATGCGAAGCACCCGCAGCGATTGGCTTAAGCCCCTGCACCTGTAACCCCATGGCTGCCCCAGCCTCCAACAACCTTACGGTAATGTATGTCTTGCCGACATCGGTATCGGTACCGGTGATAAAATAACGCTGCATCATCGAGGTTTTCTCAGTTGAGCATAGCCGACATTAAAGGTCAGTGGGTACTTACCCTCGGCCGTTTTAGGGTAAGCCTGTTGCATGTGGTGCCACCACTGCCGTCCTAATAGGCCACGTTGTCGGCCTTGCGCGCTGGCAACGGCGCCGGTGCCTTTTAGGCTATGAAATACGGCCCGTAGATCAGGAAACTCTTGTGTTAGAGGTATATCCTGCCAGTGTACAAACTCGAATCCACTGGCTTGTATCGCAGAATGATAGGCATGCGCTGTACGCTGTGGGTTTACCGGCGCGCTATCGCCCACCTGCAGATAAGCCCGTTGCAGCTCGTACAGGCTGTGCTCAAGCAAGGTTGAGAACACCAGTGTCCCACCCGGCTGCAACACCCGGTATTGTTCGCGCAAGAAATCGTCAGGGCACAGCCATTGCGCCATGAGGTTGCTGTACACGCCTTGCAAGGACTCTGATAACAGCGGTAACTGGCAGGCATCGCCCTGTACGAAGCCATGCACTGGATGGCGCTGTTGGGCAGTGCGAACCATGCCAGCGGCGAGGTCCAGCCCCAGCCAAGTGGCCTGCGGCGCGTGCCCGATCAGGTCAGACCACACGTCCGCAGTCCCACAGCCGAGATCCAACCAAGGTCCTGTGGCCGCGTGTGGCACCAAGGTAACCAGCTGTCGTGCACTGGGCCGCTGAAAGAGCGCAAACTGATCATAGCACTCGGCAGCACGCGAGAACGTCTGTGCGACCCGTGGCGCCGGTACGACAGGCGTGACACTGCAATCAGATGCTTGCCGGTGAGAAAATGCTGCTAAAGCCGTCATAAAGCCGACCACACTCTTACTTGCTGAACGATATCTGAAACAAACCGCAATGGCAGGCAGTGCCCTACGCCGTCGAACACACGACTGCGGGGCAGCTGTGTAGCCACCTGTGCAGGGATGAGCGCATCGCTACCGCCAAACCAATGCGCACGCTGACAAGGGCTTGGTAAGGGGTACTCGGCGAGGTTCGTCGTGGCCAAATGGCGCAATGCCGCGTGCTCGGTCGTGCTGATGTCCTGCCGCTCGGCATAAGCGCGCTTCAACTGTTGGCGCAACGACTTCTGTGCACTGTCGCCCTGCATCATAAGGGTTTGAAATCGTTTCAGGCATTGAGCAGGCTGTTCTTCCGCTAAGGCGTAGAACTGGGCAAAGGTGGCGGCGTCCATGCCCTCGGTGTTGTTCGGGCTGACAAAGCGTGGCGCGGTTGCCAAGGTCAATAACGCCTTGGCATCGGCACGTTGATGGGCAATCTGCCAGGCTAGGGTGCCGCCATGCGACCACCCCACCAAACAGCCGCCTGGCTGATACCATTGCGACACCCATGCCTGCCACGCTGCATGGTCTTGCCATGCCTCGAGCGTTACGTCCGGTACTCGAACGACCACTACCCCCTCCGCCTCCAAGGCTTGCTGCAGCGGCGTCAGGAGCGCGGGTGGACAGCACCAACCATTGAGCAAGTAACAAATCATTCGTGCTGGTCCTCAGTAACCCGCACTGACTCGGTGAGGAACGGCCCTAGAGCACTGAGCAGCCGATCAACATCAGCCATAGAATGCTGTGCGGTCAGCGTAATGCGCAGGCGAGCACTGCCAACTGGAACGGTTGGTGGCCGAATGGGTACGACTAAAATACCTTGTTGCAAGAGCTGTTCGGCGGCGTCTATCGCGCGCTCAGTGGAGCCCATGATGACTGGCTGGATCGGAGAGTCACTGGCACCCAGCGGCCATCCCAAAGCCTGTAAACCGTGGCGGAAGCGCTCAATCAAACGTTGTAGATGGACGCGACGCTCAGGTTCTTGCCGTATGACATCAAGAGCGGCTAATGCCGAGGCGGCGATGGAAGGCGGCAAGGCAGTTGTGTAGCGATAGGTGCGAGCATACTGAATAAGATAATCAATCAGGCTGCGGTCCCCCGCGACGAAGGCACCATAGCAGCCAAAGGCCTTACTCAAGGTGCCCACCAATACCGGGACTTCCGTGCTATCAAATGCCGCCGTAACACCACGTCCGCCCTCGCCTAACACCCCAATGCCATGCGCGTCGTCAACCACCAACAAGCTGTTATGAGTGCGGGCCAGCGCCGTGAGCTCGTTTAACGGGGCGCTATCGCCGTCCATGCTGAACACCCCGTCGGTGACCACCAGCGAGTGCTCGGTGTACTGCCCCAGCCAGCGTTCGAGCGTCGCGAGATTGCCATGGGGGTAGCGTCGAAACGGTAGTCCCGTTAGGCGCCCGCCATCCAGCAAAGAGGCGTGATTCAAGCGGTCATGATAGATTCGTTGCACCAGCGGCCCAAGCGCCTGCAGCGTGCCCAGATTGGCCATATAGCCACTACTGAACAGCAACACAGCCTCACGCCCCAGAAAGTCAGCCAACGCCTCTTCCAGCTCATGATGCAGCCGATGATGACCATTGACCAGATGTGAAGCACCCGCGCCTACCCCATAGCGTTGTATCGCCTGCTCGCCAGCAAGCGCCAGTCGTGGATCGGCAGCTAGGCCCAGGTAGTCGTTGCTGCTGAAAGATAAGACGGATTTACCGTCTATCTCTTGTTGCACGTTTTGCGCCGACTTCAATAAGCGACGCTGGCGATATAACCCCGTTGCTTCTGCATCGGCAATAGCTTGCTGCCAGCGACCAGCCCAGTTCATCCACGTGCCGCATCATAAAACAGTGCGCTGTCGACACGGGCCGTCGATGGACTGTCCGTCTTCAAACCAGACGCTGTATCCGCAGATGAGCTACGGATACGTGGACAGCTATCAGGAATCCCTTCGCCCGCCGTCGGCATCACGCCGCCTTCAGGCTGCATACCTAAGCGGACCAGCAGTGCCATGTCGCGTGCAGCTTCCGGGTTTTTGGTGGTCAACAGCTTGTCGCCATAGAAGATGGAGTTAGCACCGGCCATAAACGCCAGTGCCTGTTGCTGGTCGTTCATATTTTCGCGTCCGGCCGACAGCCTTACATGGCTGTGTGGCATCATGATGCGCGCCACCGCAATCATCCGTATAAAATCAAAAGGATCGACATCGGCCGCGTCATCCAAAGGCGTGCCTGCAACCTTGACCAACTGATTGATGGGAACACTTTCCGGCTGCGGGTTCATATTAGCCAATTGCACCAGCATACTGGCTCGATCCGCCAGTGACTCACCCATACCTAAGATGCCGCCAGAGCACACCTTCATACCGGCACTGCGCACGTTGGCTATGGTATTCAATCGGTCACTGAAGGTACGGGTAGAGATGATTTCGCCGTAGTACTCCGGGGATGTGTCGAGGTTGTGGTTGTAATAGTCCAACCCGGCGTCTGCCAAGGTAACCGCTTGCTCATCGTCGAGCATACCCAACGTCATGCAGGTCTCAAGCCCCATGGATTTAACCTGACGCACCATTTCCGTTACCACTGGCATGTCTTTCGCCGTTGGTGAGCGCCACGCCGCGCCCATGCAGAAGCGGGTTGCGCCCGCGTCTTTCGCCGCTTGCGCTTGCGCTATGACCGCCTCGATTTCAATCAAACGTTCTTTAGCCAGACCGGTATTGTAATGCCCGCTTTGTGGACAGTATTTGCAATCTTCGGGGCAAGCGCCGGTCTTAATCGACAACAATGTACTGACTTGGACTTCATTGGGGTTGAAGTGTGTGCGATGCACAGTCTGTGCTTGATGCAGCAGATCCATAAACGGCAGTTGGAATAGTGCGAGCGCTTCGTCTCGACTCCAATCGTAGCGTGGACTTGTCATGACCTGTGTTTTCCCAATATAGTTTGCCGCTAGTGTAAGGATTACACCGCCGCCATCAACAAAGGGACAGATTCATTGTTTATATTTGATCGTTTTTTATCCTGCTCAACACAACTCTTTGGCATCAGTTGCCCGCTCTGCGGCATGCCCGGCCCTTATCATCGCTTTTGTTCAGCGTGCGCGACCGATCTGCTCGCCCACTCGACGAGCTGTCGCCAGTGCGGCACGCCGGTCGCTGCCGCACAACTTATCTGCGGTCGCTGCCTGCAGAGCCGTCAACACTATGAGCAGCTCATAGTGGTCGCTGATTTCTTGGGTCCATGGGCGAGCTTGATCAAAGCCCTGAAATACCAACATCGCCTGAGCCTTGCACCGGCCTTAGCAAACCTACTCGTCAGGCGCCTGCAGACCAGGCAAGGAGACGAGGAATATTGGTGTCAATGGCAGGTTATCGGGATGCCAATGCATCGCCAGCGGCTAGGGCGACGCGGCTTCAATCAAGCAGAAATATTGGGTCGTTTGATTGCCAAGGCGCTACAGGCTCGATACGCAGAACCTGTAAAGCGCGTACGCAATACACAGGCGCTTGAAGCCCTCACTCGCCGAGAGCGTGCCCGAGCGGTCAGAGGGGCCTTTACCTGTCGCCCCATCAGCGGGAATTGGCTGATTGTCGATGATGTATTTACCACCGGTGCCAGCGTAAATGAACTAGCCGCTGAACTCCGAGGCGCCGGCGCCCAACGAGTGATGGTTGCCGCACTCGCGCGGACACCGATCAGCGGAGATAATCAAAACAACTGGCTGGGCTCGGTATTTGGTGACACTCCGGCCGCAATGGACGAGACAAATAGCCCGCCACCGACCGCCAAAATGTCGTGACCTCACCGTCATCATTGGTAACGTCTTGGCGCACCGAGACCGCCGCGACACGGTTGTCGACAAAACCAAAGGCGACGCCTTCGCCTTCACGGAAATAATAGAATTCCCAAGCTTCATCGGTGCCCAAACGATCAAGCAACTCCCGGGTACGGGTGCTCGTCATACGTCGATCATGGAGCACCTGGTCACGCCCGTACAGCTCGGTAACTTGGGCTCGCGTAGCGCCTTCACCGACCAACCGTACTTTGCCTCGTAACAGTGAGGTATCGTCGTCGATATCAACAAGCCCACCGAAAATCCAGCCAACCAAGCCACTGTTAGTGCGCACTTGCAAAAAAGGCGCAGTGACGCGCTGGCCACGCAAGGTCACCGTAGTCGGCTCGACGGTGTACTCGCCCAAAAACACCAAATGATCGTATTCATCCAGTGTGGCTAAGACTCGAGAGCCTTGCCATGGATCCTCACGCAGTATCGCACTGGTTGCAGTTACCCGTAGTGACTCACCAACCATGTACTGAACCGCAGAACTCGCCCCCGCCAACAGAAGAAGACAGACCGCCAGTATGCCGCATGTGCATCTTTGCATGACCATTTTCCTCAGATAATTCAATCACATATTCCCGATTATGACATGTAAGACAGTATACGACGAATTCTAGCGATGGGATGACAATTTGGGCAATAACAACTGTATGCCAGCCCATTTATCGTAGGCGAAAAAAAAGCCGCTATTGCGGCTTTTTCGGGTTAAGCGAAGCTTATGCTTCTTCGGCGTCTACTTCTGTCGCCGCGTCCGATACCGGACGATCAACCAATTCTACGTAGGCCATAGGCGCGTTATCACCAGCACGGAAACCGCACTTCAGGATACGTACATAGCCACCTGGACGGCTCTCGTAACGAGGACCCAGGTCAGTGAACAATTTACCTACCGCGTCTTTAGAACGCAGACGGTCAAAAGCGAAGCGACGGTTTGCAACCGAATCCACTTTTGCCTTGGTAATCAATGGCTCGGCCACAGAGCGAAGTTCTTTCGCCTTAGGCAGAGTCGTTTTAATCAATTCATGCTCGAACAGTGCAATGGTCAAGTTTTGCAGCATCGCTTTACGATGCGAACTGTTGCGATTGAATTTACGGCCAGCTTTACGATGACGCATGACTCAATTCCTTACAAATTCGTTGTTAACCCAGAACCTTGTCGTCGTTCTTGAGGCTAGCCGGTGGCCAGCTCTCCAACACCATACCCAGGGACAGACCTTTAGAGGCCAATACATCTTTGATTTCGGTCAAAGATTTTTTACCCAGGTTAGGCGTCTTCAGCAATTCGACTTCGGTACGCTGGATGAGATCACCAATGTAATAGATGTTTTCAGCTTTCAGGCAGTTCGCAGAACGCACAGTCAGCTCCAGATCATCAACCGGACGCAGCAAGATTGGATCGATACGATCTTCTTCCTTCTCCGGCTCTTTCTGCGCTTCAGACTGCAGGTCAACGAACGACGACAGCTGGTGTTGCAGAATGGTTGCGGCAAAACGAATCGCTTCTTCTGGCTCGATGGTGCCATTAGACTCGATGTCCAATGTTAACTTATCGAGGTCAGTACGCTGCTCTACACGGGCAGAGTCAACGTTGTAAGCGATACGCACCACTGGACTGAACGATGCATCCAATTGCAGTTTGCCGACTGCACGCGACTCTTCATCTGGTGAAAAGCGCGATTCGGCAGTCTGGTAACCACGGCCGCTGACGACACGCAGTGTCATGCTCAGTGAACCGCTGTCCGCCAACGTGGCGATCACGTGATCTGGGTTGGCAATTTCCACCCCATGATCCAGTTGGATATCGCCCGCGGTGATTACGCCCTTGCCTGCTTTTTTCAAAGTCAGGGTGGCTTCGTCACGGTCATGCAATTTGATTGCTACGCCTTTCAGGTTTAACAAGATGTCCAAGACATCTTCTTTTACACCTTCAACGGCGCTGTACTCGTGCAGTACGCCTTCGATTTCCACCTCGACGATGGCTGCACCGGGCAGCGAAGACAGCAGAATACGACGCAGAGCACTACCCAGCGTATGACCAAAGCCACGCTCCAGGGGTTCTAAAACCACCTTGGCCCGTGTTGGCGATATCTCCTGTACCTCGATGTGTCGCGGAATGAGAAAGTCGTTGATAAAACGCTGCATAGATGCCCCTACCTTTAAGCACACTTATTACTTGGAATACAGTTCCACGATCAGGTTTTCATTGATGTCCGCAGAAAGATCTGAACGCTCAGGACGGTTTTTAAACACGCCTGACATCTTCTTGGCATCAACTTCAATCCAAGCGACCGGGGCACGTGAACCCGCCAAATCCAGAGCGCCTTTAATGCGCAACTGAGCCTGACTTTTCTCACGTACTGCCACTACGTCACCAGGGCGTACCTGATAGGAAGGAATATTCACCAGTTGACCGTTAACTTCGATCGCCTTGTGGCTGACCAGCTGACGTGATTCTGAACGCGTTGAGCCATAGCCCATGCGGTAAACCACGTTATCCAGACGACCTTCCAGCAATTGCAGCAGGTTTTCACCGGTAGCGCCTTTCTTAGCCGCTGCCGCTTTGTAATAGTTACGAAACTGCTTTTCCAGGATGCCGTAGATACGACGTACTTTCTGCTTTTCACGCAGCTGTAGGCCGTAATCTGACAACCGGCCACGACGTGCGCCATGCACACCAGGAGCTGTTTCGAGTTTACATTTCGTATCCAGTGAACGAACACCGCTCTTCAGGAACAGATCTGTGCCTTCACGACGTGCCAGTTTACACGTAGGGCCAATATATCTTGCCATCTCTCTGTACCCTCCTTACACGCGACGTTTTTTGGGTGGACGACAGCCGTTATGTGGAATCGGCGTTACATCTGTAATGTTGTTGATCTTGAAGCCGCAGGCGTTCAATGCGCGCACTGCCGATTCACGACCCGGTCCGGGACCCTTAACCTCGACGTCGAGGTTTTTCACGCCATACTCTTGTGCGGCAACACCGGCACGTTCAGCAGCTACCTGAGCAGCGAAAGGAGTACTTTTGCGAGATCCACGGAAACCGGAGCCGCCGGACGTCGCCCAACTCAGGGCGTTTCCTTGGCGATCCGTAATGGTCACGATGGTGTTGTTGAAAGAAGCAAAGATGTGGGCGATGCCATCACCAATCTGCTTTTTCACCTTCTTACGTGACTTGTTCGTACCTGGCTTAGCCATCTTCGATTTCCTGTCAATAATTCGGTTAATTAACGTTTAATAGGCTTGCGCGGTCCCTTACGAGTCCGAGCATTCGTTTTTGTACGCTGACCGCGCAGCGGCAAGCTGCGGCGGTGGCGAATACCGCGGTAGCAACCCAGATCCATCAATCGCTTGATGTTCATCTGGACTTCACGCCGCAGGTCACCTTCAACCGCGTATTTAGCGACTTCATTACGAACTACGTCGAGTTCGTCTTCAGATAGGTCGCCAATCTTGCGGGTTGGCTGAATACCTGATGCTTCGCAGATGCTACGTGCAGTTGTCCGCCCAATACCAAAAATGTATGTGAGCGAAATCGCAGCATGCTTGGCGTCAGGAATGTTAACGCCGGCAATACGTGCCATGTGTTTACTCCGTTTGCAAAGTTGTGAGCACGATTTGTGCTAGAGGTTCACTGATACGAAGGGCGCAGAAGAATAGCGCCTGCTTAGCAAAAAAGCAAGCGCTGTTCTTCAATGCTTATCTTATCCTTGGCGCTGTTTGTGCTTAGGATCTGTACAAATCACTCGTACGGCACCATTACGACGAATGATTTTGCAGTTGCGACAAATCTTCTTAACAGATGCGCGAACTTTCATGATTATCTCCCGATGGCCAACAGTACTTAACGACTGTAGCCTTTCAAATTAGCCTTTTTCATAAGTGACGAGTACTGGTGCGACATCAGGTGAGACTGGACCTGAGACATAAAGTCCATGACCACTACCACCACGATGAGCAACGACGTGCCACCGAATAAAAACGGTGCGCCTGCAGCCTGAACCAGGCCCTGTGGTACCAAAGACACCACGGCAATATAACCCGCACCGAACAGCGTGAGACGAGCCGATACCCCATCTACGTAACGCGCAGTCTGCTCACCAGGACGAATTCCGGGAACAAACGCACCGCTGCGCTTCAGGTTTTCTGCAACGTCTTTAGGGTTGAACGTTACTGCGGTATAGAAGTAGCAGAAAAACACGACCGCTATAGTAAACAGTAAGTAGTACAGTGGCTGGCCAGGACTGAGGTAAACCATCATGTCCGCCAACCAACCTGCATTTTCACTCTGACCAAACCAGGTACCAATGGACGCTGGAAAGATCAGCAGGCTAGATGCGAAGATCGGCGGAATAACGCCCGCCATGTTGATCTTCAACGGCAGATGGCTGGTTTGCGCCGCAAATACCTTACGACCCTGCTGACGCTTGGCGTAGTTGATGGTGATCTTACGCTGACCGCGTTCGATAAATACCACCAAGGCGACCACGGCAATCGCAAATACACCGATTGCCAACAGCAGCAAGATATTCAGCTCGCCCTGCCGCGCCGACTCGAACGATTGTCCGAATGCCGCTGGCAGGCTGGCTACGATACCTGCGAAGATCAACAGTGAGATGCCGTTACCGACGCCGCGCTCTGTAATCTGCTCACCCAACCACATCATAAACATGGTGCCTGACGTTAACGTCACCATACCCACAAAATAGAAGTTCCACGGTACCGCACCAGCACCATCGGTGAAGGCAATACCCTGACTGGCCAAACCAACGGTTATGGCAAGTGACTGAATGATGGCCAGCACCAAGGTACCGTACCGAGTGTATTGGCTCATCTTACGACGACCCGCCTCACCTTCTTTCTTCAGCTGTTCTATATGCGGGCTGACCACCGTGAGCAGCTGCATAATGATCGACGCCGAGATATACGGCATGATACCCAATGCAAAAATACTCATCCGCTCAAGAGCACCCCCTGAGAACATGTTAAACATGCTCAGAATGGTGTCCCGGTTGCGCTCAAAGAGCGCCGCCAGTTGATCTGGATTAATTCCCGGTACCGGTATATGCGCACCGATGCGATATACCAGTATGGCGAGGAGCACGAAAAGTAAGCGTGAGCCTAGCTCACCCATACCTTTCTGTGCGCCAGCCGGCAGTGCACCTTGTTTAGTCACGTTACGCCTCTACTTTTCCGCCCGCTGCTTCGATGGCCTTTTTGGCACCTTCGGTCACGTTCAGACCTTTAATCGTTACAGCGCGATTGATTTCGCCGGAGTTGATGACCTTGACCACTTTAATGCTACGCGTCACCACGTTGGCATCTTGCAGTGCTTTCAGATCTACTACGTCGCCTTCAACTTTCGCCAGCTCGTGCAAACGGATTTCCGAACGCACTGCTTGCTTACGAGAAGTGAAACCAAATTTTGGCAGACGACGCTGCAAAGGCATCTGACCGCCTTCAAAACCTGGCTTAACGCCGCCGCCTGAACGCGACTTCTGGCCTTTGTGACCACGACCACCGGTCTTACCCAGACCGCTACCAATGCCACGACCAACCCGCTTAGGGCTCTGTTTCGCGCCAGCAGCAGGACTCAGTTCATTCAAATGCATGACTATTCCCCTACTACACGGACCATGTAGTTAACTTTGTTAATCATCCCGCGAACAGAAGGAGTGTCTTCCAGTTCACGAACTTGGCCGATCTTACGCAGACCCAGACCCTGTACACACAATTTGTGCTTCGGCAGAGTCGCAATCGGGCTACGAAACAATTCAACTTTCAATGTCTTCTTAGCCATGATTTACCCCAGAATTTCGTCTACAGACTTGCCACGCTTAGCGGCAATTTCTTCCGGTGCACGCATAGCGCTCAGACCTTTGATGGTCGCCCGCACAACGTTAACCGGGTTCGTAGAACCGTAGCACTTAGCCAGTACGTTCTGTACACCGGCAATTTCCAGCACCGCACGCATCGCACCGCCGGCAATGATACCTGTACCTTCAGAGGCAGGCTGCATATACACTTTAGCGGCACCGTGACGGGCCTTAACCGGGTACTGCAACGTTGTGCCGTCCAGGTCGATAGTAACTACGTTGCGGCGTGCCGCATCCATAGCCTTTTGAATTGCCGCAGGTACTTCTTTCGCTTTACCGCGACCGAAGCCCACTTTACCTTTACCGTCGCCTACCACAGTCAAGGCGGTGAAGCCGAATACACGACCACCCTTGACCACTTTGGCAACGCGGTTCACTTGAACCAATTTTTCCTGCAGTTCTACAGACTGCTGCTGATCTACGTTCGCCATACTCACCTCTAGAACTGTAATCCACCTTCGCGGGCTGCATCAGCCAGTGCTTTCACACGGCCGTGATATTTGAAGCCGGAGCGATCGAAAGCTACGCTTTCAACGCCAGCCGCCTTGGCACGTGATGCAATCAGCTGACCGACTTTGGTCGCTGCGTCCACGTTACCGGTTGCGCCACTGCGCAGATCCGTGTCCAGTGTTGAAGCACTGGCCAGCACTTTAGCGCCATCAGGTGAAATTACCTGTGCGTAAATGTGCCGAGGTGTGCGATGAATGCACAGGCGATTAACGCCGAGTTCACGAATTTTCATCCGACTACGACGAGCACGGCGAATACGAGATTGCTTTTTAGCGTCCATAATGATGCCCTACCCCTTACTTCTTCTTGGTTTCTTTACGGCGAACCTGCTCACCCGCGTAACGAACACCTTTGCCTTTATAAGGCTCTGGCGCACGGAAAGCACGGATTTCGGCTGCCACCTGACCGACCTGTTGCTTGTCTACACCGGTCACTACTACTTCCGTCTGGGTCGGCGTTTCCGCAGTGACACCTTCTGGCAGTTCATAGTCGATCGGGTGAGAGAAGCCCAAAGTCAGGTTCAACGTACGGCCATTGGCTTTAGCGCGGTAACCGACGCCATTCAGCTGCAGACGCTTTTCAAAGCCCTGACTGACACCAATAACCATGTTGTTCACCAGAGAACGGGTAGTTCCGGCCATGGCACGCGACTGCTTCGCGCCATCATTGGCGGAAACAGACAAAATTCCAGCGTCTTCTTTAACGCTGACAGTAGGGTGCAGATTCAGCGTAAGCTGACCTTTGCCGCCCTTTACAGTAACAATGCCGTTGGCAATTTTTACATCAACGCCGCCAGGCACAACTACTGGTTGATTAGCTATTCGAGACATCGTAAAACCCCCTTAGAATACTTCGCAGATGATCTCACCACCGATACCGGCCTTACGGGCGGCGCGATCGGTCATAATACCCTGCGAGGTGGAGACGATGGATACACCTAAACCGGCAGACACCTTAGTCAGCTCTTCAGTACCACGGTACTGACGCAGACCAGGACGGCTAACGCGCTTGATGCTCTCGATAACAGGCTGGCCTTTATAGTATTTCAGGGCCACTGTTAATTCAGGCTTTACGTCTGCTGAAACTTCAACAGAGGCCAAATAGCCTTCTGCGATCAGTACATCAGCAACCGCTTTTTTCAGCTTGGAAGCAGGCATGGTAACTGTTTGCTTACCAGCTTGCTGCCCGTTGCGAATACGCGTAAACATATCCGCCAACGTATCTTGCATACTCATTGGATTTACCTCACTCATGTGCAGCAGGGCTTAAACCCTGTTCTCTGGCTGTTAAAAACCAGAAAACAGGGCGTTCAGCCCTGCTTATCGATTCGCTGTTTTACCAGCTTGCTTTTTTCAGGCCGGGTACATTACCACGCATTGTGTGCGCGCGCAGCATGTTTCGACTTAAACCGAACTTACGATAAACGCCGTGAGGACGACCGGTCAGCTGGCAGCGACGCTGCTGGCGGACTGGACTCGCATCACGTGGCAGTTTCTGCAACGCAATTTGAGCTTCCCAACGTTCTTCGTCAGAACTGTTTGGACTATTAATTACTGCTTTAAGGGCAGCACGTTTCTCAGCGAACTTAGCAACCAGTTTGGCGCGTTTCGCTTCGCGTGCCTTCATGCTCTCTTTTGCCATATCAGCTCTCCAGCTCCGTAGCTTAGTTGCGGAATGGGAAGGACAGGGCTTTCAGCAAAGCGCGGCCTTCGTCATTAGTACGGGCAGTAGTCGTGATGGTGATGTCTAATCCACGCAGCTTGTCTACTTTGTCGTACTCAATTTCCGGGAAGATGATCTGCTCACGCACACCCATGCTGTAGTTACCACGGCCATCAAACGACTTAGGATTGATACCTCGGAAGTCACGTACACGTGGCAGTGAGATGTCGACCAGGCGATCCAGAAATTCCCACATACGCTCAGCGCGCAGGGTCACTTTGGCACCAATCGGCCAGCCTTCACGAATCTTAAAGCCTGCAATAGACTTACGTGCTTTCGTGACAACAGCCTTCTGACCAGAAATTGCTTCCAGGTCAGCGATCGCATTTTCGATCTGCTTCTTATCACCAATCGCTTCACCCACACCCATATTCAGAGTGATCTTGGTGACGCGTGGTACTTCCATGACGTTTTTGTAGCCAAACTCTTTGGTCAGAGCAGGCATAACGTCAGATTTGTACAATGCTTTTAATCTTGACATATCCGTTCCGCCCCTACTCTTCAATCTGCTGGCTAGTGGACTTGAAGAAACGAACCTTACGACCGTCTTCCAGCGTCTTGAAACCAACACGGTCACCTTTATTGGTTTCCGGATTGAAAATAGCTACGTTGGAAGCTGCGATCGGCAGTTCTTTCTCGACAATGCCGCCCTGAACGTTGGCTTGCGGGTTTGGCTTCTGGTGCTTCTTCACCTTGTTGATGCCAGACACCACGAACTTGTCGCCCTTACGCTCAGTCTTTACAACTTTGGTGATTTTGCCACGCTTGCCTTTGTCTTTACCGGCAATAACGATGACTTCGTCACCTGTTTTAAGCTTTCTCATCTTTCCTCCACTTCCTGCTACCGTCTAGTACTGTGAATTACAGTACTTCCGGCGCCAGGGAAATGATCTTCATGAATTTTTCAGTTCGCAGTTCACGCGTTACCGGTCCGAAAATACGGGTGCCGATAGGCGCTTGGTTGGCGTTCAGCAATACTGCTGAATTGGTGTCGAAGCGGATCACAGATCCGTCAGGACGACGCACGCCTTTTCTAGTACGAACTACCACAGCATTCATGACCTGACCTTTTTTGACCTTACCGCGCGGAATTGCTTCCTTCACGGAGACCTTGATCAGATCACCAATTCTTGCATACCGACGGTGAGAACCACCCAGTACCTTGATGCATTGAACACGTTTGGCACCGCTGTTGTCCGCTACGTCGAGTATCGTTTGTGTTTGAATCATCTTACAAACTCCCCAGACACTGAGTCACAACCAGCCTTACAGGCTGGTTGCACGCTCAACGATGTTTACCAAAGTCCAAGTCTTCTGCTTGGAATACGGACGCGACTCCCGAATCGTGACAACGTCGCCTGACTGGCATTCATTGTTTTCATCGTGCGCATGTAACTTAGTAGAACGCTTCATGATCTTCCCGTACACAGGGTGCTTCACGCTGCGCTCAACCAGAACAGTAATGGTCTTGTCAGCTTTGTTGCTAACAACCTGACCGGTTACTGTACGAGCATTAGTTTCTGACATTTTACGCTCCCACCTTCTCGTGCAGTACGGTCTTGACACGAGCAATATCTTTACGCACGACGTTCAGAAGGTGATTCTGAGCCAGTTGGCCAGTGGCCTTCTGCATACGGTACTTGAATTGGTCGTGAAGCAAGTCCAGCAGCTGCTGGTTCAGTTCTTCAACTGACTTCTCACGGATTTCTTTAGCTTTCATCACATCACCGTCCGTTTGATAAATACGGTTGGCACAGGCAACTTAGCAGCGGCAAGCGAAAATGCTTCACGCGCCAGCTCTTCTGATACGCCTTCCATTTCATACAGGACCTTGCCAGGTTTAATCTGAGCAACCCAGTATTCAACGTTACCCTTACCTTTACCCATCCGCACCTCAAGAGGCTTTTTGGAGATCGGCTTGTCAGGGAAAACACGAATCCAGATTTTACCGCCCCGCTTAACCTTACGAGTCATCGCACGACGCGCTGCCTCGATTTGGCGAGAGGTGATCCGGCCACGGCCCGTTGACTTCAGAGCGTACTCGCCGAAACTGACCTTGCTACCGCGCAAAGCCAGACCGCGGTTACGGCCCTTCTGCATCTTTCTAAATTTGGTACGTTTTGGCTGTAACATGACCTACTCCTTACCGAGCTGCTTTCTTCTTAGGTGCTTTTTCCTGTGCGCGCACTTCTTCAATGCCGCCCAGAACTTCACCTTTGAAGATCCACACTTTGATACCCAGGATACCGTAGGTGGTCTGTGCTTCGATGTTTGCGTAGTCGATATCGGCACGCAAAGTATGCAAAGGCACACGACCCTCGCGGTACCATTCGGTACGCGCGATTTCAGCTCCGCCCAAACGCCCACCAACCTGGATCTTCACGCCCTTAGCACCGGCACGCATAGCGTTCTGTACCGCACGCTTCATAGCGCGACGAAACATTACACGACGTTCCAACTGACTGGCTACGTTCTGACCTACCAGGACAGCGTCCAGGTCTGGCTTGCGAATTTCTTCAATGTTGATGTGTACAGGAATGCCCATCATTTTGGACACTTCATTACGCAGCACTTCAACATCTTCGCCTTTCTTACCAATCACGATACCAGGACGGGCAGTGTGGATGGTGATCTTGGCGTTCTGTGCAGGGCGCTCGATGATAATCTTGCTCACTGACGCTTTCGCCAGCTTCCGCTCGAGATACTCACGCACCTGAATGTCATTTACCAATTTGTCGGCATAATCTTTGGATTCCGCGAACCACACAGAGCGGTGGTCTTTGGTGATCCCAAGGCGAATACCGGTTGGGTGAACTTTCTGACCCATCTGACCTTCTCCTGTTAATCCGCGACCTTGACGGTGATATGGCACGAACGCTTCAGGACGCGATCTGCGCGACCCTTGGCTCGTGGACGAATACGCTTCATCGTCATGCCTTCATCAACAAAAATTGTTGATACCTTCAGCTCGTCGATGTCAGCGCCATCATTGTGCTCGGCGTTCGCCACTGCACTCTCCAGCACCTTCTTAATGATCGCAGCACCTTTCTTAGGGCTGAAAGTGAGGATGTCTAATGCTTCCTCAACTTTCTTACCCCGGATGAGGTCTGCTACCAAACGGCCTTTCTGAGCAGACAGACGGGCACCACGCAATACAGCTTTAGTTTCCATTTTATCTACCTCTACCGTTTGGCTTTCTTGTCCGCTGCATGACCTTTGTACGTGCGGGTCAGCGCGAATTCACCTAACTTATGACCGACCATGTCTTCTGTAACGAATACAGGAACATGTTGACGGCCATTATGGACTGCTATGGTCAACCCAATGAATTCAGGGAAGATGGTGCTACGACGAGACCACGTCTTAATTGGACGTTTCTCGCCTTTCTCAATAGCAGCCTCTACCTTTTTCATTAAATGCAGGTCTACAAATGGACCTTTCTTTAAAGAACGTGGCACGGCCTAATCCTCTTATTACTTAGTACGACGACGAACAATGTATTTGTCCGTACGCTTGTTTTTACGGGTTTTGTAACCTTTAGTAGGTACGCCCCAAGGTGTCACAGGGTGACGACCACCAGAGGTTTTACCTTCACCACCACCGTGTGGGTGGTCAACCGGGTTCATGACTACACCACGAACGGTCGGACGAACGCCGCGCCACCGTGATGCACCCGCTTTACCCAACTGCCGCAGGCTGTGTTCTGAGTTGCTGACTTCGCCCAATGTGGCGCGGCAGTCAACCAATACCTTACGCATTTCACCGGAACGCAGACGCAGAGTGGCATAACCACTGTCACGTGCGACCAGCTGTACCGAAGTACCTGCAGAACGAGCGATCTGACCACCTTTACCAGGCTTCAGCTCAACGTTGTGCACGACACTACCTACTGGAATGTTACGCAATGGCATAGCATTACCTGGCTTAATCGGTGCGTGCTCACCGGACAGTACAGGACTGCCAGCAGCTACGTTACGCGGAGCCAGGATGTAACGACGCTCGCCGTCCTTGTACAAAACAAGAGCGATGTGCGCGCTACGGTTAGGATCGTATTCAAGACGCTCTACAACGCCAGGAATGCCATCTTTGTTACGCTTGAAGTCTACCAAACGATAGTGCTGCTTGTGCCCACCACCGATGTGACGTGTTGTGATCCGGCCCTGGTTGTTACGACCACCAGTGCGAGATTTCTTTTCCACCAACGCGGCAAAAGGGGCGCCTTTATGCAGATCAGGTGTTTTAACCTGAACGACGTGACGACGACCGGCGGATGATGGTTTCGCTTTTACAATAGCCATTCTTGCCTACCCCTTTACACGCTCAGAAAGTCAATTTCCTGACCTTCAGCCAGACGCACATACGCTTTTTTCACGTTGTTACGCTTGCCGAGACCACGCGCAGTGCGCTTGACTTTGCCTTTTTGGACCAAAGTACGTACGTTCAGTACCTTTACTTCGAACAGTTTTTCAACCGCCTGCTTGATCTCAGGCTTGGTTGCATCGGGTGCAACACGAAATACGTATTGACCGTTACCGTCAGCGACGATGGTTGCCTTCTCAGAAATATGAGGACCCATCAACACCTTCAGAAGACGCTCTTGGTGACTACTCATGACAACACCTCCTCAACTTTCTTCAGAGCTGCTACGGTCATAACCACCTTATCGAAGGCTACCAGCGATACAGGATCGACACCGGCTACGTCCAGTACGTCAACGTGTGGCACGTTGCGCGCAGACAGGAACAGGTTTTCCGTCACTTCGTCGGCTACGAACAGGGCGTTATTCAGGCCCAGCTCTTTCATTTTGCTCAAAAACAGCTTGGTTTTCGGCTCAGCGATGTTCAGATCATCAACGATCACCAGACGCTCTTGACGAACCAGTTCAGACAAAATTGACTGAATGGCGCCGCGATACATCTTGCGGTTAACTTTCTGTGAGTAATCGCGTGGCGTCGCAGCGAATGTTACGCCACCTGAACGCCAAATCGGGCTACGTGTAGTACCCGCACGAGCACGACCAGTACCCTTTTGACGCCATGGCTTAGCACCGCCACCAGAAACCTGGCTACGCGTCTTCTGTGCTTTGCTGCCTTGACGGCCAGCGGCCATATACGCGGTAACAACCTGGTGTACCAACGCTTCGTTGAAGTCTTTGCCGAAGGTAGCGTCAGATACTTCAACAGTAGAATTTTTGCTTCCTACTACATTAAGATTCATGACAATTCCCTCAAGCCTTCACGGCTGGTTTGACAATGACGTGGCCAGATGTTGCTCCGGGCACGGCACCTTTAACCAACAGCAGATTACGTTCGGCATCAACACGCACAACTTCCAGAGTCTGGACAGTCACTTGCTCGGCACCCATGTGGCCGGACATTTTCTTGCCCTTCCATACACGACCTGGAGTCTGGCACTGACCGATAGAACCGGGCGCGCGGTGAGACAGGGAGTTACCGTGAGTGGCATCTTGCATGCTGAAATTGTGGCGCTTGATAGCACCTTGGAAGCCTTTACCTTTCGAAGTACCGGTCACATCAATCTTTTGACCTGCCTCGAAAATAGAGACACCCACTGTGTCGCCGATCTTTAATTCACCAAGATCGTCGGCACGGAATTCGCGAACCAGCTCACCCGCTTCGATACCCGCTTTCGCGTAGTGACCTGCTTGTGATTTGTTTACACGCGAGGCTTTCTTCTGACCAAAGGTCAGCTGAACCGCAGTGTAACCGTCTGAATCGACAGATTTAACTTGTGAAACCCGATTGGGCGTCACTTCAATTACCGTAACTGGTACAGACACGCCTTCAGCAGTGAAGACACGGGTCATACCAGCCTTACGGCCAATAACACCAATAGACATCTTTATTACTCCAATGTACGGGGCTATATCCCACACTCTACATAATGTACTAGAGAGGGTACCCGCTATGGCCGTTCCCGAAGAAACTGTTACACAGGAGGCGCTTGGCACTTTTCAGTGGTCTACCCCTAGAGGCAGACAATACAAACGCTTAACCCAGACTAATTTGAACGTCAACGCCCGCTGCCAGATCCAGCTTCATCAAGGCATCTACCGTTTTCTCGGTAGGCTCAACGATATCCAGCATACGTTTGTGTGTTCTCAACTCATACTGATCGCGTGCATCTTTATTCACGTGAGGAGAAACCAGTACGGTGAAGCGCTCGCGCTTAGTAGGCAGCGGGATAGGACCCCGAACCTGTGCGCCAGTACGCTTGGCCGTATCGACAATCTCCTGCGTGGATGCATCGATCAAGCGATGATCAAACGCCTTCAGGCGAATTCTGATCTTTTGGTTCTGCATGTGACCAAAACTCCGAAATTGTTAAACAGCATTACGCCCCCTCAGGCCTACTGAGGGACGCGCATTATATTGACGTGTCATGGCGGTGTCAATGACGACGCCGAATTAAAACACCCGTTACCACGCTACGCTAAGTTATTGCCACAGCCACTCTTTGATGAGGGCTAATAAAAAGGGGGAGTCTACAGACTCCCCCTTTTTCTGGATCCGCTTAGCGCGGCGCAATCATCACTCGATGATTTTCGCTACAACGCCCGCACCTACGGTACGGCCACCTTCACGAATGGCGAAACGCAGGTTGTCTTCCATCGCGATCGGCGCGATCAGAGTGACTTCCATCTTGATGTTGTCGCCAGGCATAACCATCTCAACGCCTTCTGGCAGCTCACAGCTTCCGGTCACGTCAGTGGTACGGAAATAGAACTGTGGGCGGTAGCCTTTGAAGAATGGCGTGTGACGGCCACCTTCTTCTTTGCTCAACACGTATACTTCCGCTTCGAACTTGGTGTGCGGAGTAATAGTACCTGGCTTAGCCAATACCTGACCACGCTCTACGTCGTCACGCTTAGTACCACGCAACAAAGCACCTACGTTCTCACCGGCACGACCTTCGTCGAGCAGCTTACGGAACATTTCTACACCGGTTACGATGGTCTTAGTGGTATCACGGATACCAACGATTTCCACTTCGTCGCCAGTCTTAACAATACCGCGCTCGATACGGCCAGTTACTACCGTACCGCGACCCGCGATTGAGAAAACGTCTTCCACAGGCATCAGGAACGGCTGGTCGATAGCACGCTCTGGCTCAGGAATGTACTCGTCCAGAGTCTCTACCAGCTTCTTAACCGCTGTAGTACCCATTTCGTTGTCATCACGGCCTTCCAGCGCCATCAGCGCAGAACCGATGATGATCGGCGTGTCGTCGCCTGGGAAATCGTACTGTGACAGCAAGTCACGGATTTCCATTTCTACCAGCTCCAACAACTCAGCGTCGTCTACCATGTCCGCTTTGTTCATGAATACAACGATGTACGGTACACCAACCTGACGAGACAACAGGATGTGCTCACGCGTCTGAGGCATTGGGCCGTCAGCTGCTGAACAAACCAAGATAGCGCCGTCCATCTGAGCCGCACCGGTGATCATGTTTTTAACATAGTCAGCGTGGCCTGGGCAGTCTACGTGGGCGTAGTGACGTGCTGGTGAATCATACTCAACGTGTGAAGTAGCGATCGTGATACCACGAGCGCGCTCTTCAGGTGCGTTGTCGATCTGATCGAATGCACGCTGCTCACCTGTACCCCAAACGTCAAAACAAACGCGCGTCAACGCGGCTGTCAGGGTGGTTTTACCGTGGTCAACGTGACCGATGGTGCCCACGTTCAGGTGGGGCTTGCTACGCTCAAAGGTTGCCTTTGACATGTTTAATACCTCAATTTACTTAAAGGAGCCTGACGGATCAGGCCTTTTTAATGATTGCTTCTGCAATGTTGTTAGGTGCTTCAGAGTACTGTGCAAATTCCATGGTGTAGGATGCACGACCCTGAGACATGGAACGCAGATCCGTTGCATATCCGAACATTTCGGACAACGGCACTTCAGCATTAATGATCTTACCGGAAGGACTGTCGTCCATACCCTGTACCAAGCCGCGACGACGGTTAAGGTCACCCATAACATCACCCATGTAGTCTTCTGGCGTTACCGCCTCAACTTTCATCATAGGCTCCATCAACGCTGGATTACCTTTCTCAGCCAATTTCTTAACAGCCATAGAAGCGGCGACTTTAAACGCCATTTCGTTGGAGTCAACGTCGTGGTAAGAACCGTCGATCAAGGTGGCTTTCAGACCCAGCAGAGGATAACCGGCCAAAATACCGTTTTTCATCTGCTCAGCGATGCCTTTCTCGACCGCAGGAATGTATTCCTTAGGTACAACACCACCAACGATCTCGTTAACAAATTCCAGGCCATCACCTTCTGCAGGCTCAAAACGCACCACTACGTGACCGTACTGACCGCGACCACCAGACTGACGTACGAACTTGCTTTCAACTTCGCAAGCCGAACGAATCTTCTCGCGGTAAGCAACCTGTGGCGCACCGATGTTGGCCTCAACCTTAAACTCACGCTTCATACGATCAACGATGATGTCGAGGTGCAATTCACCCATACCACCGATGATGGTCTGGCCGGACTCTTCGTCAGTGCGGACGCGGAAAGACGGGTCTTCCTGTGCCAGCTTACCCAAAGCAACGCCCATTTTTTCTTGGTCGGTCTTGGTCTTAGGCTCAACAGCCACATGTATAACTGGCTCAGGGAATTCCATACGCTCCAGGGTGATCACATTGTCTGGATCGCACAGCGTGTCACCGGTGGTGACCGTTTTGATACCAACCAGTGCTGCGATGTCGCCGGCACGCACTTCTTTAATTTCCTGACGGTCGTTCGCGTGCATCTGTACCATACGACCAACACGCTCTTTCTTACCTTTCACTGAGTTAACCACGGCGTCACCTGAATTCAGGACACCCGAGTAAACACGGATAAAGGTCAGCGTACCCACAAATGGGTCGGTAGCAATTTTAAAGGCCAGTGACGCGAATGGCTGATCATCGCTTGATTCGCGACGCGCAACGGTTTCGCCGTCTTCCAACACACCTTCAATCGCTTTAACTTCGGTCGGACCAGGCATGTACTCGATAACAGCATCCAGTACCGCTTGCACGCCCTTGTTCTTAAAGGCAGAACCACACAGCGTCAGAATCAAATCATTCGCCAGGGTGCGCGCACGCAGACCCGCTTTGATTTCTTCCTCGGTCAGCTCTTCGCCTTCCAAGTACTTGTTCATTAACTCGTCGTTCGCTTCAGCTGCAGCTTCAACGATTTCAGTACGGGCTTCTTCTGCTTCTGCCAGCATGTCAGCAGGGATGTCGCCGTATTCAAACGTCATACCCTGATCTTCTTCGTTCCACAGAATGGACTTCATCTTGATCAAGTCGACAACGCCTTTGAAGTCGTCTTCAGCGCCGATGGGCAACTGAATAGGCACAGCTTTAGCACCCAGACGATCTTTCAACTGCGTAACAACACGCATAAAGTTAGCGCCGGCACGGTCCATCTTGTTGACGAACACCATGCGCGGAACTTCATACTTGTTGGCCTGACGCCATACCGTTTCAGTCTGCGGCTGTACGCCAGAAGAGGCGCACAATACGATGACGGCACCGTCGAGTACACGCAAAGAACGCTCTACTTCGATAGTGAAGTCGACGTGCCCAGGGGTATCGATGATGTTTACACGGTGTTCTTCAAACTGTGCGCCCATACCTTTCCAGAAACAGGTAACAGCAGCTGAGGTAATAGTAATACCACGCTCTTGCTCCTGCTCCATCCAGTCGGTAGTGGCTGCGCCGTCGTGTACTTCACCGATCTTGTGAGACAAGCCAGTGTAGAACAGCACACGCTCTGTAGTTGTGGTTTTGCCCGCATCAACGTGCGCACAAATACCGATGTTGCGGTAAAGATTAATCGGTGTCTTACGAGCCACGATTCTTTCCCCTGTTTTTTAGAAGCGAAAATGTGAGAAGGCTTTGTTGGCTTCAGCCATGCGGTGTACGTCTTCACGTTTCTTCGCAGCTGCACCCTTACCTTCTACCGCGTCAGCCAGCTCGCCGGCCAGACGCAGATCCATCGACTTCTCACCACGCTTACGTGCGCAGTCTACCAACCAACGCATAGCGAGGGCTTGACGACGCTCAGGGCGCACTTCTACTGGCACCTGATAAGTGGCACCACCTACACGGCGAGATTTAACCTCAACCATGGGTGCAACAGCTTCCAGCGCAGACTCGAATACTTCGATAGGATCTTTATTGGTGCGTTCTTGGATTTTGTCCAAAGCACCGTACACGATACGCTCGGCGATGGACTTTTTACCGTCGACCATAACGTGGTTCATGAATTTGGCCAGAGTTTTGTTGTGAAACTTCGGATCTGGCAATACGTCGCGTTTGGCGACAACTCGTCTTCTTGGCATGATAAGCCCTCTGTGTTAGGTCTTCAGGGTAATCCGAAACAATGACATCAACGTGTCGTGCCCGGCCTTACTCTTATCTAATTACGTCAACTGCAAATAGAAACGACAATTACTAATAAAAATTACTTCTTAGCGCGCTTGGTACCGTACTTAGAGCGAGCCTGCAAACGCTTAGCAACACCAGCGCAATCCAGGGCACCACGTACAGTGTGGTAACGCACACCAGGCAAGTCTTTAACACGACCGCCACGGATCAAAACTACTGAGTGTTCTTGCAAGTTGTGGCCTTCACCACCGATGTAAGAGGACACTTCATAGCCGTTAGTCAAACGTACACGGCATACTTTACGCAGTGCAGAGTTTGGTTTTTTCGGGGTAGTGGTATATACCCGCGTACAAACACCACGACGCTGAGGACACGCTTGCAACGCACGAACGTCACTAGGAATCACTTTGCGCTTACGTGGCTTGCGAACCAATTGGTTAATGGTTGCCATTCAGCCTTTCTCCAGTTTTTGCTTCTTAACAATAAATTGTCCCGGACACAGGCCCGGGACAATAAAAGGACGCGAATGATAGGGCTCGACTGCTTTTTAGTCAAGCCCGTAACACAGCGCTTACTTGTTCAACGCTTCGCTCAGTGCGGCTTCCACATCACTGGCGCTGACCGTTGCACGGCCGGTGCCATTGACGCGTTCATCGCGCTTACGCTTACGCTCGGCGTGATAAGCCAAACCAGTACCCGCAGGTATCAGTCGACCCACCACCACGTTCTCTTTCAAGCCGCGCAGGTAGTCACGCTTCCCGGTCACTGCCCCTTCGGTCAGTACACGAGTGGTTTCCTGGAACGAAGCCGCAGAAATAAACGACTCAGTAGCCAGTGACGCCTTGGTGATACCCAGTAACACACGCTCATAGGTAGCAGGCATCTTACCTTCTGCTTCCATTTCAGCGTTGGCTTGCTGTACCGCAGTGAACTCCACTTGATCGCCTTTGATAAAGTGGGTGTCATTCGGCTCAACAATGATCACCTTACGCAACATCTGACGCACGATGGTCTCAATGTGCTTGTCGTTAATGACAACACCTTGCAGACGGTACACTTCCTGGATCTCTTCAGTGATGTACTGCGACAGCGCTTCTACACCCAACAGGCGCAGAATGTCGTGCGGGTTCAATGGGCCTTCGGAGATCAACTCACCCTTCTCAACCGTTTCACCTTCAAACACGCTCAGCTGACGCCACTTAGGAATCAACTCTTCATACGCTTCGCCATTCAGACCAGTGATCATCAGGCGTTTCTTACCTTTGGTTTCTTTACCGAAACCTACGGTACCGGAGATTTCTGCCAAAATAGCAGGCTCTTTCGGTTTACGCGCTTCGAACAAGTCGGCCACACGTGGCAGACCACCGGTGATGTCTTTGTTACCAGACGAGGCTTGCGGGATACGGGCCAGTACGTCACCCACCTTCACCGCTTGACCATCGGTCAAGCTCAGCAATGAGCCGTCGGGCAGGAAGTACTGCACCGGCTGATCAGAATCACCGAACTTGATCTCTTTGCCCTTCTCATCCAACAGCTTCAGCATTGGACGAATGTCCTTACCAGCGCTGTTACGATCTTTCTGCGGAATCACTTCGATGCTTGACACACCGGTCAACTCATCCAGTTTGGCATTAATGGTCACGCCATCTTCCAGACCGATGAACTGCACCTTACCCTTGAACTCAGAGATGATCGGGTGCGTGTGTGGATCCCACTTCGCTACGATCTGTCCAGCGTCCACAGCGTCGCCTTCACGTACCAATACGGTCGCACCGTATGGCAGCTTGTAGCGCTCACGCTCACGACCGGCGGAGTCAGTAATGGCCAATACCGAAGAACGCGATACCGTAACCAGCTCGCCGTTCTCACGCTCGGCGGTCTTGGTGTTGTGCATCCGCACCTTGCCGCCATGCTTAACCTGTACGTTGTCGACAGCCGACGAACTAGAGGCCGCACCACCGATGTGGAACGTACGCATCGTCAACTGAGTACCGGGCTCACCGATGGACTGGGCAGCGATGATACCCACCGCTTCACCGATGTTAACCAGGTGACCACGTGCCAAGTCGCGGCCGTAGCACTTCGCACAGATACCATGCAGCGTGTCACAGGTGATAGTAGAGCGCGCAATGATCTGATCAATACCCCACTCATCAATCTTCTCAACCCAGGCTTCGTCCAGCAGGGTACCTGCAGGGATTGCCAGATCGTCAGTGCCTGGCATCAGTACATCCTGAGCCACTACACGGCCCAACACCTGCTGACCCAAAGCAACAACCACGTCGCCACCTTCGATAACCGGCTCTACGACCACACCATTGGTGGTGCCACAATCGGTTTCAGTGACCACAACGTCCTGCGCCACGTCAACCAAACGACGGGTCAGGTAACCGGAGTTCGCTGTCTTCAATGCCGTATCGGCCAGACCTTTACGAGCACCGTGCGTCGAGATGAAGTATTCACCTACCGACAAGCCTTCACGGAAGTTGGACTTGATCGGGTTTTCAATGATCGAGCCATCTGGTTTCGCCATCAGACCACGCATACCGGCCAACTGACGAATCTGAGCTGGGGAGCCACGAGCACCCGAGTCGGCATAGATATACACAGAGTTGAACGACTCTTGGTCTACTTCATCACCGTTTTTATCAATGGTCTTCTCAGTACCGATGGACTCCATCATAGAACGTGCAATGTTTTCATTGGCACGCGACCAGATGTCGACCACCTTGTTGTACTTCTCGCCCTGGGTTACCAGACCGCCTTCGTACTGCTCTTGGATTTCCTGAACTTCGGCTTCTGCCTTGCCCAGAATCTCACCCTTGTTTTCAGGGATTTCAAAGTCATTCACGCCGATGGAAGCACCGCTACGCGTCGCGTAGAAGAAGCCCATGTACATGATTTGGTCAGCGAAGATAACCGTGTCTTTCAAACCGGCACGACGGTAGCTTTCGTTCAACAGGCTTGAAATAGCCTTCTTCTTCATCGCCTTGTTAACCAGCTCAAACGGCAGGCCTTCAGGCACGATGGTGTAAAGGATCACGCGACCCACGGTGGTGTCTTGGATCGTTGTACGCTCTTCCACTTCACCGTTCAGCTTGATGATCTCACGCACGCGCACCTTAATGCGGGCTTGCAAACCAACAGCACCCGTACCATAGGCACGCTGCACTTCGGCGACATCAGCAAAGACCATACCTTCGCCTTTGTCGTTGATGCGGTCGCGCGTCATGTAATACAGACCCAGTACAACGTCTTGCGACGGTACAATGATCGGCTCACCGTTGGCAGGCGACAGAATGTTGTTGGTCGACATCATCAGCGCACGCGCTTCTAACTGTGCTTCCAGCGTCAACGGTACGTGTACCGCCATCTGGTCACCGTCGAAGTCGGCGTTGTAGGCCGCACACACCAGTGGGTGCAGCTGGATTGCCTTACCTTCGATCAACGTCGGCTCAAACGCTTGGATACCCAAACGGTGCAGCGTCGGCGCGCGGTTCAGCAATACCGGGTGTTCACGAATCACTTCGTCTAGGATGTCCCAAACGACCGCTTCTTCACGCTCAACCATTTTCTTCGCAGCTTTGATCGTCGTGGCCAAGCCACGCAATTCCAGCTTGCTGTAGATGAACGGCTTGAACAGCTCCAGAGCCATCTTCTTCGGCAGACCGCACTGGTGCAGACGTAGGGTCGGACCTACCACGATGACCGAACGGCCAGAGTAGTCGACGCGCTTACCCAACAGGTTCTGACGGAAACGACCCTGCTTACCTTTGATCATGTCAGCCAGTGACTTCAAAGGACGACGGTTAGAACCGGTGATGGCACGACCACGACGGCCGTTATCCAGCAAGGCATCTACCGACTCTTGCAGCATACGCTTTTCGTTACGTACGATGATGTCAGGTGCGTTCAGCTCCAACAGACGCTTCAAGCGGTTGTTGCGGTTAATGACGCGACGATACAGATCGTTCAGGTCAGAGGTCGCAAAACGGCCGCCGTCCAACGGTACCAACGGACGCAAGTCAGGTGGCAACACCGGCAATACGGTCATGACCATCCACTCAGGATCGTTGCCTGATTTGTGGAAGGCTTCCAAAATTTTCAGCCGCTTAGACAGCTTCTTGATTTTGGTTTCACTGTTGGTGGCTGGAATCTCTTCCCGCAACTGACCTATTTCCTGCTCGACATTGATGTCTTTCAGCAGCTGTTTGATCGCTTCGGCACCCATACGTGCGTCGAAGTCATCACCGAATTCTTCAATGGCTTGGTAGTAGTCTTCATCAGACAACAACTGGCCTTTTTCCAGCGTGGTCATGCCGGGCTCGATCACGACGAATGATTCGTAATACAGAATCCGCTCGATGTCGCGCAGTGTCATGTCCAGCATCAAGCCGATACGTGACGGCAATGATTTCAGGAACCAGATGTGGGCAACCGGGGCGGCCAATTCAATGTGACCCATACGCTCACGGCGTACTTTAGACTGCGTGACTTCAACGCCACACTTCTCACAGATGACACCACGGTGCTTCAGGCGCTTGTACTTACCGCACAAGCACTCATAATCCTTGATAGGCCCGAAAATACGGGCGCAAAACAGACCGTCACGCTCAGGCTTGAACGTACGGTAGTTGATGGTTTCTGGCTTTTTGACTTCACCAAAAGACCACGAACGAATCATTTCTGGCGAGGCCAAGCCAATTCGAATCGAATCGAATTCTTCTTCGTGGCTTTGCGCCTTCAACAGGCCTAATAAGTCTTTCATATAACTGCCTCAGAGCTAGTTAATGATCAGGGCGTCGTCGCGCGACGCCCGAATTACATGTTGTTGCCTAACGCCACAGCGTTTGGTCCGACCCCATCCGTGGGGACTTCCGGATAGCTTGCGCTATCAGTCGTGCTCCAGCTCGATATCGATACCCAGTGAACGGATTTCTTTGATCAGTACGTTGAAAGACTCAGGCATGCCTGGCTCCATCCGGTGATCACCGTCGACGATGTTTTTGTACATCTTCGTCCGGCCGTTCACGTCATCCGACTTAACGGTGAGCATTTCTTGCAGGGTATGGGCGGCGCCATAAGCTTCCAGCGCCCACACTTCCATTTCCCCGAAACGCTGACCACCGAACTGTGCCTTACCACCCAGCGGCTGCTGCGTGACCAGACTGTACGAACCAGTCGAGCGGGCGTGCATCTTGTCGTCAACCAAGTGGTTCAACTTCAACATGTACATGTAGCCAACCGTCGTTTCACGTTCAAACGGCTCACCAGTACGACCATCCCACAGCTGAATCTGACCAGAGCTTGGCAATTCAGCCAACTCAAGAAGTGCTTTCACTTCGTGCTCTTTAGCACCGTCAAAGACAGGCGTACTGACCGGCAGTCCGCCGCGCAGGTTACCGGCCAATTCCATCACTTCGCCATCGGTTAATTCATCGATGTTTTCGTGACGGTAGGTCTCGCCTACGGTGTTGTAGATTCGATCCAGATACTGACGTACTTCGCTCACCGCACGCTGCTCACGCAACATGTCGTTGATGCGCTCGCCAATACCCATTGCGGCTGCACCCAGGTGCGTCTCAAGGATCTGACCAACGTTCATCCGCGACGGTACACCCAATGGGTTCAGTACCAGATCAACCGGGTTACCTTTTTCGTCGTATGGCATGTCTTCAATCGGCACGATGTTAGAGATAACACCTTTGTTACCGTGACGACCAGCCATCTTGTCACCGGGCTGAATGCGACGCTTAACGGCAAGATAAACCTTAACGATTTTCAACACACCCGGTGCCAAATCATCGCCAGAAGTCACTTTACGGCGCTTGATTTCAAAGCGACGCTCTTGATCTTCTTTGGTTTCCTTCAGCTGCTGCTCGGCGTTCTCCAGGGCTTCAGCTTTCGCTTCTTCTGCCAGACGCAGAGTAAACCAGTCAGCGTGTGGCAATTCTGCCAATGCTTCTTTGGTCAGCTTGGTGCCTTTAGCAATACCAGCACCGCCATTAACCGTTGCGCCTTCCAGCACGTTAGCCAGACGCTCAAAGGTTGCTTGTTCAATAATCTTGTACTCGGCTTTCAAGTCCTTACGGAACTCGTCCAGCTGCTGCTTTTCAATGGCCTTCGCACGGGCGTCTTTTTCTACGCCGTCACGTGTGAATACCTGAACGTCAACGACCGTACCGCGCATGCCGCCTTTAACACGCTGAGAAGTGTCTTTAACATCGGACGCTTTCTCACCGAAAATGGCGCGCAACAGCTTCTCTTCTGGAGTCAGTTGAGTTTCGCTTTTCGGCGTTACCTTACCCACCAGAATGTCACCAGGACCTACTTCAGCCCCGACGTATACGATACCGCTTTCGTCCAACTTACTCAGCGCAGACTCACCCACGTTCGGGATGTCGCCGGTAATTTCTTCAGGCCCTAACTTGGTGTCACGCGCAATACAGGTCAATTCCTGAATGTGCACCGTAGTCAGGCGGTCTTCCTTCACAACACGCTCTGAAATCAGAATCGAGTCTTCGAAGTTGTAACCGTTCCAAGGCATGAACGCGATGCGCATGTTCTGACCCAACGCCAGTTCACCCAGATCGGTCGATGGACCATCGGCCAAAATGTCTCCACGCTCAACCTGATCACCCTGATTCACGATCGGGCGTTGGTTGATGCACGTGTTTTGGTTAGAACGCGTGTATTTGGTGAGGTTGTAGATATCCACACCGGCTTCCGCGCCTTCTACTTCGCTGTCGTTAACACGTACAACGACACGGGTCGCGTCTACGGTTTCAATCACACCACCACGACGGGCTACGGCACAGACGCCGGAGTCACGGGCTACAGTTCGCTCGATACCGGTACCCACTACAGGCTTTTGCGCCCGCAAAGTAGGTACGGCCTGACGTTGCATGTTCGAACCCATCAAGGCCCGGTTGGCGTCATCGTGCTCCAAGAATGGAATCAAGGCTGCAGCAACAGACACCACCTGACGCGGTGATACGTCCATCAAGTCAACGGAATCGACCGGCGCCAGAGTGAATTCACCCTTGTGACGAACCTGTACGAATTCACCTTGAATCTTCTGCTTGTCGTCCATCGGCACATTGGCCTGGGCGATCACGTGCTTACCTTCATCAATAGCGGACAGATAGACGATTTCCGGCGTCGCAACACCGTTTTTCACTACCCGATAAGCTGTTTCAAGGAAGCCGTAATGGTTGGTACGCGCATAGGTTGCCAACGAATTGATCAAACCGATGTTTGGACCTTCCGGCGTTTCGATAGGACATACACGTCCGTAATGCGTTTGGTGTACGTCACGTACTTCAAAACCTGCACGCTCACGCGTCAAACCGCCCGGCCCCAACGCAGAAACACGACGCTTGTGCGTCACTTCTGACAATGGGTTGTTTTGGTCCATAAACTGCGACAGCTGGCTCGATCCAAAGAACTCTTTAACGGCAGCCGCAACCGGCTTCGCGTTGATCAAGTCTTGTGGCATCAGGCCTTCGCTTTCCGCCAGCGACAAGCGCTCACGAACTGCACGTTCCACACGCACCAAACCAACACGGAATTGGTTTTCGGCCATCTCGCCAACCGAACGCACACGACGGTTACCCAAGTGGTCGATGTCGTCCACTTCGCCTTGGCCGTTACGGATATCAATCAGCGTTTTCAGTACTGCCGTAATATCTTCTTTACTCAGGATACCGCCGCCTTCGTCGTCTTCACGACCCAGTCGACGGTTAAACTTCATGCGGCCTACTTTACTTAAATCATAACGCTCAGAAGCGAAGAAGAGGTTTTCAAACAACGCTTCTGCTGATTCTTTCGTTGGTGGCTCGCCGGGGCGCATCATGCGGTAGATTTCTACCAACGCTTCGAGGCGTGTAGAAGAAGGATCTATGCGCAGTGTTTCAGACACATACGGGCCACAATCCAGCTCGTTCGTGTACAACACATGAATTTGCTCAGCACCGGACTCACGCAGCTTCTGCAACAGATCTGCGGTAATTTCGGTGTTGCACGCGGCAATGATCTCACCTGTTTTGGTATCAACAAAGTCTTTGGCCAACGTCTTGCCCACGATGTATTCGTCTGGCACGTTGATCTGCTTGATACCGGCTTTTTCAATTTGACGCACGTGACGCGCAGTGATACGACGACCGGCTTCAATGATGACATTGCCGTCATTGTCGATGATGTCGAAGCTGGCGTTCTCGCCTTTCAACTGATCTGCGTTGAACGTCATCTGATACAGGGCGTCGCCTTTGCGAAACTCGACGGTATCAAAGAACATGTCCAGCATTTGCTGGTTTTCATAACCCAATGCGCGCAACAAGATGGTTGCCGGCAACTTACGGCGACGGTCGATACGGACAAACACGTTGTCCTTAGGATCGAACTCAAAGTCTAGCCAAGAGCCACGATATGGGATCACCCGAGCAGAGAACAACAGCTTACCGGATGAGTGAGTTTTACCGCGATCGTGGTCAAAAAATACGCCCGGTGAACGGTGCAACTGGGACACGATAACGCGCTCAGTACCGTTAACAACAAAGGTACCGTTTTCAGTCATCAGGGGAATTTCACCCATGTAGACTTCTTGTTCTTTAATATCTTTAATGGCTTTGGATGAAGATTCTTTGTCATAAATGACCAGACGAACCTTGACCCGCAGCGGAGCTGAATAGGTAACACCGCGCAACTGGCATTCTTTTACATCGAATGCTGGCTCGCCGAGCCGGTAGCTTACGTATTCGAGTGATGCGTTACCGGAATAACTGGTGATAGGAAAAATGGACTGAAATGCCGCATGCAAACCAATTTCCTGAGCGCCTTCGGCCTCGGGATCGGACTGCAAGAATTTGCGGTAAGAGTCCATCTGAATCGCAAGCAGATAAGGCAATTCCATCACGGGTGGAATTTTTCCAAAATCCTTACGAATACGTTTTTTCTCGGTATAAGAGTAAGCCATTTAGCGTTCCCCAGCTCACATTAGTGGACGGTTCGTTGGGACTTGCGTCCGGCCTTCAAAATGAAGGAAAAAGCGTTTATCCCAGAACGGCAAAAAGGCTGGCGTCGAAACGACGCCAGCCAGTGCGTTCTGATCATTCCTGTTCAGGGGAATGATTACTTCAGCTCTACAGTCGCGCCAGCTTCTTCCAGCTTCGCTTTCAGAGCGTCTGCGTCGGCTTTAGAAACACCTTCTTTGATAGTAGCAGGAGCGCCATCTACCATAGCTTTAGCTTCTTTCAGGCCTTCGCCAGTGATTTCACGAACCACTTTGATTACGTTTACTTTCTTCTCACCAGCAGAAGCCAGAACTACGTCGAATTCTGTTTGCTCTTCAGCGGCAGCAGCGCCAGCAGCAGGAGCAGCAGCAACCGCTACAGCAGCTTGAGCAGAAACGCCGAACTTCTCTTCCATTGCTTCAACAAGAGCAACAACGTCCATTACAGACATGTCAGCAATTGCATTCAAGATATCGTCTTTAGACAAAGCCATTTCAAAAATCTCCAATAAGTCTATTCAAGCAGCAAGTAAAATCAGGCTGCTTTCTTCTGTTCTGCAACAGCATTGACAACGCGAGTAACCTTGGTAGGTACCTCGTTGAAAGTGCGTACCAGTTTGGTAATTGGTGCCAGCATGACATTGGCCAACATGCCCAGCGCTTGGTCGCGCGTAGGCAGATTTGCCAAACGGTCAATTTGATCAGCACCCAGTAACTCACCACCAACCGACAACGCTCTGACTTCAAATTTGTCATTCGCTTTCGCGAAATCTTTGAACAGGCGAGCCGCCGCACCAGGATCTTCCATTGAGAAAGCCAACAGAGTAGGTCCGGTGAAGGAGTCGGTTGCGCTCTCAAACTCTGTGCCAGCAACAGCACGACGAGCCAAGGTGTTGCGCGTTACGCGCATGTACACATTGTTCGCCCGTGCTTCAGCACGCAACTTGGTCATGTCTGAAACAGACACACCGCGCGCATCGGCGACCACGAGTGAGTGAGCAATGGCAGCTACCTTATTAACTTCGGCGACAACAACTTTCTTGTCTTCGAGTCTAAGTGCCACGTTACTTCTCCCATTATTCGATCCGAGGACCGAGTTAGCGTTTAACGGCCAGTAACCAGCTCAAAAAATGAGTGGGCTTCACCGTCTGCGTAGGAAATTAAGGTTTTGCCTAAGCATTGCCACCTACGGTCTTTGACAGCCCCGACTGAACTCAAGGTTCAGTCCGAGCCCCAAAGTTCGTTTTAAACGACCAGTGAACTCTGATCCACGGTGACACCAGGACCCATGGTAGAGGACAGAGTGATCTTCTTCAGATAAACGCCTTTCGCATTGGCTGGCTTCAATTTCTTAAGCTCAGCAATCAGTGCTTCGGCATTTTCTTTAATAGCGTTTGGCTCGAATGCAACCTTACCAATACTGGCGTGGATGATACCGTTCTTGTCAGTACGGAAACGCGCCTGACCGGCTTTAGCATTCTTAACAGCGGTAGCAACGTCAGGCGTTACTGTACCTACTTTAGGGTTTGGCATCAGGCCACGTGGACCCAAGACTTGACCCAGCTGACCAACGACACGCATAGCGTCCGGCGCGGCAATAACCACACCAAAGTCCAGGTCGCCGCCTTTCATCGTTTCAGCCAAATCTTCCATACCAACAGCGTCTGCACCGGCTGCCTTAGCAGCTTCAGCTGCAGCGCCCTGCGCAAATACGGCGATACGTACATCTTTACCAGTGCCGTGCGGCAACACAGTGGCGCCACGTACGTTCTGATCTGATTTACGCGCATCAACACCCAGGTTGATGGAGATATCAACAGACTCAGCAAATTTTACGGTAGACAGTTCTTTCAACAACGCCACTGCTTCTTCAACAGGGTACGCTTTCATTGAATCAACTTTCTCAGCAATCAGGCGAGCGCGCTTAGTTAACTTAGCCATTATTCAACACCCTCCACATTGATACCCATGCTACGTGCCGTACCAGCGATGGTGCGCACTGCGGCATCCATGCTACCTGCCGTTAAATCAGGCTCTTTGGTCGTGGCAATCTCTTCCAACTGAGCACGTGACAGCGTAGCCACCTTGTCAGTATTAGGACGAGCAGAACCGCTCTTCAGGCCGGCTGCTTTTTTCAGCAAAACAGACGCTGGAGGGGTCTTGGTGATGAATGTGAAGCTGCGGTCGCTGTATACTGTGATCACAACAGGGATCGGCAAGCCGGGTTCCATGCTCTGAGTTTCAGCGTTGAACGCCTTACAGAATTCCATGATGTTCACACCGTGCTGACCCAATGCAGGACCAACTGGTGGAGACGGGTTCGCCTTACCGGCGGCCACTTGCAGCTTAATATAAGCATTAATCTTCTTAGCCATAACTTCCTCTCAAGGGTGCAAACGCCTTTCGGCTCCCCATTTAACAACTAATACCCGCTAGCCAAGGACTAGCAGGTACTCATTAAACTTTTTCGACTTGCGTAAACTCGAGTTCTACCGGCGTGGAGCGACCAAAGATCGTGACCGACACATGCAGGCGACTCTTCTCATAGTTCACTTTCTCAACCGTGCCATTGAAGTCGGCAAACGGACCGTCGATAACACGTATTGCCTGACCCGGCTCGTACACCGTCTTCTGGGTCGGCTTTTCAGCGCCGTCTTTCACGCGCTGCAGGATAGCATCCGCCTCACGTGACGTGAGTGGCGCTGGCTTGTCTGATGTACCGCCGATGAAGCCCAAAACACGTGGCGTACCCTTTACTAGGTGCCAGCTGGCTTCGTTCATATCCATTTCTACGAGCACATAACCCGGATAAAACTTACGCTCGCTCTTGCGTTTCTTGCCGTCTTTAACTTCAACGACACTTTCCGTCGGCACGAGAATTTCACCAAAGGCGTCCTGCATACCATGCAACTCCACACGCTCCTGGAGCGTGCTAGCCACACGTTTTTCGTAGCCTGAATAGGCATGTACCACGTACCAACGCATCAACGCCTTCCTTTCTTAACCGATAAACAAGCCGATCAAATAACTGATCAGCATATCAAATAACCAAAGCATCAAGGCAACCAGCAAAACAACCACCAACACCAACAGCGTGGTCTGTGTTGTTTCATTACGATTCGGCCAGATTACCTTACGCAATTCAGTCCAGGCTTCTTTTCTGAACTGATTAAACTTTCGCCCGCGCAGCGTTGTCATTGCCACAACCGCCGCCACCAGAACGACCGCAATCACACCAATGGCGCGATACAGCAATCCGACGTCAGTAAAGTAGCCGTTGCCGAGCACCGCGATCACGAGAAGCGCAATGACGACAAGCCACTTTAGGGCATCTAAAGCTCCGCCTTTGTTCGCAGCCTGAGTAGCCATGTTGATTCCTTGAGATAAAAATGGTGCAAAAAATGGCAGGCCAGGAGGGACTCGAACCCCCAACCCTCGGTTTTGGAGACCGATGCTCTACCAATTGAGCCACTGGCCTGCACCACTCGATCGGGCGGCGGATAGTACCCCGACCCGATCGATTTTGCAAATGGTAAGGAAGGATTACTCGATAATTTTCGCTACAACGCCCGCACCAACGGTACGGCCACCTTCACGAATGGCGAAACGCAGGTTGTCTTCCATCGCGATCGGCGCGATCAGAGTGACTTCCATCTTGATGTTATCACCAGGCATAACCATCTCAACGCCTTCTGGCAGCTCACAGCTTCCGGTCACGTCAGTGGTACGGAAATAGAACTGTGGGCGGTAGCCTTTGAAGAATGGCGTGTGACGACCACCTTCTTCTTTGCTCAACACGTATACTTCCGCTTCGAACTTGGTGTGCGGAGTAATAGTACCTGGCTTAGCCAATACCTGACCACGCTCTACGTCGTCACGCTTAGTACCACGCAACAAAGCACCTACGTTCTCACCGGCACGACCTTCGTCGAGCAGCTTACGGAACATTTCTACACCGGTTACGATGGTCTTAGTGGTATCACGGATACCAACGATTTCCACTTCGTCGCCAGTCTTAACAATACCGCGCTCGATACGGCCAGTTACTACCGTACCACGACCCGCGATTGAGAAAACGTCTTCCACAGGCATCAGGAACGGCTGGTCGATAGCACGCTCTGGCTCAGGAATGTACTCGTCCAGAGTCTCTACCAGCTTCTTAACCGCTGTAGTACCCATTTCGTTGTCATCACGACCTTCCAGCGCCATCAGCGCAGAACCGATGATGATCGGCGTGTCGTCGCCTGGGAAATCGTACTGTGACAGCAAGTCACGGATTTCCATTTCTACCAGCTCCAACAACTCAGCGTCGTCTACCATGTCCGCTTTGTTCATGAATACAACGATGTACGGTACACCTACCTGACGAGACAACAGGATGTGCTCACGCGTCTGAGGCATTGGGCCGTCAGCTGCTGAACAAACCAAGATAGCGCCGTCCATCTGAGCCGCACCGGTGATCATGTTTTTAACATAGTCAGCGTGGCCTGGGCAGTCTACGTGGGCGTAGTGACGTGCTGGTGAATCATACTCAACGTGTGAAGTAGCGATCGTGATACCACGAGCGCGCTCTTCAGGTGCGTTGTCGATTTGATCGAATGCACGCTGCTCACCTGTACCCCAAACGTCAAAACAAACGCGCGTCAACGCGGCTGTCAGGGTGGTTTTACCGTGGTCAACGTGACCGATGGTGCCCACGTTCAGGTGGGGCTTGCTACGCTCAAAGGTTGCCTTTGACATAAAACCTGCCTCTCTTAATGTATTTTCTAGCCTACATAATAAAAGACAGGCCAAATGCCTGTCGTTTAAACTGGTGCTCACGACGCGATTTGAACGCGTGACCTCTCCATTACCAATGGAGTGCTCTACCACTGAGCTACGCAAGCATAACTATTTGGAGCGGGTAGCGGGAATCGAACCCGCATCATCAGCTTGGAAGGCTGAGGTGCTACCATTGTACCATACCCGCGAGCATGGAAAATTGGTGGAGGGGGGCGGATTCGAACCACCGAAGCTTGCGCGGCAGATTTACAGTCTGCTCCCTTTAGCCACTCGGGAACCCCTCCGAACGGTTGCGAATTTTCCACATAGTGCCCTGACCTGTCAAGAAAAATTTCTTTCTTAACAACTACTTAGGCTGTTGCACCAAGATGCTGCTATGCCGTGCTACGTCAAACCGGCCGCCATAGTACCAGCTGTCAGGAATTTTGCAACCAACCACAGTCCGCTTGACGCAATACAATGTCCGGCAAGCTCGCCGCGACGGTACGAACAGTGTTCTCGCTGACCAGCCCAGCCTGCTCTGGCGCTGCTTGTATCCACCAAGTCGCTGTCGTCCGCTGTATCTCTCGCAGCATGGCATTTTGGCCTTCCGCTGCTAAGCGATCACGCAGGCCCTGGGCGTTATCCCGACTACGGAAGTAGCCCAACGAAATGGCATTACGGAATTCTCCTTCGGACACCAAAAAGCTTTCGACATTTGCCTGCGCCAAGACCCTCAAGCCGCGCTCGGCTTCTGCCGTCGTTGAAAACGGAGGAATATAAACCCACCAAAGAGGCGCATCAGGGACCGCCGCTTCAACGACTGTCGTTGTTATTTCAAGTCCGGCGAGACGATCGCGTACTCCAACCGCGTCTTGACGCGCAGCAAAGCGACCAATAAAAGCACATTGCTGCTCGGGCGAGCTAGCGCCCCCACGCGGCACGGCCAAGTTGGTAGAGGCGATGCTCTCTGCCAACTTAATATTATTGTGAGCCAAAGCAGGAGCACTCGATGATACCACTGCACCTATTTGGTCACGCGGCACAAAAAGGTACCAAGCCGCCAACAGCAGATTAAAGCCCAATAACGTAATCGCTATCCACCGCATGTTTTATTCATTCCTGTTTGCTCGTACCAAAAATGCAACCCATTGAACACCAAATCCGCGACTACTTGCGCGCCTGGCAGCGCACTGATCAAGCGCGTCGCATCGCCACCAGTCACCACAATAGCAAGATCCGTACGCTGATTCCGGTAACGTTCGACAATTCCTACAATACTCTCCAACCAAGCGTTAGCAACAGCCTCAGCGGTTTGTTTACCGCTCTGCAATTGCGGCTGTTCAGGCTGCGTAAACCGCATTTGCGTATTACCTAAGAGACTATCAAACCAGGTCCGATAACCTGGCAGTATCCAACCACCCTGATGATGAGTGCCGTCAAGGAAGTCGATGGTCACGGCCGTACCCGCATCAATCACCATCACCGACGGGTTCATTCGTGCCAGCGACAACCAACCCAGCAATGCCATCCAGCGATCATAGCCCAGTGCGGCCGTATCATAGTCGCTCGTTAATAAAGAACTAGGAAAGGTGCCCGCGGAATGCCACTCTATATCGGCCCCTGCCGCGCGCAATTGCGCCACGACAGCCGCATGACCGACACTGACCACCAACACGCATTTACTCGCCCGTAAGGCGCGGAGGAACTCGTCAGGCATGACAAATGAGGCAAGCTTAGACGAGAACTGACCACGCGCAGAGCCGCATTGCCAATGGACAAAACTATTGCCAACATCGATCAGCATACGCTCAGCGCGCTCGAACACTCACCTCACCTCCATTTACTGCAATCAATCCGGCCGCACTGCGCACCATAAGACTGCCATCTAATGCCACGCCCTCAGCCGTACCCTGTAGCGTATTATTACCAGTCAGCACCGAAATATTTTTCCCAAACAGCACGTCGTGCGTCTGCCACGCCGCTTGCCAATCAGCGTCAAACCCCGTTTCGACCAACCCAGTAATCGCATCCAGTATGGTTTGAAGCACTGCTGTCCTGTCGACACTATTCCCTCGCACCATACACAAGGAAGTAGCTTGCTGGTCAATGCCTTCGAAATCACGCCGATTCACGTTTAATCCAAGACCTATGACGACGTATGCCTGACCTTGCGGCAAGGTATGCAATTCCGTCAGTATGCCGCCCAGTTTGGCATTGTCGATGTATAGGTCGTTGGGCCACTTCACTCCAACGCGCGGCAGCCATGGCAGCGCACTGAGAGCCTTTGCCACTGCTACACCGGCGATGACACTGTATGGCTTAAGCCCTTCTACGCCAGCGATAGGAAAGCCGATGCTGACCGCCAAATCCTGGCCGAAGGCATTATTCCATTGTCGACCTCGGCGCCCCTTGCCTGTGCTTTGGTATTCGGTAGTCACTACCAATGGACGGGAAGACACTCGGGCCATACTCAACACATCGTCGTTGGTCGAGCCGGTTATGAGGTGACGAACAAATTGAAATGAGGCGGGCAGAACTATATCGTCCTGCTGAAGTAAGCTTGCCTGTGTGTCTAGGTGGTAGCCCTTTCCCGTCACCGCGTGAATTCGCAGACCCATATCACCCAACTCGTGGAGCCGTCGATTCACCACAGTGCGCGACACTGCAAGGCTTTCGGCCAGTGCACTGCCCGAAACATAGCGGGCGCTCTGCAGCGCCCGGAGGATAACTTCATACTGATTGATTTTGTCCATGGGTACGACACGAAACTGCTATAAATAAGGTTCGCATCTTATCCTATTTTCAACTGCGCCCGTTAATTCCCAATCTCAATCCCGCCGAATACACAAGTTCCCTTGATATTCAGTCGCGGCGCATCATCTAACTCAGGCTTCGATGTCTTGTCCTCTAGCCCGCCGAATAATGGGATGCCAGACACATGCACCGACCACTCTTGTGGCACCTTGAGCTCCACGCCGCCGAAGGCGACAAACAGCTCGATGGTCGCCTCGCCCTCTAGTTTACTTTTTCTTAGGTCAATTTCTGCGCCACCGAATACCGCCGATACGGTGCCACCCTTGAAATTCTTGGCGACGTTATTCAGCTCAACGCCAGAGAAAACGGCCACGGTATTCAGTTCGTCTTGCGCTACCTTATTCGCCTTGAAGCCCGAACGCTTTAATAGTAGCGACAAGCCAAAGCCGATAAACAGCAAGGGTAGAATCAAACTGCCGATGCTGACCTGTACCCAGCCTAAAGAGCTCAGCAGGAGCAGGAAACCAAAAGCTATGATCGCTGCGGGGAATATAAAGGCTTTGGGATTATTCATTAGGCTGATAATGCCGACGACGATTACCAGAACTGGCCCCCAATGCTTGACTAGGCTCCAGACGTTAATCACCTCTAGTGCATTCAACAAAAACAAACCGCCCAGACCTAATAGCAGGGCTCCGAATAATTGGCGAGACATGACGCGCTCCTTTGCTTGGGAATAAGCACCATGAATAGCGCAAAAGGCGTTGTTCTGCAAGGTCTTGGGGGGGGTAACCCTAGGAGAGATCGAGTATGAGGCTACCAGTGGCGGGTGTAAACACACCGCCCTACGGGTGGAACCCCAAAACCAAAAAACCCGGCACTAGGCCGGGTTTTTTGGTTCTATTTAAGAGCTTGACGATGACCTACTCTCACATGGGGAGACCCCACACTACCATCGGCGATACCTCGTTTCACTGCTGAGTTCGGGATGGGATCAGGTGGTTCCAAGGCTCTATGATCGTCAAGCAAACTGGTCGAGTGGTGCCGGTGCGTCGTTACGCTACCCACACGCTCTCTGTTCGTTTGCCGTCACCGATAAGGTTTTAATTAATTTAATTAATTTAATTAATCCTTATCCGCAATCATGCGTTCTGAATATGCGATTAACACGTTTTTGATCACTCGATCTTTCAATCGCTCGATCTTTGCATGAATTCAATCATTCAAGCACCGGTCTGCGGTACTGCGTCGTACCGACCTTCTTGTATCTGTTTCTCAACACTGTGTAGGCCCAAACGCCTTAGGCGTTATATGGTCAAGCCTCACGGGCAATTAGTATTGGTTAGCTCAACGCCTTACAACGCTTACACACCCAACCTATCAACCTGGTAGTCTTCCAGGGCCCTTTAGGGACTTGCGTCCAGTGAGACCTCATCTTGAAGGGGGCTTCCCGCTTAGATGCTTTCAGCGGTTATCCTGTCCGAACTTAGCTACCCGGCAATGCCACTGGCGTGACAACCGGAACACCAGAGGTTCGTCCACTCCGGTCCTCTCGTACTAGGAGCAGCTCTTCTCAAGTCTCATACGTCCACGGCAGATAGGGACCGAACTGTCTCACGACGTTCTAAACCCAGCTCGCGTACCACTTTAAATGGCGAACAGCCATACCCTTGGGACCGGCTTCAGCCCCAGGATGTGATGAGCCGACATCGAGGTGCCAAACACCGCCGTCGATGTGAACTCTTGGGCGGTATCAGCCTGTTATCCCCGGAGTACCTTTTATCCGTTGAGCGATGGCCCTTCCATACAGAACCACCGGATCACTATGACCTACTTTCGTACCTGCTCGACTTGTCTGTCTCGCAGTCAAGCTGGCTTGTGCCATTACACTAACCGCATGATTTCCGACCATGCTTAGCCAACCTTCGTGCTCCTCCGTTACTCTTTGGGAGGAGACCGCCCCAGTCAAACTACCCACCACACACTGTCCTCGACGCTGTTACGCCTGAGTTAGAACCTCAAGATGACCAGGCTGGTATTTCAAGGTCGACTCCACGCAAACTGGCGTTCACGCTTCAAAGTCTCCCAGCTATCCTACACAAGTCATATCAAAGTCCAGTGTGAAGCTATAGTAAAGGTTCACGGGGTCTTTCCGTCTAGCCGCGGATACACTGCATCTTAACAGCGAGTTCAATTTCACTGAGTCTCGGGTGGAGACAGCGTGGCCATCGTTACGCCATTCGTGCAGGTCGGAACTTACCCGACAAGGAATTTCGCTACCTTAGGACCGTTATAGTTACGGCCGCCGTTTACCGGGGCTTCGATCAAGAGCTTCGCCGAAGCTAACCCCATCAATTAACCTTCCGGCACCGGGCAGGCGTCACACCCTATACGTCCTCTTTCGAGTTTGCAGAGTGCTGTGTTTTTAATAAACAGTCGCAGCCACCTGGTATCTTCGACCGCTTCAGGCTTAGGGAGCAAGTCCCATCACCCTAATGCGGCGTACCTTCTCCCGAAGTTACGGTACCATTTTGCCTAGTTCCTTCACCCGAGTTCTCTCAAGCGCCTTGGTATTCTCTACCTGACCACCTGTGTCGGTTTGGGGTACGGTCAATGTGTATCTGAAGCTTAGAGACTTTTCCTGGAAGCATGGCATCAACCACTTCGGACGCCGTAGCGTCACCGTCATCAGGTCTCAGCATTAAGATCCCGGATTTACCTAAGATCTCTGCCTACACCCTTAAACCTGGACAACCATCGCCAGGCTGGCCTAGCCTTCTCCGTCCTCCCATCGCAATACACATCGGTACAGGAATATTAACCTGTTTCCCATCGACTACGCTCTTCAGCCTCGCCTTAGGGACCGACTCACCCTGCTCCGATTAACGTTGAACAGGAACCCTTGGTCTTCCGGCGAACGGGTTTTTCACCCGTTTTGTCGTTACTCATGTCAGCATTCGCACTTCTGATACCTCCAGCATACCTCTCGATACACCTTCAACGGCTTACAGAACGCTCCCCTACCCAGCGTACAAAGTACGCTGCCGCAGCTTCGGTATCCAGTTTGAGCCCCGTTATATCTTCCGCGCAGGCCGACTCGACTAGTGAGCTATTACGCTTTCTTTAAAGGGTGGCTGCTTCTAAGCCAACCTCCTAGCTGTCTGAGCCTTCCCACATCGTTTCCCACTTAACTGGAATTTTGGGACCTTAGCTGGCGGTCTGGGTTGTTTCCCTTTCCACGACGGACGTTAGCACCCGCCGTGTGTCTCCCGGATAGTACTCACTGGTATTCGGAGTTTGCATCGGGTTGGTAAGTCGGGATGACCCCCTAGCCGAAACAGTGCTCTACCCCCAGTGGTATTCGTCCGAGGCGCTACCTAAATAGCTTTCGGGGAGAACCAGCTATCTCCGAGTTTGATTAGCCTTTCACTCCTATCCACAGGTCATCTCCTAACTTTTCAACGTGAGTGAGTTCGGTCCTCCAGTTGATGTTACTCAACCTTCAACCTGCCCATGGATAGATCACTCGGTTTCGGGTCTACACCCAGCAACTCATCGCCCTATTAAGACTCGATTTCTCTACGGCTCCCCTATTCGGTTAACCTCGCTACTGAATGTAAGTCGCTGACCCATTATACAAAAGGTACGCAGTCACCCTCCTAAGAAGGCTTCCACTGCTTGTACGTACAGGGTTTCAGGATCTATTTCACTCCCCTCACAGGGGTTCTTTTCGCCTTTCCCTCACGGTACTGGTTCACTATCGGTCAACTGGGAGTATTTAGCCTTGGAGGATGGTCCCCCCATGTTCAGTCAAGATATCACGTGTCCCGACCTACTCGTTTTCACTCAGTTTGGTTTTCGTGTACGGGGCTATCACCCACTATGGCGGTACTTTCCAGAACCTTCCACTAACGTCCACTGAGCTTAAGGGCTGTTCCCATTTCGCTCGCCGCTACTCTGGGAATCTCGTTTGATTTCTTTTCCTACGGGTACTTAGATGTTTCAGTTCCCCGCGTTCGCCTCTCCTAAGAGATACTGCACGAATGCAGTGGGTTTCCCCATTCAGACATACCGGGATCATAGGTCGTTTGCCACCTCCCCCAGTCTTTTCGCAGGCTACCACGTCTTTCATCGCCTCCAGTTGCCTAGGCATCCACCCTGTACGCTTAAATGCTTGACCATATAACCCTAAGGTTTCTAGTCTGTACACACCCTCCTCAGGGTATGCACGCACCTACACAATTGATCGCAATTGCTTGCAACAACATACAACAAGTGATGCTAGACGACGCTTACGCGTCTCTATCATCAACACACCGGCGCTTGAATCATTAAACTCATGCAATGTGTTATTCGCATATCCAGATTGTTAAAGAACGGATTGCCTGAACCAGCAGGCAATGTACCGAGCAGCCAAATGATCCCTGATGTGTTCCGAAGGAACGGTCAGGCGACCAGGCCACTAACAAGTAATTCGTGTGAGCACTCATCGATGCGAGCGCTTGTCTGTCGTTTAAGGAGGTGATCCAGCCGCAGGTTCCCCTACGGCTACCTTGTTACGACTTCACCCCAGTCATTAACCACACCGTGGTAAGCGCTCCCCCGAAGGTTAAGCTACCTACTTCTGGTGCAATCAACTCCCATGGTGTGACGGGCGGTGTGTACAAGGCCCGGGAACGTATTCACCGTGACATGCTGATTCACGATTACTAGCGATTCCGACTTCACGCAGTCGAGTTGCAGACTGCGATCCGGACTACGAGACGCTTTGTCGGGTTGGCTTCACATCGCTGCTTCGCAACCGTCTGTACGCCCCATTGTAGCACGTGTGTAGCCCTACTCGTAAGGGCCATGATGACTTGACGTCGTCCCCGCCTTCCTCCGGTTTGTCACCGGCAGTCTCCTTAGAGTTCCCGGCATGACCCGCTGGCAAATAAGGATAAGGGTTGCGCTCGTTACGGGACTTAACCCAACATTTCACAACACGAGCTGACGACAGCCATGCAGCACCTGTCTCAGAGTTCCCGAAGGCACTAAAGCATCTCTGCTAAATTCTCTGGATTTCAAGAGTAGGTAAGGTTCTTCGCGTTGCGTCGAATTAAACCACATGCTCCACCGCTTGTGCGGGCCCCCGTCAATTCATTTGAGTTTTAACCTTGCGGCCGTACTCCCCAGGCGGTCAACTTAGTGCGTTAGCTGCGCCACTAAAGAGATTAAACTCCCCAACGGCTAGTTGACATCGTTTACGGCGTGGACTACCAGGGTATCTAATCCTGTTTGCTCCCCACGCTTTCGCACCTCAGCGTCAGTATTGGTCCAGTGGGCCGCCTTCGCCACCGGTATTCCTCCTGATCTCTACGCATTTCACCGCTACACCAGGAATTCTACCCACCTCTACCATACTCTAGCCTGCCAGTATAAGATGCAATTCCCAGGTTGAGCCCGGGGCTTTCACATCTCACTTAACAAACCGCCTACGCGCGCTTTACGCCCAGTAATTCCGATTAACGCTTGCACCCTCCGTATTACCGCGGCTGCTGGCACGGAGTTAGCCGGTGCTTCTTCTGTGGCTAACGTCAATGTATTGCGCTATTAACACAACACCCTTCCTCACCACTGAAAGTGCTTTACAACCCGAAGGCCTTCTTCACACACGCGGCATGGCTGGATCAGGGTTGCCCCCATTGTCCAATATTCCCCACTGCTGCCTCCCGTAGGAGTCTGGGCCGTGTCTCAGTCCCAGTGTGGCTGATCATCCTCTCAGACCAGCTAAGGATCGTCGCCTTGGTGAGCCTTTACCCCACCAACTAGCTAATCCTACGCAGACTCATCTGGTAGCGCGAGGTCCGAAGATCCCCCGCTTTCCTCCTAAGAGCACATTCGGTATTAATCCGGATTTCTCCGGGCTATCCCCAACTACCAGGCAGATTTCTACGCGTTACTCACCCGTCCGCCGCTCGTCACCCAAGAGCAAGCTCTCTGTGCTACCGCTCGACTTGCATGTGTTAGGCCTGCCGCCAGCGTTCAATCTGAGCCATGATCAAACTCTTCAGTTTTAAATCAGTTGGTCGTCATAAATGACAACCCAAACTTAGCTCAGCAATTAATCGGAATCCACCGTGTATCCAGTAAACTGAACACATGTATGAATTCACAGTCACTTGCTGATATTTGTTAGACTCGCTAACTCACAACAACAAGTGCCCACACGAATTACTTGTTTGATTTTTTAAAGAGCTTCGAAGTGCGCTTGGCTTCTTCGTTTCAGTGGCGCGCATTATACAGCGCCGCTCATCCGTGTCAATCATTATTTTGAAGTTTTTTCTTTGTTTTCAGTCACTTAGCGAACCCTTGCCAAACAACTTCAAACCTTCAATCTAACGCCCTTAAGAGCCAGTGGCCGTGTCAGGGAGCGCGAATTATAGAGAGATTCCCGAGGGTGTCAACGCTTAATGTGAAATTATTATGAAGAAGGCCGTGCGGCCTGCCGAACCCGACCAAGGACGCCCTAGAGCTATCAAGTCTTAAGGGCGCGGCAGCGTCCGTGCGATAAAAGCAGCCAAGAAGATCATTGAGGCCGATATCCACAAGCAGGCGCTCAGCCCCCAGACCTGGTAGACCCAGCCGGACAACACCGTGCCCAATAAGCGACCCGCTGCATTTGCCATATAATAGAAGCCGACATCCATGGAAACGCCGTCTTCTTTGGCGTAGGCAACGATCAAGTAACTGTGCAAGGAGGAATTCACCGCAAACAAGGCACCGAACACCATCAAACCCACCACCAAGCCGATGGCAACTGATGCACTGATTTGGAGACTTAACGCCAGCGCCAGGGGTACAAAGGCCAACGCCCCACCCCACAACATAGCGACCCGGCCGTCGGGCACACTCCCCGCTTGACCCACACCAGTAATGCGCGGTGCAAAACCCTGCACCACACCATAGCCAATAACCCAACAGGCCATAAAGGCACCAACCCACCAAGATGCCCAACCCAATTGCGCCGACATATACACCGGCAACGCCACCACAAACCAAATATCACGCGCACCAAATAAGAATACCCGCGCCGCCGACAGCCGATTAACGCGCTCGTCTTTGGATAATATTTCAGTGAACTTGGGCTTGCCCTTAGCCTTACCCAAGTCAGCTTGCAGCAGAAAGAGGCTGGCCACCGCCACTAACGCCAAGGCTGCTGCCATGCCCAACACAGCACCACGAAAACCAAACAAAGCCAGCAAACCAGCTCCCAAGAAAAAGCCGACACCTTTTAGCGTGTTCTTGGACCCAGTCAAAATGGCGATCCATTTGTACAGACTGCCTTGCGCGTCTTTAGGCACCAGCATCTTGATGCTGCTTTTTGCGCTCATTTTATTGAGGTCTTTCGCGATACCCGAGATCGCCTGTGCGGCCATCACCCACGCCACCAGCAACCATTCACTGGGCACTGCCAACATCAACAAGGCGCCGACCTGTAATGCGAGCCCAATATGCATGGTCCGGTTTAAGCCAATGCGCGCGCCCAACCAGCCACCGATCAGGTTGGTAACAATGCCGAAGAATTCATAAAAGAGAAACAGCATGGCGATAGCGAGAGGACTGTAGCCCAAGGCATAGAAGTGCAACACCACCAACATGCGCAGCGCGCCGTCGGTCAGCGTAAAGGCCCAATAATTACCCGTAATGATGGCGTATTGCCGAATGGCAGGGGTCATAGTTCCAGTTCTCTATGTCTACAGGGCAAGGTTGGCGTGTCGAGCCAAGATTGACGGTATTCTATCGCTGGGCTGTGGTTCTGGTTGGCTTGGGCGGGGCGTGTGCTGCCAGGACGGCAGCAACGAGCCCCCATGGAAGGGTTTACGGCGTCCCCGCAAAAGCCAACCAGAACCAAGGCGCAGCTTTGAGTACTATGACTAGGACAAGCCAACCTTCAACGCCAACTCGGCCGTCCGGTTAGCGTAACCCCACTCGTTGTCGTACCACGCGTAAATTTTAACTTGGGTTTCGTTGATCACCATGGTCGACAAGGCATCAATGATCGATGAGCGCGGGTCGGTTTTGTAGTCGATACTCACCAATGGCCGCTCTTCGTAACCCATGATGCCTTTCAGCTCGCCTTCGGCGGCGGAATTCAACAAGGCATTCACTTCTTCTGCGGACGTCGCTCTATTAACCTCGAACACACAATCGGTAATGGATGCATTGGTCAGGGGTACGCGCACGGCATGGCCGTTCAAACGTCCTTTGAGCTCCGGAAAGATTTCCGTAATGGCGGTGGCCGAGCCTGTGGTCGTCGGAATTAAGCTCGTGCCGCACGAGCGCGCACGGCGTAAGTCTTTATGCGGCGCGTCAATGATCGTCTGAGTATTAGTGATGTTATGGATGGTCGTCATGCTACCGTGACGGATGCCGATGTGCTCATGAATTACCTTAACCACTGGCGCCAAGCAATTGGTGGTGCACGAAGCCGCTGTCACAATGCGGTGCTCGTCGGGGCTATACAGGTGATCATTAACGCCCATCACCACGTTAAGTACACCCGGTTCTTTCACTGGCGCACTGACCACCACGCGCTTAACGCCCTGGTCGAGATAAGCCTGCAACAGAGCGGTCTTTTTCATCACGCCGGAGCACTCCAGCACCACATCACAGGCGGACCAATCAGTCTCAGCAATGGTCTTGTGGCGCGTCAAAGACAGCTCACGACCATCAATGATGATGCGATCGTTTTCACCCACAGCTTCATGTGCCCACCGGCCATGCACAGAATCGAAAGTCAGCAGGTGCGCCAGCGTTGCAGCATCACCGGCGGGATCGTTCAGCTGTACGAATTCCACATCAGCCCAATCCCACGCCGCACGCAAGGCAAGCCGCCCCATACGGCCAAAGCCATTAATTCCAATTTTGATGGTCATAGTTTTTCCTCTGCGCCAAAGAAAGAATGTCGATGTTCGTTTTGACTTAACAACATGCAGTGCCGCCAATCGGCACCAAGCGAGCGTGTAATTCTGCCATTCGCTTATCACTGGCGCGCCGGCTGGCGTGCAGCACGTCTTGCGCCCAAACTGGTAAGGCATCGGCACAACGATAGAATACCCACTGGCCTTGACGTCGATCGGCCACCAGTCCTTGCTGTCGCAATACGGCGAGGTGCCGTGATAGTTTGGGCTGACTGATGCTCAATGCGCTCATCAGCTCACAAACACACAGCTCACCACTATCCAGCAATAACATCATCACTTGCCATCGGGTTTCGTCGGACAAGCACCTATGCAGAGCCACGGGCGCTAAAACGTTAGGAGAGGTTGTCGTCGTCATCTTCATATATGGGTAATCGTATATATGGAAGATCGTATATGAATGTCACGGGCGTTACAACGGGGACGCGGAGGGAAAGCCTGACAACCCGCACGATTGCCAGGCTATGCAGCAGGTTACTTTTTCTTCCCGTGCAGAGCTTCTTCCATGGTTTCAGGATCGGTATGACGTAAATCCTTCCCCTTAACCATGTACATCACGTACTCAAGGACGTTCTGGCAGCGATCACCGATACGCTCCAGAGAGCGTACAGCCCACATTACGTTGAGAATTTTAGGTATAGAGCGCGCATCTTCCATCATGTACGTCATCAACAAGCGCATGACATTTTCGTATTCACGGTCGATTTTGCGGTCTTCCTGGTGCACTCGCAACGCAGCATCAATGTCCATGCGGGCAAAGGCATCCAGGGTGTCATGTAACACACTCAGAACATGCTGACCCATGTTATCTACACTCGCCAACAAGTCTTGTTGCTGACTGTTGTTGTAGGACTCCAAGGCTACCCGAGCAATACGTTGAGCCTCGTCACCGATACGCTCCAAGTCAGACACCGCCTTCATGACCACCAGCATCAAGCGCAGGTCGCCCGCAGTCGGCTGACGTTTGGCGATTATGCGCGTGCACTCGGCGTCGATCAGCATTTCCAGCTCGTTGATCTTTACATCCGAACTCAGTACACGGCGCGCCAGATCCGAGTCCGACTTTACCGAGGCCCGCAGCGCATCTTCTAACTGCTGCTCAACCATGCCGCCCATCGCCAACACCTGATTGCGCACGCGCTCAAGCTCTTCATTGAACTGGGAGGAAATATGAGTATTCAAGTTCATTGCGTCCATCGCTGTCTCCGTTAACTCCGATGGTTAGTTTAAGGGCCGTAGCGCGACCCCATGCACAGCCTGTATTCAGTTTAGCCAAAGCGACCGGTGATATAGTCGTTGGTTTGCTTCTCACGTGGGTTGGTAAACATGTTGTTGGTGACATCGAACTCGATCAGATCACCCATGTACATAAACGCTGTGTAATCCGACACCCGCGCCGCCTGTTGCATGTTGTGCGTCACGATCACAATGGTGTACTTCTCTTTCAAATCATTGATCAGCTCCTCGATTTTCAGAGTCGAAATCGGGTCCAAAGCCGATGCGGGCTCATCCAACAACAGGACTTCTGGCTCAATCGCAATGGCGCGCGCGATCACCAGACGTTGCTGCTGACCACCTGACAAACCAAAAGCATTGTCGTGCAGACGATCCTTCACTTCGTTCCACAAGGCTGCACCACGCAGAGATTGCTCAACGACAGCATCCAATGTGCGGCGATCATTCACGCCCTGCAGGCGCAAGCCATAGGCGACGTTTTCATAAATGGTCTTCGGGAATGGGTTCGGCTTCTGAAACACCATGCCAACCTGACGACGCAGCTCAGCCACATCAACTTTGGGGGCATAGATGTTCTCACCGTCCATGTTGATCTCACCCTCAATACGGCAAATATCAACGAGATCGTTCATACGGTTGAAGCAGCGCAGTAACGTGGACTTACCGCAACCAGACGGCCCGATGAAGGCCGTGACACGTTTCTCAGGAATGGTCAGGTTAATGCCATTCAGCGCTTGGTCTTTGCCATAGAACAAACGCAGGTCCTTCACTTCTAACTTGATTTTCTCGTCAGCGAGGCTCAATGGCTTTTCGCTCTGCGCCAAGGCTTCCGCACGCGCGAAGGCACTTACGGCTTCATTCTGTGAGGTTGTGTCATTCATAGTCTCTTCTTCCCGCAAATTCTTTGGTGTCGATGTATTGGTGGCTTTAGTCATGGTAATTACCCGGGATCGCCCTTAATCGCCTTCGCTGCGATAACGCTCACGCAAACGGTTACGAATAGCGATGGCGGTTAGGTTAAGCAATACAATCAGCGCAACTAACGTCAATGCCGTGGCGTAAACCAACGGTCTAGCGGCCTCTACGTTCGGGCTTTGGAAGCCGACATCGTAGATATGGAAGCCAAGGTGCATGATCTTGCGCTCAAGGTGAATGAACGGGAACTCGCCATCGATGGGCAGCGTTGGCGCGAGCTTAACCACACCCACCAGCATCAATGGAGCAACTTCACCCGCCGCACGTGCAATGGCGAGAATCAGGCCCGTCATCATGGCTGGTGTGGCCAGAGGCACAACCACCTTCCACAAGGTTTCGGACTTGGTCGCACCGAGCGCCAATGAACCCTGACGAATGGTGCTCGGTATGCGCGCCAAACCTTCTTCAGTCGATACAATGACCACCGGCAGTGTCAGCAGTGCCAAGGTCAATGACGCCCAGAACAGACCTGGTGTACCAAAGGTGGGCGCAGGCAGCGCTTCTGGGAAGAATATCTGGTCAATGTTGCCACCCAAGAAGTAGACAAAAAAGCCCAAACCAAACACCCCGAATACGATAGAGGGCACACCGGCTAAGTTATAGACGGAAACACGAACAATACGGGTGATTGTGCCCTGCTTAGCGTATTCACGCAGATAGATCGCGGCGAGTACACCAAACGGTGTCACCATGACAGACATGATAAGTACCATAGTCACGGTTCCGAAGATCGCGGGGAAAATACCCCCTTCGGTGTTGGCTTCACGCGGATCTTCCGTTAAGAACTCCCACAAGCGGTCAAAATACTCGACGATTTTCGCGAATACTGTGATGTCATTCGGGCGAGTCACGCGCACCACATTGTTGAACCCTATGGTCAGCTCACGATCATCCGACATACGCATCTGCAAGCTATCACGCCGCTGGCTGGCGTATAGGCCGTCCAGCCGATTCCGTAAGGTCAGAAACTCTTCCTCCAAGCGTGCCCTTTCGGATGCAAAGCGCTCTTGCGCCACCGCCAGCTCCATGCCGGATACACCACGCAGCTCTACACTGCGCTCTTCAAGGCGAATGTTCTCGATGTCACGACTGATGCGTCCGATTTCGCCGCGTTCTATACGGCGGATTTCTGTGCGCAACTCCAAGCTTCTTGCCGTAGCCTCCTGAACCGCGTCATAGAAGCGCGGGTCATCTGCCACGATGCGCTCACCGTCAAATTCCATGGCTATTGGGTAGCCATAAAAATTACCCCACTCACGACGCTCTATCGCCAGTACTTCGGGCGGAAAGCGCAGCTCTGTCAGGTTCGGCTCTAGATGCCAAACAAAGTCCTGGCCAAACTGATCCCGATTACCACGCTTAAACAGTACTCGGTTCACCAAGTCCAGTTGTTCCGCGACCATCTGTCCCCCTTCACGGGCCACAGCCGCTGGCACTGTCTCGGTACGGGTAATTTCACCCAGTACCATGGAGCGCGCACCGGTAGCCAAGTCGACCACCTCAGCCTCTGCAACTTTAGCAGGCCAGAAGTGACCGAACCCTCGCACCGCGATCAAGCTCAACAGTCCGACGACCATGATGAGACTCAGAGCCAAGGCACCCCCGGTTAACCAGATCCAGGGAGTGCCACTACGAAACCATTCTCTCATTGCTATATCGCTCCCTTAAAGACTACTGTAGCGGCGGCGCAGACGCTGGCGCACCACTTCCGCGATGGTGTTGAAAATGAAGGTGACAATAAAGAGCACCAAGGCTGCGAGGAACAGGATTCGGAAGTGCGTACCACCGACCGCAGTTTCTGGCAGTTCAACAGCGATATTCGCCGACAGGGTGCGCATACCCTCGAAGATATTGAAGTTGACGATGGGGCTGTTGCCTGTCGCCATCAATACAATCATGGTTTCACCAATGGCACGTCCGAAGCCAATCATGATGGCCGAAAAGATGCCCGGGCTGGCCGTGGGGATAACCACCCCCATCACCGTCTGCCATGACGTCGCACCTAAAGCCAACGAGCCTTGCGTAAGATGTTTTGGTACGTTGAAAACAGCGTCTTCCGCAATGGAATAGATGGTTGGAATGACGGCGAAGCCCATAGCCACACCCACAACCATGGCGTTACGCTGGTCGTAGGTAATGCCGACATTGGTAAACCACTGGCGCATACTGCCGTCGAAGAAGGCGATTTCCACGATCGGACTCATCGTCACGCAGAGCCAACCGAAGAACAGGATAAATGGGATCAGGATCACCGCCTCCCAACCAGGAGGGATACGACCACTCAAGACCTTCGGCACGAATCTCCACAAGGCTGCCACACCGATCATCAGCAACGGCATGCCGATCAAGATACTGAACACCGCTGGTAAGTGGTTTTCCATAAAAGGGGCTAACCACAAGCCGGCCAAGAAGCCGAGGATAACGGTAGGCAATGCTTCCATGATCTCGATGACGGGCTTCACCTTGCCACGCAGTTTCGGCGTCATGAAGTAGGCGGTATATACAGCGCCTAACAAGCCCAAGGGCATGGCGAACATCATGGCGAAGAACGCGGCCTTGAGCGTACCCAAGGACAAAGGTATCAAGCTGAACTTAGACTCGAACTCATCCGAGGCGGAAGAAGACTGCCAGATGTACTCTGGATCACTGCGGCCTTCGTACCACACCTTGTTCCATAGTGCCCGCATAGAAATTTGCGGGTGACGATTCCACAACTCGTAAGCGATGACTTGATTATCCGCCGTCAGCGTCAGGGCGCGCTCGTTAATTTGCGACACGGCAACGCCGATCACCGGCGCATCGTTCACCCGTTTTTGCAGCAAGGTGCGCGCTGAAGTGCCGTAGTGAATGCCTACCACGCCCGATGCGTCACCGACTAAGAAGCCTTTGCGCGTGTATTCCGGTGCAATGGAGGTAATGGCTGCCCGATGTGCTTTGAAGTCCCGTACACGCTGCAACGTATACTCGTTGTTCGCATCACGTACGAGAAACCACTGCGACAAGGAACCGCTTTCCGTACCGATAATCATGGAAACCGAACCCACCAGAAAGTCGATAGCGGTTATCGGCTCGCCGACATCGATTGTCTGAATCAGGCGTGCATTGGCTGGCGTCGTTGTATCGTAATAGTGGATGCGCCCGCGGTCATCGATCACAAAGACGTTTCGCAGCGTTTTATCCAGCATGATTTTGGTAACAGACGCATTACCAGGAATCGCCGGCAGAGTGCCGCGGTTTGCCTGAATGGTCGTTTCGCCGGTCATCAGGTTCGCCCGAGCCGTCAATACACCCATGACCAACCGCCGATCTTCGGTAAAACCAACCACACCCATGGTCGGTGCACCACGCGTCGTAACCTGCATACCCAGAGCGGTTAAGGCACGCCCTTGCTGGTCGACAACAACGGGGTCAGTGCCAAACGGAAACTCCAGCTTCGGCTGGATATAACGCACGTCGTTCGGGAAACTCAAATCATACGCGTGACGCGTTGAGACAACCGACCCGTCACTCAGGCCGTAGGCCACGAAACGACCGATGTCTTCGCCATTGGCAAAGCTCGTCACTTCTGCACCGTCCGGTACATTCAAAGTGAACTCATTGCGTACCGTTCCCGTGTCTACCTCGAAAAAGCGCACCTTGGCGTCGTCGGTGTAGTAAAGACCTAATTCCTGATAGCGCTCTAGCCACAATCGTTCAACTTGCTGCCCTTCCTCTAATGCAGGCAGCGGCAAACGCACTTGCTCTTCCAGAGAAGCACCCTTAAAAATTGGCATTACTTCGTAAAACAAGTAAATGAAAATCAACGCCAACGAGAACACCACGCCAAACCCGGCCGTAGTAATGCCCCAGCGTGAAATGCCGTCGCGCAATTTGCGCCGCGACCGTCGTTTGGCACGTGTGGCTTCGTCCGGAAGCAGCGATTCAAAGGGTTCGCGCTCCTTAGGTGAAATAAGGTCTGTCATGATTTGCAGCTCTGTATGGCAGATGAGTGAACGCCCAACCCGGGCAAAACTGTTTCGACGCTGGCAGAATATGGCTTTTATATGACAGCTTTATGACAGTCCGTCATATTTTCCACGAAAACAAAAAAGCCAGCCCGAAGGCTGGCTCTTCTGCACACTGAGAGAACTTAGTTAATACCAAGATCCGACAGTACGCGCTGACCAATGGTGTTGGTGACTGGTACGAAACCGTCACGGTTAACCACTTCCTGGCCTTCTTTGGAGTACAACATCTTCACGAATTCGCGCATCAGAGGGTCCAGATCGCGGTTCGGGTTTTTGTTGATGTAAACGTACAGGAAGCGAGCCAACGGGTATTCGCCAGTGCCTGCGTTCTCTGCCGATGCTTCTACACAGTTACCGCCGTGCTCTGCAGCAAGATCCAAGACTTTCACGCCAGGCGTACGGTAGCCGATACCTGAGTAACCGATGCCGTTGATCGACTCAGTAACACCCTGTACCACAGAAGAAGAACCAGGCTGTTCGTTGATGCTTGATTTGAAGTCACCGCCGAACAGGGCGTTGTCTTTGAAGAACCCGTAGGTACCTGATACCGCGTTACGGCTGTACAAAGCGAAGTCACGGTTCTGCCATGCACCCGTCATGCCTACTTGGCCCCAACGCGTAATGTCGTTCGGGTAGTTACCCAGACGCGTTGCAGAGAAGATGGCGTCTACTTGTGGCAAAGACAGGCAGCTCAGTGGGTTATCACGGTTTACGTATACCGCCAGCATGTCGATAGCCACAGGCAGAGCGTAAGGCTCATAGCCGTGACGTGCTTCGAACGACTGGATTTCAGATTGACGCATCGCACGGCTCATGGGTGCCAACTGAGCTGTGCCTTCAGTGATTGCTGGCGGCGCAGTACCGGAACCAGCACCTTGAATCTGCACATTCACGTTCGGGTAGAACTTAGCGAATTCTTCAGCCCACAGCGTCATCAAGTTGTTCAGTGTGTCTGAACCGATAGACGTCAGGTTGCCAGATACACCAGAAGCGCGTGCATAATCAGGCAGGTTAGGGTCTACGTCTGCAGCCGCATTCAGGCTCAACGCAGCGGCACCGGCGAACGCGCCAGCCAGCAGTGTCTTCTTGAAGTTCATGTTGTTCTCCGCTATTGCAATTATTAAACCGTTACAAGGACGCTTCCCTTGCTTCGAGATGCACTATAGAAATCAATTGTGACGGTTACGTGACATCGAGAAAAAAATTTGTCACACCATGTACTGCTCAAAAGCTCCGGATGTAATGCCGCGAAAATACCGCACCAATCGCCAGACTGTCATAAAGCTGAAATGTTTTTGCCATATAACAAGTGTCGTCTACTTACTAATCCATGAGACGGTTCCATTATGTCGGCACCTGAAACCAAACCACTTCAAATCACCCATCTGCGCAAGGCGTTCCGCGAAGTCACTGCGTTGAGCGACATCAGCCTGTCCCTCGAAGCAGGACAGGTGCTTGCCCTGCTAGGCCCTTCGGGCTGCGGCAAAACGACCTTGCTACGCTGTATTGCCGGCTTGCTGGAGCCGGATGACGGTGCGATTTACATCGGCGGTCAACAAACTAATGGCGCAGGCAAGCACCTACCCCCCGAGGCCCGGCACCTCGGCATGGTATTTCAAGACTACGCCTTATGGCCGCACATGAGCGTGGCTGAGAACGTCGCCTTCCCGTTGGAAATGCGCAACGTAGCTAAGGCAGACCGTGGTGAGCGTGTGGAATGGGCTTTGCAAACTGTCGGTTTGGCAGCCTTTGCCGACCGCTCACCCGATACACTGTCTGGCGGCCAGCAACAGCGCGTTGCACTGGCTCGTGCCATTGTCGGGCAGCCCAAGTTGCTGTTGATGGATGAGCCCTTGTCGAACCTCGATAAAGGCTTGCGCGAATCCTTGGCGATGGATATTCGCCGCTTGATCAACGATTTAAACTTAGCTGCGGTATTCGTGACCCACGACCAGCATGAAGCCTTTGCACTGGCCGATCAGATCGCCGTCATGCAAGAAGGCCAGTTGCAGCAAATCACCAGCCCACAAGAACTCTACGACGCACCGGCTAACCCTGGCATTGCACGCTTTCTTGATGCCGGTACCTTGCTCAACGGCATTGCGGATAAAGACGGCATCGTACTCGACGACGACCAGACCCGCCTGCCACTTGTCGCAGAAAACGGCTACACCGGCCCGGTCACCTTGCTGTTACCGCGTAAAGCACTGACCTTAAATCACCAACCGGATTACCTGTCGCTGGACGCCACGCTCAGCAGTCTCATATTTCAGGGCGAGCACTACAGTTTGCGCGCCGAATTGAGCCCTGAAGTCGAAGTGTTTTTGCACAGCCGCCAGCCACGTGCCATCGGCCAACCCTTGACACTTTACCTCGACCCAAATGCCCTGATGGCCTGGACCGGAGAACAAACACCGCTGGCCATCAAGCAGTTCACCAGTGCGACGGCGCGCTTGCGCTCCGTAGCGCACTCATAAACCTTCACATAAAGCAGAACGACAACAGGAGTACACCCATGAAGAAGTTACTACAGACGGTTTCCATTGTCGGCGCGTTAACCGCGTCACTCACCGTGTCGGCGCAAACCCTCACCGTATACAGTGCGGGCCCCGGCAACCTGATCAACAATCTGGCGGCGGATTTCCAAACGGAAACGGGTATTCGTGTCAACGTATTCCAAGGCACCACCGGCCAAGTCATGGCACGCCTGGAGGCCGAGCGCGGCAACCCTTTGGCTGATGTCGTGGTGTCCGCCTCATGGCAGTCTGCGGTCGACCTGAAAGAACAGGGTGACCTGTTGGCTTACACCTCACCCAACGCCACCAATGTGCCTGATTTCCTGAAGGACACACACTACGTAGCGCAGGGTGTATCGGCTCTGGCTATGGTGTGGAACCGTAACAGCAGCACGCCGATGCCCAGCGAGTGGGCCGATCTGACCGATCCGGCCTACCGCAATGAAGTCACCATGCCCAACCCTGCGGAATCCGGCACAGCTTTTGAGCTGGTCACCGGCTTGATCACCGCCAATGGGGAAGAAGATACCTGGGGCCTACTGGGTGCTCTGAACGAAAACGGTATGATCGTACCCGGCCCTAACGCACGCGCGTTGAACCCGGTCTTGCAGGGTGCGAAGTCAGTGGTCTTTGGTGCGGTCGACTACATCGCTCTGGGCCAGCAGCAAAACGGCGAGGCCATTGAAGTCATCTTCCCGGCCAGCGGCACCGTCGCGGCCCCGCGCCCCATGATGATCATGAACTACAGCCAGCAGCAGGATGCCGCAAAACAATTCATCGACTTTGTACTGTCGGAGCAAGGCCAGAAGCGTGTCGCTGATGTCTATCTGATGCCAGCGCGAACCGACATTGCTGCATTGCGCCCCGGTTTGAACGAACTGAAACTGATTGATGTCGATGCTTTCGCCATGAACGAGCGTCGTGCTGACATTCTGGTACGTTTCCGTCGCGTAATGGGTCAGTAAGCACATGTCGATCTTCAGTTCAGACTTGTCCATGCCCCGTGCGGGCAGCCGTCGACTGAAGGTCGACGCTCGACAACTGGTTTTGTGGCTGACCACGGCAGCTCTGCTGCTGTTGGTCGCCCTGCCGTTGGCTTATGTTTTGTTGCAAGCGATCTTTCCGCAGATTACGCGCGGTCGATTCGACGGTGCATTCAGTCTCTTTATACCGACACTGAATGACCCCGAACTGCTTCGCTTGCTGCGTAATACATTGCAGCTCGGTGTCGCCGTTGTCATTGGTTGTGCAGCACTGGCTGTTCCACTGGGAGCTTTACGCGCCTTAACTCGAGTGCCCGGTGGCGCGCTATGGGACGTGATCTTTCTCGTCCCCTTTCTTATTCCTCCCTATATCGCTGCGCTAGCGTGGATGATGACGTTGCAGCCGCGCGGCTATATGCAGCAGTTGACCGGTCTACAAGCCGACAGCTTCCTCTTTTCTTTTTGGGGCATCACCTTTGTGATGATCCTGAATGTGTTCCCGGTGGTGTATTTCGCCGTTTCTCGCACCCTGTTAGCGGTTGGCGGGCGCTACGCTGCGGTCGGGCGGGTCAGTGGTGCAGGTCCGTGGCAAGCATTTTGGCGCCTCACGCTGCCATTATCCATTCCCGGCATCGCTGCCAGCTTGCTATTGGTGTTCGCCTTATCGATTGAAGAGTTTGGCACGCCCGCTACGCTCGGTGCGCAAGCCAACTACTATGTGCTGGTGACCGGTATTCATCAACGCTTCTCGGACTGGCCAATCGACATGCCCGGCGCGGCGATTTTGTCTCTGCTGCTGGTGATGCTCGCCATGGGTGCATTTTATTTACAACATTGGCTGGTAACACGGCGTTCATACGTTTCGGTGACCGGAAAACCCATGGCTTTCGAGCCGATTGAACTGGGTGTGTGGCGCTGGCCGGTGATTATTCTCTTCGTGCTCGTCGGTTTTATTTCGGTTGGGGTGCCTATATTGTCTGCTCTGGCCACGGCATCGACCGGCACCATCAGTGGTGGGCTGGCGTGGGACAACCTTTCAACTCGCCATTTCGAGACGCTGTTCAACGACCGTTTTGGTGCCTTGCGCGCGCTGTCCACCAGCCTTGGGCTCGCCACTGGGGCTGCCTTGGCGACTGGCGTACTGGGAGCCCTGATTGGTTACTTGGTGGTACGGGCAAAAACACGCGGGCATCAGGTGTTGGATTTCCTATCGCTGTTACCCAATACCATGCCCGCGATTGTGGTGGCTGTAGGTCTCATTCTGGCATGGAACCAAACCTTCTGGCCCATCCCGATCTACAATACTGCGGCTATCCTGCTGATTGCCTATACGTGCTTGTTGCTACCCTACCCAGTGCGCTACGCCAGTGCCAGCTTCCGCCAAATGAGTGAAAACCTGGAGGCCGCCGCGCGGGTCAGCGGCGCGGGATTTGTGCGCATGTTCTGGCGCGTGTTGCTGCCTGCTTTAGCGCCCAGCTTACTGGTTTCCATGTTACTGGTTTTCGCCATCGCCTCACGCGAACTGGTAGCCTCCTTAATGGTGGCCCCTGCGGGCATGGTCACAGTTTCAACTTTTGTATTTGGCCAGTTTGAGCAGGGTTCACCCGGCGTGGGGATGGCCATGAGTGTGGTGGCCATTTTTTCGACCACGGCTCTCTTGCTTGCCGTCACAGCCTTCAGTCGTAAAAAGCTCCCATTTGCAGGCTAACCATGGACGGCCGCCCCTTAAAGCGGCACCATGGCGGTAATTTCATAGCACTTGATGGCCGTGTTGATGCTACTGACCACTGCGCCCGTGTTGCGCCGTACTCGCCTGATTTCGAGCGTGGTGTTGCTGTTTGTGACCCTCGTATTTTTGGCTACGCAACCTGCGGTGGCGGGTATTGCCGCAGGCATCGGGTTGTTTTTGCTGGGCATGCAGCAACTGGAAAACGGCCTTCAGACACTCAGTGGCGGCCTGTTGGAAAGAGCCTTACGCCACAGCACAGCATCGACCACACGCAGTGTCGTGTTTGGCGCCAGTGCCACAGCTTTGTTGCAGTCCAGTTCACTGGTGACCTTACTCACCATGTCTTTCGTTGGTGCGGGGTTAATTACACTGCCCGCCGCCATCGCCATGTTATTCGGCGCCAATTTGGGCACTACCACGGGAGCCTGGCTGATTGCCGTGTTCGGCTTACGCATTGATATGGCTGCCCTCAGTATGCCGATGCTGGCCTTGGGCTTATTTCTGTTACGTAGCAAACAGCGCGAATGGTTAGCAGCCGGTCAGCTGTTGTCGGGCGTCGGACTACTGTTTCTCGGCATTCATTTTATCAAGCTGGGATTTGAAGGCTTGCAAGGTGTGCTGCTGGTGACCGACTTCGCCGCGCACGGGTTCTTCGCGATTCTGCTGTACACTCTGATCGGCATAGCCGCTACCGTTGTGATGCAGTCCAGCCACGCCAGTATGTTGATTACCCTGACGGCGCTCGCCAGTGGACAAATCAGCTACGACCAAGGCCTCGCCATGGCGATTGGTGCGAATATCGGCACCACAGTCACAGCGATCATCGGTGCTCTAGGTGGCAACGCCGCCGCGCGCCGGCTAGCCGCTTCGCATGTGGTGTTTAACGTTGGCACTGGCATTGTCGCTCTAATGCTGTTGACGCCACTGCGCCTGATCGTCGAAGGCGGCGCTTATCTTCTGCGCTGGGATGAACACGAGCTGACCTTGCGCTTGGCGTTGTTTCATACACTCTTCAACACACTAGGGTTAGCACTCACCCTACCTTTTCTGCCTCGACTCAGTAAGACACTGGAAGGTTACTTCCAAGAACCCATCACTGACCCCTTTGAACCCACAGAGGTGAAGCCGCAATATCTGACCCCAGATGCCCGCCTATTTGCCGACACCGCACTCACCGCGCTGGAGCGCGAATATGTGCACCTGAGTCAATTGACGTTGGCGACTATTCAGGGAGCGCTGGGACTCGCGCAAGCCCATAAAATGGACCAAGACCAATGGGCAGAGTACTTAGCGTTACCCGACAGCCTCGCTAACCCTGTGGATGCACAGCTCATGTACGAGCAAAATATTAAACCGCTCTACAGCGACATGGTGAGCTTTGCCTATGGGTTGGAGGTAAGCCGCACACCGGCACAAGAAAAGCGTGAGCGCGCCATTCTCAGCGCAGCACAGTATCTGGTAGAAGCCACCAAGCACACCAAACATTTGCAGAAGAACGTTCATCGGCTGTCACGCCTCAACCACCCAGACATTGCAGCCTTTTATCTACAACTTCGACTTCTGCTCAGCCGGGTGTGTATGGCCAGCCATGAGTTAGTTAACGATCAAGAAGGGCCAAACGACCTTGGTAACCTCGTGCTATTGAGCACATGGCAGAAGAACTTTGCAGCGGAAAGGGTAAATGAGTGGCAAGGTGCCTTACGGAATCGCCGACTCGACAGTCGTATTGCCACCTCCCTGCTGAATGACATGACCTACGTGCAGGATCTCGTCGAGGCGTTGCAGGAAGCCTTTACCCACTATTTTGCCGATAGGCAGGCCGAGGTATCGACCGAGGAGACAGGCACTTCCGTCGCGAATACGCCCCCTTAGGCTTCGGGTGTCGGGCGGGTGAATGCCAAGGCTGCCTCATAATCAAAACCGATACGACTGAGCAGACGCCGGGCCTCTTTCAGATCGTCGTCAATAACCATCACCGTGGCAATGCGCATAATTATGCGATCTACCTTCACGGTACCGGGAGGCAACTTATAGAGCGCACCCACACGTACACGCAAGTTTAATGGCAAACGCCACTGCATTTTTAACGCATTACCCGCCTCAGCGGCGTATTTTTCACATTGCTTGAGATACATCGCTTCGTCACCTTCTCCGCCCTGCTCAAGCCAGCGTTGAATCAGTTGCAAAACCACCATTTCACCAACGCGAAACAACATACCTGCGGTAAAGCATACCTCTTTGCTAAAGCGCACCTGCTGGGCTAAACGCATACTCATGGTCGCCACCTGTATAGACTCGTTGGCGAACCGCTTGGCCAGAGTTTGCAAAGTACTATCAACCAATTCACTGCCGGGTTGCATAGACAGTCCCAGCGCCAGATTGCGGGCCGTTTCAAAGCCAACCAGAGAGAGCGCTTCTGACAGGGTCTCTATGGACTTACCGTCAGAATTGTAAGTACCGCTGTTGGCAGCACCAATGACGCGAGCCAACAACGCCGGGTGTTGCCGCCAAACTTGAATCACAGACTCTGGTGTACCGTCCAAACCTTCCAGGCTCAGACGTACACTAGGCGGTAGCGGCATGCTGAGCTTGCCAGCATTCACGCGAAGCTGAATAAATTCGTCCAAAGGTTCTGGCGCTATAGCGTGTTGAGCAGGGTCGAGTTTCGGGGCGGCCATCAGTCCAGCCAGCCGCGCCATCACTTCATTAATTTTGAACGGTTTAGCGATGAAGGCATCAATACCATAGCGCCGGGCCTCCATCACCACCTGCTTGCCAGCGTGCCCACTGATCATAACGCGGCGGGTTTGTGGCGCGTCTTCATGAATGGTTTCCAGCAACTTCATACCACTGACGCCTGACAATCCCCACTCGACCAACACCAAATCAGCCTGATACGCCCGCCAATGCTTCATGGCGGATGGTACATCAACAAATAAGTGTACCCGAGAGCCGGACCATAATTGCTCTACCAATTGAGCCAATAGCTCAGCGATTGACGGGTCGTCTTCCAGAATAATGACTTGGAAAGGTGCAGATTTCTCCATGCGATCAATAGCGCTCCATCTCATAGTAAGCGTTGCTCGGCGCAGTTTCAGGCATTCCTCTAGAAAACTTTCCACTGCCCTTAGCACTCTAGTTCAATTTTTTGCGCCTCACCACTCAACCCTATTGGGCTAGCCATGAAAGCGCGGGTTGAACACAGATAGAACAAGGCCATCGTTTTCTGGCACTGAACCTTTAGATAACCTAATATACAACTATTACATAATAAAATAGCTGCCCGAACTCATCACAATGCTACTTGGGCTCCAATCTTGCGACCAATGGGAGCTTTACATGCGTGCCTTTGCACGAGGCTTTACCTTACTTCTGCTCAGCCTGGCGATTACGGCACATGCACAGGAACCGTTGCGCATCGTACAAGATCATGCGTGGCCCCCCTTTTCATACTTAAATCAGAACAATGAGCCAGAAGGCCTATTGATTGATCTATGGCGCGATGTAGCCGAAGCATTGAATCGTGATGTAGAGTTCACCCTGGTCGACTGGGGCGACACTTTGTCATTGGTGAGAGACAGCGAGCACCTGGTACATGGTGGATTGCTTCACTCACCGCAACGCGCACAGTACCTCGATTTTTCTTCCACGCTATTGCCGTTACGCGCCACTTTGTTCGTGGCCAACAGTGCGCAGAATCTCAATACCCTCAGCATGCCCGATTTAACAGGACGTACCGTTGGTGTCACACGTGGTGGATTTGAAGAAGAATTCATGCGTGACAACCACCCCAATATCACGTTGAGCCTTTACGACAACAACGACTTGCTGGTCACCGCCGCCGTTCGAGGGGAGATTCAAGCTTTTGTCGCCGACTACCCGGTGGGCATGTATTTTCTCGATCAAAAAGCATCACCGGAGCGATTTCGTGTATTGACGGTGCTGTACGAACTGCCATTGCATGCTGCCGTCGCAGCCAATAACCAAGCCTTACTGCAAGAAGTTGAAGCTGGTCTGGCCCTGTTGGGCCCCGAGCAAATTGCTCGCATTACACAAAAGTGGATGCGCACCGAACAAGTGGCGGTGTTGCCAAGGCATTTGCTACCCATGCTCTTGGTGTTAATAGCGGCGGTGATAGTACCTACGCTCTGGTTTTACAATCGACAACTGCAAGTGAAGGTCGCACGACAAACAGCAGAGCTGCGCGAGCGAGAAAAACGCCTGAGCTTACTGAACGAAAATATGGCCGACGTGATCTGGACAGCCGATGCTGATAGCTGCCTTAGCTATTTGAGCCCCTCCATCGAAAAGTTACTAGGCTATACGCCCACTGAGCTCATCGGTAAACCAATGATCGTTACCCTGACAGAAGAGTCCGTACATGACGCATTAAAATTATTGGGCGAGGCGATCACTGCCGCGCGTGAGCAAGCTGGCACGCGCTACATAGACCGCATGTCTGAATTGGCTCAGGTGCGTAAAGACCGCTCCGTAGTCTGGACTGAAGTCGCCGTACGTGCGTTTTTCGACATCAATGGCAATCTGGAAGGAGCGCAGGGTGTCTCGCGCGATATCACCGAACGTAAGCTGGCCCAAGATGCTATTCGTGAGCTGGCCTATTACGACCCGTTAACTCAACTACCCAATCGGCGCCTGTTGTCTGACCGCCTTGAGCAGGCTGTGGTATCTGCCGTACGTCGCCGTGAGCATGGGGCTGTACTGTTTCTCGATCTGGACAATTTCAAAGAAATCAATGATGCCCATGGGCATGAAATAGGGGATCAACTCCTGCAGCAAGTAGCACGTCTCATTTCTGCACAGCTGCGCGAGAGTGACACGGTCGCGCGCTTAGGTGGTGACGAGTTCATTATTTTGCTGAACCACTTACCGAAAGACTTGACCGAGGCCACAGCAGAAGCTCAGCGCTTGGCGCACAAAGTTTTAGACGCCCTGCACGAAAAGCTGGTATTGGAAGGCAAAGATTGCGCTGTTAAAGCCAGTATAGGCCTTACCCTCTTTGGCCAAGAAAGCGACCAAGCGAAAGAGCTACTGCGTGAAGCCGATAACGCCATGTACCAAGCAAAAAAAGCCGGGCGTCACTGCGTGGTCGCCTACGACCAAGCGGTGAATACCGGCTCAGATCACCTCGGCTAAGGCAGAGACAGGGCCTCTGCCGACACCAGCAAACCATTGCTGTCGGCGTACAAAAACTCGCCCGGATGGAAGGTCACGCCGCCGAATGTGACGGGCACATTCAATTCACCCACGCCTTTGCGATTGGTTTTTAGCGGGATAGACCCTAGGGCTTGTACCCCCAGATCCAGTCCACCAATGGCATTCACGTCGCGAATACAGCCGTAGATCACCACACCCGCCCAGCCTTGCTTAACCGCCGACTCAGCAATCATATCGCCCAACATGGCGCGCCGCATGGAGCCAGCACCATCAACGACCAATACCCGGCCGTTACCGGCGAACGACAACTGCTCTTTTACCAGCGAGTTGTCTTCACAGGCTTTTACGGTGACGATTTCTCCGCCGAAGGCTTCGCGGCCACCGTAGTTGATGAACATCGGCTCGCACACCCGGACCTTGTCCGGGTAGGCGTCGCACAATTCCGGTAGCAGATCGATATAATCTTCCATTACAGGCATCTCCTTTTAGGAAGCACGACGTTTTGCTTCTAGACGCCACTGGTGCAAGAGCGGCTCGGTATAACCACTCGGCTGTTCGCAACCCTTGAACACCAAGTCAGAGGCCGCTTGGAACGCGACGGACTCGGCAAACCGGCCCGCCATGGGCTGATACAGTGGGTCACCCGCGTTCTGTTGGTCGACCACGCTCGCCATACGCTGCAGGGTTTCCGTTACCTGTTCCTTGGTCACCACGCCGTGGCGCAACCAGTTAGCAATGTGCTGGCTTGAAATACGCAACGTAGCTCGGTCTTCCATCAGGCCAACGTTGTTGATGTCGGGCACTTTTGAGCAACCGATGCCTTGATCAATCCAGCGTACAACGTAGCCCAATATACCCTGAGCGTTGTTGTCCAACTCTTGCTGAATCTCGCTCGCCGACCAATTGGCTTCGGCCGCAACCGGCACGGTCAGCAAACCTTCTAACAAGCGCGCACGTTCTTCGCGAAAGCCAATACGCTCCATTTCCATCTGAATGGCGGGCACGTCCACTTGGTGATAGTGCATGGCGTGCAACGCCGCAGCGGTCGGTGAGGGCACCCATGCAGTAGTGGCACCGGCTTTCGGGTGACCAATTTTCTGTTCCAGCATATCGGCCATCAAATCCGGCATGGCCCACATACCCTTGCCGATCTGCGCCTTACCGCGCAAGCCACAGGACAAACCGGCCAAGACGTTATTCCGCTCGTACGACTGTATCCACGCCGTGGTTTTCATTTCGCCTTTGCGCAACATCGGGCCTGCTTCCATCGCGGTGTGCATCTCGTCGCCGGTACGGTCCAAGAAGCCGGTGTTAATAAACACCACCCGTGATGCCGCCGCATCGATGCAGGCACGCAAATTCACCGAGGTGCGGCGCTCTTCATCCATGATGCCCATTTTTAGGGTATCGCGCGGCAGACCCAAGGCGTCTTCCACCCGCCCGAACAACGTGCTGGCGAACGCCACTTCCTCTGGCCCATGCATCTTCGGTTTCACAATGTACACGCTACCAGTGCGCGAGTTACCACGGCGTTTCAAGTCGTGCATGGCGATCATGCTGGTAATAACAGCATCCATGATGCCTTCAGGAATTTCCGTTCCATCGGCCAACAGAATGGCCGGGTTGTTCATCAAATGACCTACGTTACGCACGAATAACAGTGAGCGGCCATGCAGGCGTAAAGACGAACCGTCAGCGACGCGGTAATCACGGTCGGCGTTCAAGCGGCGGGTAATGGTCTTGCCACCCTTCTCCATCACTTCGGTCAGGTCACCTTTCATCAGACCCAGCCAGTTTTTGTACACCACGACCTTGTCGGCGGCATCAACGGCAGCCACGGAGTCTTCACAATCCATGATGGTGGACAGCGCCGCTTCCATCAGGACATCTTTCACACCCGCCAAATCGGTTTTGCCAATCGGGTGCTCGCGGTCAATCTGAATTTCAAAATGCAGGCCGTTGTGCTTCAACAACAAGGCTACTGGGTTGTCTGGCGCGCCTTGATAACCACGGAATTGGTGTACGCTTTTCAGCCCGGTTTCACGTCCACCTTGCAAGGTCACCAGCAGGTGTGGACCCGATACACGGTAACTGGTGGCTTGGGCATGTGAGCCTTCTGCCAAAGGCGCCGCTTGGTCGAGGAAATTACGCGCAAATTCGATGACTTTTTGGCCGCGTACCGGGTTATAGGCACCCGTTTTCTCGGCGCCGTCTTCTTCTGAAATAGCATCCGTTCCGTAGAGTGCATCGTACAGACTGCCCCAACGTGCATTGGCGGCATTAAGTGCGTAACGCGCGTTCATCACCGGCACCACCAACTGAGGGCCGCATTGTTCCGTAATCTCGGTATCCACGTTTTGTGTCGTCGCAGTTACAGACTCGGGTGACGGCACCAAATAACCAATCGACTCCAAAAAGGCGCGATACGCCGTCGGGTCCTGAATCGGTCCGGGGTTCGCGCGATGCCATTCATCCAACTGCTTTTGCAGGGTTTCGCGCTTCTCCAGGAGTGCCCGATTCACCGGCGCCAGCTCATTGGCGAGATCGCTGAACGCTTGCCAAAACGCGGCGCTGTCTAAACCAGTGCCCGGCAGGGCATCCTGTTCAATAAAGTTGTGCAGTGCGGCATCTACCTGAAGCTGCTGGCATGTTACTCGCTGGGTCATGGTCGGGTTCCTCATTTCTTATAATCTGTCTAGGCTGGATTCAGCCTCTGGGATCCAGCACGATGCGCACATCCTCTGGAAAAAAGTGTTCGTCGCAATTCGGCAGGCTGCCCGTTCGGTCGACCACCAGAAAATCGTCCACCGGCATCAACGGCAGCACCGGATGGTGCCAAACGCCCGCGTGGTAGTTCACCCCTTGCGCGCCATTGGTGACAAACGCCCGAATCGCTTCCGGGGCCGGTACATCAGCAGCCGGGGCAACCACCACTAAAAATGGCTTCCCTAACAAGGGAATAAACGCCTGACTGCCGTGCGGGTGGCGTTCCAACATGGTGATGTCTAACGGCATTTTGGATGACTTCGCCCGGAACACACTGATGATGGCGTGGCCGTCGTCAGGTCCGGTGGAGACATCAGCCAAGCGGTGAAAACGCTCGGTGGTGCCATTGTTGATCGGGAAAGAGTCTCGCCCTTCCGTCTCTATCACATCGCCGAAGGGTGCAAACGCCTCTTTCGTCAGGTAATCCGGTTTTAGAATGTATTCCATGTGCGTGCCTTTTCGGGTTCTTCTCAGCAAGCGTAGCGTATCGCAGCGGCGGCTGGGAAAAGTTTCATAGGTTTCGACAAAACCGGACTAACTATGGCTTGTCATCGTAAAGCATCATCCGGAGGATGGCGACAGTTGGCGCCATACACAGGACTTATAACTGCTATTTACAGCAGGTTATTGTCACTCCGAATAATCTGTGTTTTTTTGCATAACGTCAGTGTATCCAGCTTTTTGCTGCCTCGCCAATAGAATGACCAATCGGTCAGGTTTTGTGGAAAATCTCTCTTCTTGCGTCTATGATGGGGTTATCAATAGGCAGGCCAACATATGAACAATCCACTCCATTGGTACGAAGCCCTACAGATTTGCAAACATCGCGGTGACGCCTTTGTGATGGCCACCGTGTTGTCTGCGGGCGGTTCTACGCCGCGCGATCAAGACGCCAAAATGGTAATCACGCAAAACCAGCAATTCGATACCATCGGTGGTGGCCGATTGGAGTTTGAAGTGATCAACCTCGCCCGTAACGCCCTGGAAAAAGGCGAGTCGGGTTATCGCATCGAAAAATTCGCCCTTGGCTCGCAACTGGGTCAGTGTTGCGGTGGCAGCGTCAGCGTGTTGCTGGAATCCTTTACTGCGACGCAATTCCAAGTGGCTGTGTTTGGCGCTGGTCATGTGGCGCACGCCCTTATTCCTATTTTGGGTGCTCTGCCATGCCAAGTGCATTGGATAGACCAACGTGCCGAACTGTTTCCCGAGCAGCGCCCTCCCAACGTGAAACCCTTACCGGCACAAGACCCAGCGGCGTGGGTGGCAAAACTGCCTGAGGGTACAGACTTAGTAATCATGACGCACAATCATGACCTCGATTTCGCCATCACAGTCGCCGCATTGCAGCGCCCAGAGCTGCGCAGCATAGGATTGATCGGATCGCGCACCAAGGCACGGCGTTTTCAGCATCGGCTTGGCCAGCTCGGTTTTTCGGCGGCGGAAATCGAACGGGTAATCTGCCCGATTGGGCTGTCGGATGTACCAGGAAAGCTGCCGATGGAGGTTGCTGTATCGGTTGCTGGGCAGTTAATTGCGCGCGAACATCAGGACCATCCGAAGCCCGCGTGGCGTGGTTTGGGCAAAAAAGACATCAAAGAGCTTTTGCATTCAGGCCCCGAGACTGTGCACAATGACGAATAGAGTGCGATGTCCACGTTGGACCGGTCGCCGTGAGGTGTGAACCATCATGACTTTAGACGAGTTAAACCAGTTAGACAGCACCGATGCGCATCAGAAGTTTCAGGGATGCTGCGCGTCAACCTACTGGGTAAAGGGTATGTCTCGTGCGCGCCCGTTTGAAGATTGGGCAGAGTTGCTGAGTACGGCGGCGGAACTCGAAGAAGAAATGACGGATGAGGATTGGCTGGAGGCCTTTGAGGGTCATCCGCAGATTGGCGATGTGTCTACGTTGCGTGAGAAGTACGCGAGCACGAAGGCGTTGGCGGCTGGTGAGCAGTCGGGTGTCGACAGTGCGGATGAGGCGACTCTGCAAGGTTTGGCCGACGGTAATAAGGCTTATTTCGATAAGTTCGGGTTTATCTTCATTGTGTGTGCGACAGGTAAGAGTGCGGCGGAGATGCTGGCTTTGTTGGAGCAGCGTTTACCGAATGATCGCAAGACGGAGTTGCGGATTGCGGCGACGGAGCAGGCGAAGATTACGCGTATTCGGTTAGAGAAGTTGCGGGCGGCCTGATTCGACCAATCGACTTTTCGGCGTAGGCTTTCGGGGTGTGCCTCCGGCGCTCCACGGCAGGCCGGGAGTGACCAAGAAAAATGCTTAGACATTTGTCTTGCCCTTCGGGCGCCTGAGCCGGTCTTAAATGTTCTCGCATTTGATCGCGCCTTGAGGCACCCGCCCTACGCAATGAGCTGACTTTCCCCCGCTAAGCGACGAATCTCTTTAGCCATGATGTCATTGATGGAAAAGTTCTCTTCCAACCACTGCAACTGCGCCAGAGCTGATGCGGGTGTTTTACTGTATCCCTGACAGAACATTTCAAATAAAGGTTCAACCAACGATAGCCGAACCTCCGCACGACGGTCTGGCATGTACCGGTCGACCTCTGCCGAATGTATTTCATGCTTTATGTGCAACAGATCAAGCAGTCGATCTGCAGAAAAAACCTGCACAAATTTAAATGCCGACAGTTTTTCTCCCCGGCAGTAACGCCCTAAGCCAACATACAAGTTCGTTAGGCTTTCACCAATAATCCACTCGATATCACTGCTTCTCGAGTAACTGCCAGCCGCATTGGTTGGCATCAGTAAATCACAGTTGAATCCTTCTGAATCGCCACTAGCATGCTAGACACTTTCCAGCCTCTCATTGTAACGCTTCTCATACTCTACCGGTGACAGCAGATCATTGGAATTGTGTCGGCGCACCGGGTTATAAAACAACTCAATGTAGTCGAAGATGTCGACTCGAGCCTCTTCTCTTGTCGTATATATCCTGCGCCTGATTCGTTCCCGCTTCAGTAGCTGGAAAAAGCTTTCTGCCACCGCATTGTCATGGCAGTTCCCGCGACGACTCATGCTGCCGACTAAGTTATGTGCTGTTAAAAACTCACCCCAATCATGGCTCGTATATTGGCTTCCTTGGTCTGAATGCACGATGACCTCTCTTTTAGGCCTTCGTCGCCATACGGCCATCAGCAACGCATCAAGAGCCAGTTCTTTAGTTATCCTGGCACCCATCGACCAGCCGATGATACGGCGCGAAAACAAATCCATTACTGCACCCAAGTACAGCCAGCCTTCGTGTGTTTTGATGTATGTGATGTCCGTTACCCATGATTGGTCAGGGCCGGATGGATTAAATTGCCGATCCAGTACATTGGCCGTAACAACATGTGCCAGCCCCTTATGAGCCCTTGGTTTTCTATATCCAACTTTGGCTTCGAGTCCCGCGCCTTTCATTAGACGATGCACTCGGTTAATACCACAAGGCTGTCCAACATCCTGCAAGTCACGATGGATCTTGCGATAGCCGTACACACCACCTGATTCCAGCCAAAATTGTTTGATTTGACCGGTCAGACGTTCATTAGCCTTTTGTCGCAAAGACTTCGGGTCCCGAAGCCATGCGTAGTACCCGCTGGGATGCACATCAAGCAACCAGCACAAACGCCTAATGGGGTGGCTGGCCTGATGTTGCTTAATAAAGACGTACCTTACTCGGGGTGGCTTGCGAAGTACGCCGCGGCTTTTTTTAACAAGTCGCGCTCTGAAGTAACACGCTGGAGCTCCTTCTTCAGACGACGGATCTCAGCCGCTTCTTCTGACTCTTGTTGATGCTGCTGAGCACTCGGGCCAAAGCGTTTGATCCATGCATACAGGCTGTGCGTTGTTGTGCCCAAGCGTTGTGCGACATCAGCAACACTGTGGCCAGCAACAGTGACTTGTTTAACCGCTTCAATCTTAAATTCATCAGGGTAACGTTTGTGACTCATAGACACCTCTTTTTCAGTCATTTTCTCTAACTGTTAGGTGTCTAGCAAATTAGTGGCGATTCAATGACCAAATCTTTTAGGACTGCATCGATATACCTATTGCATTTACCAACTGCTCTTGCCGTAGCCATACTGGAAGCGCTTAAATCAGACAGTACTATTGCCAGCATTCTAACCATGATGCTGCTGGCCTATTCTGTAGGCTTGGCTGGCACCTATGTCGCCCTGAAATATCGAGACTCTTAAACGCATGAACAGAGCACAACCATTTACTACTTTACTGCCTACCTTCACCATTAGGGCAACCTTCGCCGCACTCTTCGTCGGCGTCCTTGTCATTGCTGCAACTATCGCCCTGCCAACCTATCAAGTGCACAAGAACTCTGAGCAGGCCATTTCGGAATGTGGTTTCGGCAATATTTCATCGGTTACACGCTACGAATTTGAGTGCAAAGCAGTGGGAGTATCTAATGAGCTCATTACGAGCGTGGAAAGAAGTTGAATTATCGAAAGCCCCTGACCTGAAAAAACATCTACTACCACTCCTGTTACTTTTGTCCAGTAAGCCGCAGCGAAAACAACAAAAGCACCAGTGCAACACCACCAAGTCCATAAAACTCTGGGGCAACTTCCCAAGCGATTAACAGACTAGCCAGCAGCGCACCCACGGCGGCGGCTAAGTCGCGCCAAAAGGTGAAGGTGTTGAGGGTTTGTTGGCGTTCGAGCACGGCACCCACTCGGTCGGACAGCAGTTTGGGTACGAGAATCATAAAAGCCCCATGGCCCAAAATACCCAGCACACTGGCCAGCAACACCACTTGCAAACCCATCAAACCGCAGGCCACCAGCATCAGGCCAAGCGCGATTACGAGCCAAAATCGGTCGTGTTGCCAAATATCGAAACGCACGGTGAGCATGCCGAGCGTGGTGTTGTAGATTCTCTTAAACACCAGCAGTGCAGAGGTGACGGTCAACGCCATGGGGATAGACCACCCAGTGGCGACCAACAGCGGTGCTAGGATCACGGTCCACACGCCATCAAACAGCAGGCACAGTAGGAAAGTCAGGCGATGCCATGCATCGGGCCACGGCCATTGCGCGCCGGTGGAAACACCACGATCGGCGTGCGGTACGGGTAGCGCCAGCGCGGGAATCAGGGCAAGTAAACACAGCACAAAAGCGAGCAGCAACACCGCTTGCGCGGAGATGTGCACCACCAATAAGGGGGTCAGCAGAATCACCAGCAATGGTCCCATTTCCTGAATACTGGTGTACCAACCGAGGTTGATCATCCGCCGTTCTGGCTCTTCCGTGGCGTAATGCAAACAGGCTAGGCGCATCAAGGCGTAGGCACAACCCCAGAGTAAACGCGCGAACAACAACGTCCATGGGCTGAACAAAAACACAAAGCTCAAACTGGCAGCGCTGGCTAACACCACCGCCTGAATCAGCGCGGTGCGCGCACCAAAGTACTGAAACCACGGCACCAGCCACGGGTTCACGAACAGGCGTACAAAACGGTTGGCGGACAATAAAATGCCCACCCAAAGTACGGTTAAACCGAAGCTGTCGAAGAACAACGGCAGCAGTAAATACAGCACTGCGTCCGACACCAGCGTGAGCGTCAGCACGAGGCTGGCGAGCACCGTTGAACGGCTACCCTGATGGATCAGGCGCAGCATCGTCTAGGTTCTTTTGTTTGGCAATTTTCTAGCACGGCATAATTGGGAATATATAAAAGCCTCAAAGGCGAAGAGCTGGCTAGGCAAAAATGGCCGAGAAAGCGCAGTTTACTGATAGTAAATGAGCATTTAGAGGACATTTTTAACAACGCCAGATCGAGAAAAGGAGGCTTTAATATGCTCCCAAGCGTCTTTGTGTTCAGAGAAGCGATACGTCAGCCCTTCGGTTTGGTCGCGCAGTAACAAGGTAAACCGAAACAGCTCCTCCATCACATCCACCACCCGATCTCTGAACGCGGAGTCCTTCATTCTTCCATCGGCGTGAAACTCTTGCCATGCTTTCGCAACAGAGGACTGATTCGGAATGGTGAACATGCGCATCCAACGCCCTAAAATGCGCAGCGAATTCACCGCATTAAACGACTGCGAACCGCCACTCACCTGCATTACCGCCAAGGTTTTCCCTTGCGTCGGGCGAATCGCTCCCATGCTCAGCGGAATCCAATCGATCTGGTTTTTGAACACTCCCGTGATGTTGCCATGCATTTCCGGCGAGCTCCACACCATGCCTTCGCACCACTGTACCGCATCGCGCAGCTCCTGCACTTTCGGATGGTCGACCGACACATGGTCAAATACCGGCAGGCCTGTAGGGTCGAAGACTTTCACCTCGGCGCCAAAGTGCGTCAGCATACCCGCAGCCTCCAAGGCCAGTTTTCGACTGTATGATTCAGGCCGCAACGAGCCGTACAGCACCAAAATACGCGGCGGGTGTGTTTTACGTTGCGCTGTGTTTTCCGCTTGCAGCGCCTGCACATCGGCCATTGAATGGTTGGGTACTAAAGACATGATGAATCCTATATTTCTAGATATATCGAAGTATTTAGGCAAAAAAACTCAGCAGCGTTGGTTCACACAACACTCTTCTTGCAGGAAACCGATCAACAAATTCAGTCGGTCATATTGCGCAAAGCAGCGCAATACCCGCCCTTCGCGTACCTGCCGCACCAACCCCACCCTCATCAAACGACTGATATGGTGCGACAAGGTAGAGCCGGGCACGGCCAACGTACTTTGCAAGTCAGCGACCGGCATACCGGTTTTTCCTGCTTTCACCAGCTCACGGTAAATACCCAGCCGAGTGGGGTGCCCCAACTCCGCCAGCTGCTCTGCCGCTTGCTCTAAGTTCAGTGTGCTCATGACTGACTATTATCAATAGTTTGGATTGCTTGTAAATATATTTCTAGTAATATGGAAATATAACCAGAGCTCATGCAAGTCGTCGCAGAGCTGACACTCAAACCGCTAAACATAGAAGACCGCACACCATGCCTATTTTCGAACGATATCTCTCTGTCTGGGTCGCGCTGGCAATCGTCGTCGGCTTGGTGTTGGGGCAAGTTGCTCCAGCACTCGTCGGCACGCTGGCCTCCTTGGAATACGGCTCAGTCAATTTCGTTATTGCCGTACTGATCTGGCTCATGGTCTACCCCATGATGGTATCGGTGGATTTCAGTTCACTAGCGCGTGTGCACGAACGCCCCAAAGGCATCATCATCACGCTGGCCGTCAACTGGTTAATCAAACCCTTCACCATGGCAGCGCTCGGCGTACTCTTCTTCGACTGGATTTTCGCCCCGCTGATCGAACCCGGCACCTCCGGGCAATACATCGCCGGTATGATTTTATTGGGCGCAGCGCCCTGCACCGCCATGGTGTTCGTTTGGTCGCAGCTCACCAAAGGCGACCCCAACTACACGCTGGCGCAGGTCTCGTTGAATGACGCCATCATGATCTTTGCGTATGCGCCCATCGTTGCGCTGCTGCTGGGCGTAACGGACATCACCGTACCCTGGGAAACCTTGGTGTTGTCGGTCATTCTGTACATAGTCATTCCGCTAACGGCGGGAGTTCTGACAAGGGTCTACATGACCAAAAAAGCCACCAGCACCGAAGATGTCTCAGCCATGGTCAGCGCGTTCACCGCTAAGGTAAAACCGCTGTCTGTGCTCGGTTTACTGGTAACCGTTACGCTGTTGTTCGGTTTCCAAGGCGACATCATGCTCAATAACCCTCTGATTATTGTACTGATCGCCATTCCACTGCTGATCCAATCGTACGGCATGTTTGCCGTGGCTTATTGGAGTGCCAAGGCATGGCGCGTGCCGCACAAAGTCGCTGCGCCCTGCGCTCTGATTGGCACGTCGAACTTCTTTGAAATGGCGGTCGCCGTTGCTATTGGGTTGTTCGGGCTCAACTCCATTGCGGCTCTCGTCACCGTTGTTGGCGTACTGGTGGAAGTGCCGGTGATGCTCTCGTTGGTGTGGTTTGCCAATAAGACAAAGCACTGGTTTCCGGCGGAAGAGTCGGCTATTCGGTCAACGAAATCAGACGTATAGGGCGCCTTCTTTAGACGCCATCATAAGCCCACTACAGCGGCGACTACATTTTGTAGCGCCGCTGAAAACTTCTTTAACATTTGAAACTACAGCTTAGAAATCATCGCAGACAGGCGGCCCAAAGTGAGATGGTTCGTCGCAATCGTCTCCAGGGTCAGTCGGACCGCCGGGGCCACTGCCGCCGCCAGAAGCTGTGCACGTTACTGCAATTGTGACATTGCCATTCACTGTTCCTAGTCCATTACCTTCAATCGTGCACGTATAGCCTTCTGGGTCTGCGATCACACGAACATCAAACATCTCATCGTCAAAGAAGGTGTTGGTGAACGTGTCTGTGCCCAAGCCAAAGGCTTTGTTCTCGACCAACCATCTGCCATCTTCAGGGCCGGAAGATCTCAGCGGAACCGTCGTGCCATCATTAGACAAGCCAACGACGGACACCGATAAACTACGTACGCTCCGGCACGTTATAAGTTCGCCAACGTTGATATCTTCTTCTGCAAAAGTACCCGTACGATCGCCGGTTATGCTGCAAAGCTGATTTTCCGGGCTAGCAACGATACCCAGGTCGTAGTTTTCGCCGGTGCTGAATCCAAAGATGACAAACCCATTGTCGTAAGAACCTCCTTGCGCTTCCGCGAAGGTGTTTGTGCTTCTGTCTTCTAAAATCACATTGCCGATCAAACCAAGCACTGTCCCAGACAATTTAAAAGTGGGAGCCGATTCTCCGGCACTCACCGTCACGGTAAACTCCTGTTTATCACCAGATGGCAGAGTCAAGGTAATTTTATGGTCACCAATATCACCTTCGCTCGGCATGCCAGTCAACGTTGCCTTCTGTGGCCCTAATGTCCAAAGAACATCAGTGGATCGAACGCTCCAGACTGGAACCCCTGTTGAGTCCAACGTGATTGCGTCTACCGCACCCTGATATATCGTTGTTTGCTCGTTTGTTGACGGGACAATCCTTATAATTTCGGGCCGGACTCTTGGAGGGGGTACAAACTGAAAAAAGAGAGGAGTGCAGCCTTTCTTATATACATAAACACCGTCGACAGAGTCACCGACTGCCAGATGTGGGCAGCCAGGATTAAAATTAAACGCGTATGTCTCCGTGTATGAAGTCTGATCATTTTCTGCAGGCACATAACCCTTCAGAGATGATGACAAACCATCGGCGTTATACAGTACACCCTCCGGACCGAATGTTATTGAGTACCCAAGTCCTCCAGATAATGTAAACTGGCTTTCTGAGGTCCTTTTTTCTCTTGGGTCCTGTGGAATGTTCAAGTTGTACTTGTAAATTCGAATAGGAGTACCCGAGTTCCACGCACTTGCATACAAGTGCCCTTCATGAATGGCAAGAGCGACAATCGGACCAACGACATCATTGGAAAAAAGTGCCTTACCAGAGTTAGGGTTATTTAAATCCAGCGTATATATGACATTACGTGTACCCGGCTCGTCATCTGTAAAGTATAAAGTATCACCTCTGACGACCATTGCCTGACAGCCTCGATTCGAGCCACACACATCATCCAGTACCAGCTCACTGCTGCCGATACCTCTTTGTGTCTTATATATGCCTTTATCGCCGTACGCGAAATAAATGTTGTCGTCGGAATCAATGGCGATCGCAGTCACATGCTCACTGGGCATGCCTATATCAATAGGGGTTGGCACACGTTTTTGGTATTCGACCGTTAACCAGCTTGGCAACCCTGCAGATGTTATGTTTAGGTCCGCTGCGGTGGTGGGGGCAACGGTGATATCGTATCGATACAGCTGACCGACAGCTACCTCTGTCACCGGCGTACTGGTGAATTTCTGAGATCGGTCTTTCTTTTCCTCTATACACCCCAGAAGGGCTGTAGAGAGCAATACAGCGAGGGCAACACGTATTTGGTGGGTCATTTTTTAAGGCCTAGAATGCTAATTAATACGATATAACACCGTTCAACCATTCCGGCAAGCAGTCAAAACAAGGATACTTCTTTTTCCACCCCAGAAGCATTCGCATACCTACTGCAGAGGTGTTAGCTGACGCCCACCCACCATATCGCAGTGGCATCTCTAGCCTGAACAGGAGGCAAACACAGTATCGCGCTTGATATTTCTTCCGGCTGGCGGCCACGCTGCAAATGCGTCGATTTATACGTGGTATACCGGGTTGAGATTGCGAACCGGACAGCGCATTTGTTTCGGGTGGAAGAGTCGGCTATTCGGTCAAAAAACACCGTCGAATAGCACGTAACTCTTTATTATTTTTATTAAGACGATCTGACACTCAGTATGGTGCAGGCGCTATCGAGCGTCCCGCACCAACCGCACGCGTGGCAGATAACCGTCTCCACTCGCACCACCGAGCGACCCAAGCCCGAAATACACACCCCACGCATCGGTACGACTAAAAGGGTAAGGTGTAGAGCTCCAATACCAAGCACTGGGCGTATTAGGAAACACATGAACATTAATAACCGGACTCCAGCAACGCAACTCGACGATGGTCGCTAATTCAGACTTATCCGGCAGACGCCAATCGCTGTAGCCTGCAAAGGTGGTGTTTTCTGCGCGCGCAACGGCATCGTTCCAGTTAATCGTAGTAGCCGTACCCTTGCATTGGCTTTCCACACGATCCCACGTTTGGCCTAGGCTACAACGCATCCACATCAGCCCTTCAGGGACATGAATGGCTGTGCCATTGTCGTTCAGCTGGAAATCTACCGAAGGCGTGGTGGACTGCACCGCCACATTTTCATTACCACCGTTACAAAAGGTCGCTGCTTCTGCCACCACCAACAGTGAACTAGCGATTGCAACGCTCAAAGGAAATGCTTTTTTAACCACGTGAATGATTGCTCCACTGTTAACCGTTAGCCACCAAGGAATATTGCCCGGTGCACTCTGAGGCGCATGCTGCTGGAGCTCAGAGTGCGTTTAACCTACCAGACCACGTCACATTAGGTAAGTTAACTGGTTAGCAAACGAACAACATAAACGAACTGTAGATTGTAAGCTTTTGTATACGGCAAAGTCTGGACACATCTAAAATGGTGCATCACCCATTAATATCTACGCCGCCAATATCACGCGACTCCCGCCATAGGCTCGCTGCAGTGGAACCCAATCATCCGACTCCGTCATCATCAACGCCCACCTGCCACATCAATAAACGTCGCCGTAGCATAACTGGCTTCATCAGACAGCAGCCACAGTATCGCACTGGCGACTTCTTCGGGCTGCCCGCCGCGCTGCATCGGTACGCCGACTTTTACACGGTCTACTCTATTCGGTTCGCCGCCTTGGGCGTGTATGTCAGTATAGATAATGCCCGGTCTGACGCCGTTCACGCGGATGCCTTCGGTAGCGACTTCACGTGCTACGCCAAGGGTGAAGGTGTCCACTGCACCTTTGGAGGCGGCGTAGTCCACGTATTCATTGGGTGAGCCTATGAGCGCAGCGACGGACGACACATTCACAATGGCTCCGCCAGTGCCACCGTGCTTGGTGGACATGCGTTTAATGGCTTCGCGGGTACACAGCATGGTGCCGGTGACGTTGGTGGTGAATATGCGGTTGATGCGTTCGGCAGTCATGTCTTCGACACGCATTTGGGTTTCCAGCGTGCCGACGTTGTTAACCAGCGCCTCCAAGGAGCCGTCTTCTGCATCAATGTGAGCAAACAGGCGCAGCACGTCCTCTTCACGCGATACATCGGCTTGCACAGCAAAGGCTTGCCCACCGGCTTGTTGAATCTGCGCCACCACGGATTCTGCGGCGGTGGCATTTGCTCGATAGTTCACCGCCACACGGTAGCCACGTTGCGCGGCCAAAATGGCCGTGGCCGCGCCGATGCCTCGGCTAGCGCCGGTTACCAACAGTATTTTGTTCATAGCGTCACCTGCGAAATAAAGGGCGCCGATGCCACATGCTGCTGAATCAGGCGCGTGATGTGTTGAATATGCTCGTCGTCGGCGCGTTCCGCCAACACATACAGCCCGACCGTGTGTGGGCCTTGCGGTTCCTCTATGGGTAAAGGTAGCACGCCTTGCTGAGCAAAATAGTCGGCCAGTACGTTGGTGTAGGTCATTACGGCGTCGCTGTCACGCAGGATGTCGAGCCCGGCGGTCATGGAGTTGGTGGCCCACACCACACGTTCAGGCACGTAATAGCGTTCACGTTGCGCTTGTTTCAGCGCTAAATTGTCGAGCACTTGGGTGTAGCGCGCTTCGTCGGGTGTAACATCCAAATGCGGGTAGGCGAGCAAGTCCACCAAGCTGCAACTGGATTGCGCGAGCAAGGGGTGCCCGGCACGCACGTAACAGCCGTCGAAGGCTTGAAACAGCGGGTTGAAAACCGCGCCTGCCCGTTCGTTCAGGCCGACAATTTCATGCCCGATGAACAGGTCGATGTCGCCACAGAGCAATTGGTCCATGGAGCGCAAGTGGTTACCGATATCGACGTGCACGGGTGCGGTGGGATTTTCGCGCCGGTAGTCTTGCAGTAAGTCACGGAAGAACAGGTGCCACCACGCCATACCGACGCCGATGCGTAAGCCGCGTTCGCGCTTCACTTTGAGCTGGGCGAGTTTTTCCATGGCGTTGTCGTGCACGCGCTGCATGATGCGCGTTTGTTCCATCAGCAGTTCGCCGTAGGGCGTGAGCGCCATGCCTTTGGATGAGCGTACGAAGAGTTCAACCCCGAGGTTGTCTTCCAGTTTTTTGATGTTATGCGTCAGCGTGGGTTGGCTGATAAACAGGCGCGTGGCGGCGTGGCTAAGGCTGTTGAGTTCGGCGACGGTGAGAAATTGTTTTAAGAGTTTATCCATCAGCCAACTATAGATTTTATCTATAGTGAGAACAATAAAATGCATTATTTTTTGTGCTTGGGGTGCTGTAGGCTTCGCGGTAATTATGTAGGAGGCCAATTGTTCGCGCAGAGGGCTGCGCTCCTACGGGCAGAAATTTGTAGGAGGCCAGCCCTCTGGCCGAAAATCGCGGTAAGCGAGAGTTTCGCGCAGCGATGATGCGAAGCAACACACAACAGGAGATTACCCATGACCCAGCCTTGGTGGAAAGACGCCGTGGTGTACCAGATTTACCCGCGAAGCTTTAAAGACAGCAATGGCGATGGCATGGGTGATATTCCCGGCATCATCAGCAAGCTCGACTACTTAGCCACACTGGGCATCAACGTCATCTGGTTGTCGCCGGTGTTCGCGTCGCCCATGGACGACAACGGCTACGACATTTCAGACTATCAGGACATCGCCGCTGAATTCGGCACGCTGGCCGATATGGACCGTCTGATCGCCGAAGCCGACGCACGCGGCATTAAGATCATCATGGACTTAGTGGTGAACCACAGCTCCGACGAGCACCCGTGGTTTGTGGCCGCCAAGTCCGCCAAAGACAGCCCCTACCGCGACTACTACATCTGGCGGCAGCCAAAAGCCGATGGTTCGCCACCGAGCGACATGCACTCCTATTTTGGTGGCTCCATGTGGGAGTTCGACGAAGCGTCCGGCGAATACTATTTTCACCAATTCAGCAAAAAACAGCCCGACCTGAATTGGGACAACCCCGCCGTACAAACCGCCGTGCACGACATGATGAACTGGTGGCTCGACCGGGGCGTGGCAGGCTTCCGCATGGACGTGATTGATCTCGTTGGTAAAGACGTGGACGCGGGCATCATGGCCAACGGCCCGCGCTTGCATGAACTGATTCAAGCCATGAATAAAGCCACCTTCGGCCCGCGTGATGCACTCACCGTCGGCGAAGCGTGGAGCGCCACACCGGAAATCGCCAAGCTCTATTCGCACCCCGAGCGCCAAGAGCTGTCGATGGTGTTTCAGTTTGAACACATCACGCTGTCGTTCGATCCCGTACACGGCAAGTGGAAACCTCGGCCCTTCAACCTGGTTGAACTGAAAGCCGTGTTCAACAAATGGCAAACCGAGCTGGCCGGGCAAGGCTGGAATTCATTATTCTGGAACAATCACGACCTGCCACGTGCGGTGTCTAAATACGGCAACGACGGCGAGTACCGCGTGCGCTCCGCCAAATGTCTGGCCACGGCGCTGCACTTAATGCAAGGCACGCCGTACATCTATCAGGGTGAAGAACTGGGCATGACCAATGTGCAGTTTCCCCGCATTGAAGACTATCAAGACATCGAAACGCGCAACCTGTACACCGAGCGACTGGCCGACGGACACAGCGAAGCGGAGATGATGGCAGCAATTTATGCCAACAGCCGCGATAACGCGCGCACGCCAATGCAGTGGGACGACTCGGCGTATGGCGGTTTCAGTACGGCACAGCCTTGGTTGGGCGTGAACCCGAATTACCCCGAGATCAACGCGGCGCAGAATGTTGCCGACGAAGGGTCGATCTTCCATCACTACCGCCATCTGATCGCTCTGCGCAAAACGCACCCGGTCATTGTTGATGGGCAGTTTGAATTGCTGTTGCCAGAGCACGAACAGATCTTCGCGTACCTGCGTCAGCTCGACGGCAAAACGCTATTGGTGGTGAGCAATTTCTCCAATGAAGCAGCGCACGCCGAGTTGCCTGAGACCCTGCGTCAGCGTTCCGGCACCTGTTTAATCCACAATCATCAAGCCCACACAGGCACTGGCGAGCAGTTGTCGTTAGCACCGTGGGAAAGTTTTGTTTTATCGCTTGAGGAGTTAGTTTGATGTCAGCTCAACACCCCCCCACAGATACCCAAAGCCCAAGCCGCGCGTGGTGGAAAGAAGCCGTGGTGTACCAGATTTACCCGCGCAGCTTTATGGACAGCAACGGCGATGGCATTGGTGACCTCAAGGGCATCACCAGCAAGTTGGACTACCTGAATGACTTGGGTGTGAGCGTGCTGTGGCTGTGCCCGATTTTCCCGTCGCCGAACGACGACAACGGCTACGACATCAGCGACTACCAAGGCATCATGGCCGAGTTCGGCACCATGGCGGATTTCGACGAACTGTTGGCGCAGGCGCACGCGCGCGGCATCAAAATCCTGCTTGATTTGGTGATCAACCACAGCAGCGACGAACACGCGTGGTTTCAAGAGTCGCGCAGCTCGAAAGACAACCCGAAACGGGATTGGTACATCTGGCGGCCGGGCAAAAACGGCGGCCCACCAAACAACTGGGAAAGCATTTTCACCGAACCGGCGTGGGAATATGACCCGCAAACCGACGAATATTTCCTGCACGTTTTCTCGCGCAAACAGCCCGACCTGAACTGGGACAACCTCGATATGCGTGCCGCCGTGTACGACATGATTCGTTGGTGGTTGGACAAGGGCGTAGACGGTTTCCGCATTGACGCCATTACTCACATCAAAAAAACGCCCGGCATGCCTGACCTGCCAAACCCCGATGGGTTGATCGCCGTGCCATCGCACGACCATCACCGCAATATCGAGGGTATTCAGGAATACATCACCGACCTGTGCGACAACACCTTTGCGCACTACGACATCATGACCGTGGGTGAAGCGAACGGCGTTACCGTCGATGAAGCGCCACTGTGGGTGGGCGAAGATCAGAAGAAATTCAACATGTTGTTTCAGTTCGAGCAACTGAACCTCTGGGGCTCGGATGTCGACAGTGGCCTTAAATTACCCGCCCTCAAGAAAACGCTGACGCGCTGGCAGAAAGGTTTAGAAGGCCAAGGCTGGAACGCACTCTTTGTTGAAAACCACGACATTGCCCGCATCGTATCGACCTGGGGCGATGATAAAGCCTATCGCTACGAAAGCAGCACAGCACTGGCAACCATGTACTTCCTGATGCAGGGCACGCCCTTTATTTATCAAGGGCAAGAACTGGGGATGACCAACTTCCCATTCGAGCACCTGCAGCAGTTCGACGACGTTGCAGTACGCAACCTCACCGCCAAACAGCGGGCACACGGCTGGACCGATCACGACATTCTGCACAGCATCAAAGACAGTGCGCGTGATAACTCACGTACCCCGATGCAGTGGGATGACTCGCCAAATGCTGGTTTCACTACTGGCACGCCATGGTTGGCCGTAAACCCGAACCACACCACCATCAACGCCGCCCAGCAGCAGAATGATCCGAACTCCGTTTTGAGTTATTTCAAACAGATGATTCATTTACGCAAAGAGCATGAAATTTTGGTCTATGGCACATACGACTTGGTTCTCGGGGAACACGAACAGGTGTATGCCTATACGCGCACGTTGAACGGCAATACGCTTTGGGTGGTGTGCAACCTGAGTGGTGAAGCGGCTCATTTGGGCACGGTGGAAGGCAACGACTGGGAAGACCGGTCACTGTTGCTCGGAAACTACACCACACAAGGGCAGGCCGCTGTGTTGCGCCCATGGGAAGCACGCGTGCTGGCCTGACACTTTTGTGGCAGAATCAGGCTCTAACTCGTTAGAGCCTTTTTCATGCCGTTACTGCGCCTTTTACGACGTCTATCCCAACACTTAAACCCTGTGCTGTTCGCGCTGATGGTCTTGGTGTTTGCTTTACCATCGCACGCCAGCGCCGCGGTGCGTATCGCAGCCGCTTCCGACCTGCGTTATGCCCTAGACGACATCATTGCGCTGTATCGTGCGGCACACCCCAACGCCGACATTGAGGTGGTTTACGGATCGTCCGGCCGCATGTCCACACAGATCCTCAACGGCGCACCCTACGATATCTTTTTCTCCGCCGACATTGCCTTTCCCGAGCGCTTGCACGCCGCTGGCATGACAGCCACCGAGCCCGCAGTCTATGCACTGGGTCGAATCGTCCTCTGGAGCAATACGCTGGATGCCGCCAGCCTGACCTTAGAAGACCTATCGTCTGATAGCATTCGGCGCATCGCCATCGCTCAACCCGCGCATGCGCCCTACGGTTTGCGTGCGCAAGAAGCCTTGCAAGCCACCGGTGTATGGGAAGCCGTGCAAAGCAAGCTGGTGTTTGGCGAAAACATTGCGCACGCGGCGCAGATGACTGAATCTGGGGCTGCTCAAGTGGGCATTATTGCGTTGTCACTGGCCAAGTTTCCGACGCTTGCTGAGCACGGATACCATTTGATTGATGAGGCGCTGCACAATCCCCTGACGCAAGGCTATGTGGTGACGCGGCGCGGTGGCAGCAAGCCAGAAGCACTGGCGTTCGCCGATTTTATGACAACCCCGGAAGCGCATGAGGTTATGCTGCGTTACGGTTTTGTGTTGCCCAATTAAACCCAGCACGAATTTCGCGCAGAGGGCTGCGCTCCTACAATAGTGTATCGTCGACGCATCACAACCCGTAGGAGGTCAGCCCCCTGACCGAACATTAACTAGGACAACGCTATGCTCACGCTCGGACCCGCAGAGTGGCAAGCCTTTCAGGTCACTTTTAAGCTCTGCTTTTACACCACGCTGATCTTGCTGGTGCTGGCTACACCGCTGGCGTGGTGGTTGGCGCAAGGGCGGTCGCTGGCGCGTACCGTGGTGCAAGCCATTGTCGCCTTGCCTTTGGTGTTACCGCCAACGGTACTGGGGTTCTATTTACTGATCGTGCTTGGCCCGCGTGGCTTTATTGGCAGCACCTTAGAAAGCCTTGGTCTGCACCATCTGGCCTTCACCTTTGAGGGCATTCTTATCGCCTCGGTTATTTATTCCATGCCCTTTGCTGTGCAACCACTCACTCAGGCTTTTAACAATTTAGGTCGGCGCCCGGTGGAAGTCGCCAGCAGCTTGGGCGCGGGTGCGGTTGACCGCTTTTTTAGTGTGATCTTTCCTCTGACGCGCGGCGGCTTTATCGTGGCCGCCACCCTAACCTTCGCCCACACACTGGGGGAATTCGGCGTAATTCTGATGCTTGGCGGCAGCATTCCCGGCGAAACCAAGGTGTTGTCGGTGCTCATTTACGATCACACCGAAGGCATGAACTACGCCGCTGCGCACAGCCTGTCGCTGATGCTGTTGCTGTTCGCCTTTATCACCCTCTTTGTTGTGTACAGCATCAACCGTCGCTTCGAAGTGGTGAAGCTATGACGAGTGAAGCCATGACGAGCCAAGCGATGACCCTGCGCATCAAAGCTCAATTGCGCTACGGTGATGATTTCGAGCTGCACGTCGACGACGAGCTACCCTTGCACGGCGTTACGGCTTTGTTTGGTCGTTCCGGTTGCGGCAAAACCACGCTGTTGCGCATCATCGCCGGACTGGAGCGTGTGTCCGGTGCGGCAGTGCGTTTTGGTGACCAACCTTGGCAACAAGAACACGCCTTTGTACCCTTGCACAAGCGACGCATCGGCCTCGTTTTCCAAGAACACAGCCTGCTGCCGCATCTGTCCGTGCGCGATAATCTGCTGTATGGCTACCGCCGCACGCCTGAGCACCTGCGCCGATTGCAACCACCCGAAGTAACCGCCATGTTAGGCATAGACGACCTGCTCGACCGCCGTATTGACCAACTGTCTGGCGGCCAGCGGCAGCGCGTTTCACTCGGCCGTGCCCTGCTGATCAGCCCACAACTGCTGCTGTTGGACGAACCCTTAGCAGCGCTGGACACGCAAACCAAGCGCGAGATCATGCCGTTCCTGTCACGCATGGCCGAGGAATCTGGCGTGCCCATCATCATGGTCAGCCACGCGCCGGACGAAGTTGAACGATTGGCCGACCGCATAGCCTTTATGCAGCAGGGCCGGATTCAGCGCATTGAAACGTTGCAACAGGCGTTGGCTCGGCCGGACTCACCGTTGTTCGACGATACCGGCGCGGTGTCGGTGTTAGAAGGCACGTTAGGAGAAGCGGGTATTGATGGCGTAAGCCCTTTTGGTCCTGACGACGCGCGGCTGTGGGTACCTAATGCCACCCATCTTTCTCGCCAGCGCACCACGCGACTGCGCGTACTGGCGCGCGATGTCAGTTTGTCGCTCGACTTTCCACGCCGCATCAGCATTCAGAACCACTTACCCGTGGTCATCGAACGGATTGACACAATGCACAACAACCGCGTCGTTATTGCCTGCCGCACCGCCGACCAGCAATTATTGCTGGCAGAAGTCACTCCTCGGGCGGTCAGCCAACTGGCGTTAGCCGTGGGGCAACCGGTCTATGCGCTGATCAAATCGGTAGCCTTGTTGGAATAAGGCGAGCACTGAGTAGTACGTGTCGTTTTGGAACTAGAAGATACTATCGATAAGCCGAGTGCTGTGCACTCGGCTAAGCCTATTATTAGACTTTGGTTAAGCGTAAATAAGAGCGCACTTCGTTCCAACCTTGCGGGAAGATGTCTTTCGCTTCTTCATTGCTTATCGATGGTGGAATGATTACGTCGTCTCCAGGGCGCCAGTCAGCAGGCGTCGCTATTCGTTTGGCATCTCCCAGTTGCAACGCATCAATCACGCGCAAAATCTCGTCAAAATTACGGCCTACCGACATTGGATAAGTCATGGTCAGGCGAATTTTCTTATTCGAGTCAATAATGAAAACACTGCGCACGGCGGCCGTCTCACTTTCACCGGGGTGGATCATATCGTACAGCTCAGCGATACTTCGATCAGCATCAGCCACAATAGGGAAGTCCAGCGTGGTGTTCTGTGTATCATTCACATCAGAAATCCATTTATTGTGCTCTTCGACGGTATCCGTCGACAAACCCAAAGGCTTAACATTGCGCGCTGTAAACTGCTCAGCGAGCTGCGCAGTCCGGCCCATCTCCGTTGTACATACTGGCGTAAAGTCAGCTGGGTGACTGAAGAAGAACGCCCAAGAATTTCCTAGCCAGTCATGGAAATTAATTTCTCCTTTGGTCGTTGCAATGGTGAAGTTGGGTGCGGTATCACCTAAACGTAATGACATAGTACTTTCCTCTCATCTTCTGATGGTGCTGCACTGCAGCGATGGACACACTATATTAGAATTTTAATTATTAGTTTATATTAATATATCTATTCGTTCAGTAGTGAAAGGCTATTGCCATTGAAAAATTCATAGTTAGTTTTGAAGGCAGGGCTTACCGAAAGTACTCGCCCGCACGCTCGGGCTGGTACAGCACCTCTTCAATACGCACATTGAGAACCTTACCGCCAGACTTTGGCCATTCAATCTGGTCGCCTTGCGACAAGCCCAATAAAGCACTGCCTACGGGTGCCAGTATGGAAATCTTGTCACCGTTCGAGTCCATATCTTTGGGATAAACCAAGGTCCGGCTAAATTCCTCGTTCGAGGACTCAACACGGAAACGTACTGTTGAGTTCATGGACACCACCGTTGGCGGCACGTCCTGAGGTGCAACAAAGGATGCTCGATCCAGCTCTGCTTCAAGTTCATCCTTACCCGGAAACGCGTTGTCGGGTAAGGACTCCAGCAGAGCATAAAGCCGATCTGCGTCCAGCGTTGATACGATAACTTGCGGTCTAGCGCTCATATGGGCTCCCCCTTACTGTATTGATGCAAAACCATCACGCCGGGCAGGCGAATGTCGACCCGCCCACCTTTGGGCATAAAAAAAGGCCTCTTCTGCAGAGGCCTTAGTAAGATCATATACCGACAAAAATAAAGCGCAAGGTATGTCGCTGCTATCGCAGGTTTCAGGCTCTAGCAACGCCCGTGCATAGCCCTCCCTACCACTCTTTTACCGTCGGCAGCAAAACGCCGTCAGTTGTTGATAATATGAGCCATTGACCGGGTACTGTTGCGCACTGCTGGCGAAAAGACCCATCACTTCCGGCTCATTGCCGTTTTTCTCGTATTTGAAGGTGCCAAATACCCAGTCCCAAACAATCAGTGCATTGCCGTAATTGCAGTTCGCCTCGGTTACATTGCTGGAATGGTGCCATCGGTGTACTTCGTTCGTGCTGAACAGATAATTCAGCACACCGTGTCGCAGATTCAGATTGGCGTGTTGCAGCATCAGTATGGGCTGGGTCAATGCCAAGTACGCAAGCAAGCCTTCGGCAGGCAAGCCCAGCAATACCCAAGGCAGCACGCTGACCGCAAAGTTCAAGGCGTAATTAAGCGGATGAAACCTTAGGTTATTAAAGGCATAGAGGCGCTGACTGCTGTGGTGCAGCGCGTGTAACCACCACAGACGGGTAATTTGGTGGTGTAGTCTGTGCGCCCAGTAGCGCCCGAATTCAATACTGAGCAACACCAGTGTTGCCTGCAGCCATAGCGGCAGAGGTGCGACCCAAATGTCGTAAAGGTTAGCACTGGGAAAAGCACTGTAGAGCACCACGACTAACACCGGTGCACTGAATTTCAGTAGCGGATCGGCAAGGCCCGCCAGCATCACAGCACTGCTGGCGTCAGTCACAATATCACCTTTGCTCTGATTCCAGTCGCGCCGGAAAGGAAGCCAACGCTCAAGCAATAAAGCGGTAATCAGCGATAGTACGGTGATCGCCAGCACCACCATTTCGGTATCCCAACCATGATTGAGAGCATAGACATAACTGAACAGACTGACACTCAGCAACAGCGGAAACAGCAGCCACTGCACGGCCACTTGGAGCGGAGAAAGAGTTTGAAGCGTCATTGCATAAACCTCACTTGGAAATAACAGAGAGATTCAGGCTACACCTTGCCCCTAGGGTTAAAGTCAAGCAGGGTAAAGAGGCTTTTTACAATGCGGATCTTGCTGCAGACATCGCTCTATGGTGCGACGGTGCTCGGCCAGCGCTTGATTCTGCTGCGCCAGCGTTGCCATTTGCTGGTTCAACGCAGTTTGCTTTTGTTCAATCAGGTCGAGAATGGCCTGCCAAGAAGGTTCCCCACCTGCCTGTTGCTGCAAGGCGGTTTGAATTTCCGTAAGCCGGTAACCAAGATTTTGCACGGTTTTAATAAATCGTACGCGGTGCAGGGTAGCTTGATCGTACACTCGATACTTGCCTTGGCGGCGCACAGGGCCCAGCAAGCCCAAGCTTTCATAATGGCGCAGTGCTTTGGTAGAAACGCCGCACCGTTTTGCCAGTTCACCAATAAACATGGTTTAGCAGCTCCGCAATTCGCTATAAGACAACTTGAGTGACCAGTGCAATGGCCTCCTCAGTCAGGACACCGCCAACGCTGCCCATACCATACCGCCAACCACCTCAGATTTCGTTGTTAGAAACGATCGTTACCGCCCATTCCTAAGTTATTGATCTTCGTCTTTCCTAGGATCTTCAGCAACAGATTACGGCAAGCACGCAGTACCGGATAGAGCACTCTGGCTAGGGTTCGGGAGCGAAACGACCAATAGGCCAAGCGGTTAAAGAGCCCTTTGTTGGTCCCCATCAGGGCCAGCACGTTGATGGCATCCGACCCGTAGTAAAGCTCGCTGCCGACCTTAACCACCATACCCTGGTCGATATCCAAACCCCGCGCCGTAATTTCATCCATCACCGGACCGCCTTCACGTGCATCGACGAGCACAACGCGGCCCACCGACTCTTTAATACACACCATGTTGCAGTAGTAGTCACAAGCTGGACACTGCTTGTCATAGACCACCAGTACTTCACCGACGTTATTCATGGCAGGCGCGCGAAAAAAGACATTACTTGATTAAACATATTCCAGACATTCCCGTGGCACCCAGCCGGAGCCCTTAGTTTTATGCTCCACCCAGCACCATTGGCAGTGCTCATAGCTAACGCTGAGGTGCTCACCTGAGTCTACATCCACTTCACTCGCTGAGTAGCACTTCACCGCGACACCACTAGCACCATCGTTGTTTAGCTTAATGTATTCGAGCGGAGCCCAACCGACAACGCCTCGTTGATCGGTAACACGCACCCACCCCGGATACTCAGTATCCCTCTCGCCTAGAAGCAACCTGTCACCGGCTACAAAACTGACCGGATTTGGGTAATTTGATTGGTGTCTCTGCACCACTACCGCTTCAAACATTTGCATAACGCCCCAAACAACGGATTATTTGTGCTTTGAACACGGCGCAGCAACATTTCCCGGTAGGCCTAGATTGCTAAAGCCGCTTTCCGTTCACTATAGACCAATGATAGGGCATCAGCTCTCGCAGCTCCTTAAACAACAGTGTGTTCTCGGGGGTGCTTACCGCCACCTGCACATCGCCACCCCAATGAGACAGTCGCTCTTGGCATATACCACAAGGTGTGAGAATCAAATATTCTGCCTGTTCATTTTCCCGACAAACGCAAATTGAATGGGTAATCGCGTCGTTCAGTTTATGGGCCTCTAGGCAGGCACCTACTTCCATGCATAAAGAGAGTGCATCATTCTTAGTTTCAGGGGCCACACTGGTCAGAATTTTCCCCGACTTGGTTTTCATGGCAGCTGCACCGCCAAACCCTGACGGATAGCGCTTTTCGATCAAAGAGACTGCAACCTTGTAGAGCTCTTCTTCGGTACTCAAACTAACCTCCTCGGGCTCCAACGCCACAGTCTCTAGCAACAGCAATATTTTTCGAATCGAAGCAGATCAAATCTATACCCTTAAGCGCCGTCATGGGTGATTAATTAAGAGCTTCTCTAGGCCGCCATACGAACTCATCAATAAGACTTAACTTGGCCCGATAGTCATAACGGGTAGATCTACAGCAAAACCACCCCGCCCACAGCGGCTAAGATCACCACGCCCCAAGCCGGTACTTTGCCCACCGTAAGCAACACAAAGCCTGTCAGCGCTAACGCAAAAGCCATCGGGTTGGTAACGGTACTGGTCCATACAGGGGTGTAGAGCGCAGCACCGAGTATGCCAACCACGGCTGCATTGGCGCCGCGCAGTGCGGCTTGTGCCGATTGCCATTGGCGGGCTTGGTGCCAGAACGGCAACACGCCGATCAACAGCAAAAAGCCGGGAACGAACACAGCCAACAGGGCAACGGTTGCGCCGATAAGCGGGTTAAATCCGGTGGGAATTACGGTGCCCAGGTAGGCAGCGAACGTGAATAATGGGCCAGGCACCGCTTGCGCGGCACCGTAGCCAGCCAGAAAGGCGTCGGCAGACACCCAGCCGGGGGCGACGATTTCCGTTTGCAGCAACGGCAGCACGACGTGGCCGCCGCCAAACACCAGTGCACCAGCGCGATAAAAGGCGTCTGCAACGGCCAGCAATGCACTGTCGTTCACTAGCACCAGTACCGGCAACCCCACCAGCAATAAAGCAAACAGACTCAGACTGGCAATGCCGACCCACTTGGAGACGGGCTGCGCAGCGTTGTCCGCTTGCGTTACGTCGGCGCTAACTGGCTGGTCGACCGATGCGGTCAACCACAGGCCCAAGGCAGCTCCCACAACGATCGCCGCGATGGGACCCAGTGGACCGCTCATGGCGAGCATGATCCATACCGCGACCAAGGCAATACCGGCGCGCGCGCGGTCGGGGCACAGGTTACGAGCCATACCCCAAACAGCGTGCGCGACGATGGAAACGGCCACGACTTTCAAGCCCATGATAATGCCGCCGCCGATAGGCCCCGCCATCCAGGCCGCCCCCAAGGCAAAGAGCACCAAGGCCAGTGCGGAAGGTAAAGTGAAGGCCACAAACGCTGCCAGGGCACCCAAGTATCCGGCCCGCATCAAACCCAAGGCAAAGCCCACTTGGCTGCTGGCCGGGCCGGGCAGAAACTGACACAGCGTAACGAGTTCGGCGTAGCGGGTTTCGCTCAACCAACGGCGGCGTTCCACGAATTCCGTACGGAAGTAGCCCAAGTGGGCGATGGGGCCACCGAAGGACGTTAAGCCAAGCCACAAGAAAGCCAGAAAGACTTCGCGGACACTGCCAGCGGGTTGTGGGGGGTTATGGTCAGTCACGGCGCGCCTGTGATTGTTGATTCCTGTTATGGCGTCCAACATACCACAAACCAGTGTGAATTTTATGTCACACCTAAACCTTCAAAACAGGGTGCGTTTCCTCCCCCTGCCATGCCAACCAAAGTGCAGAAAACAACATCGACACCGCCACGAACCAGAAGGCGGCGGTCATGCTGTTGAACAGCACCGCGACGATGCCAATACCGGCGGCACCGATGGCGTAACCCAGGTCGCGCCAAAAGCGATAGATGCCGATGGCTGAGCCACGCCAGTTCGGCGGGGTAATGTCGGCTACAGCGGCCGACAGATTTGGGTACAGCAACGCCATGCCGAAGCCCGTTATGGCAGCAGAAAAACTCCACCACAGCATACCGTCACCCAGCACCATCAAGGCGACACCGGCACCCGTAAGCAACATGCCGGTGACGTTGGGCTTTTGTCGACCGATGCGGTCGGACAAGGGGCCGGTGATCAACTGCGAAGCACCCCAAACCACACCGTAAATACCGATTACCCAACCCACTTGCGGCAAAGTGAGCCCTTGCTGATACAGAAATACGGGGTAGATGATCCACACCAAGGCATCGACAAACTTCTCCACCAGACCGGCTTGGCTAATGGCGGCAAGGCGGCGGTCGCGCCAACTCATGATGGCGAACACTTCCCACGTGCTCGGTTGGGTGCTGACGTCTTTAGGGTAACGCGGCATTGGCCCTTGGTTTTCTCCGGCCGCGTGTTGGCGTGTCGCTTCGTGCGCCCACGGCAAGGATTCGACCACAGCAAAGGTCGCAACCAGTGCGAGCACCATGACCACCAAACCGAACACCAGCAGGCCCATGCGCGCGCCTAACAAGGTCGCTAAATAGGCGGTGGCAATGCCAGCGAGGGCAACACCGGCGTAACCGGCGAATTCATTCAATCCAATGGTCAGGCCACGCTGGTTGCCGTGGGTAATATCTAGCTTGATGGTTTGGGTCATCGACCAGGTTAAGCCCTGATTCACCCCCAGTAAGACCGTAGCGAACACCACCCAGCCCCAGCTCGGTGCCCAGAACACCAACATAGGAATCGGCAGGCCGATCATCCACCCCAACAGCAACACCGGCTTACGGCCAATGCGCTCAGACAACCGCCCGGCGATGAAGTTCATCGCGCCTTTGACCACACCGAAGGCCAGCACAAAGGTACTGAGCAGCATGAAGGAGTCGGCGGGGACGCCGTATTCCGATTCAGCCAAAGCAGGAACAACCGTGCGCAGCAGACCAATGGTTAAACCCACCAGCAGTACTTGCGCCAGTTGCAGGATGAACTGTGCTCTATTGGCGTTGATCCCAAAGGTGTGAGTAGCGGATGTGGTCATGGTGCTGATTCCGGTAATGAACATGCCAAACGTATATTAGAGTATTCTTATTTTTTATATAAGGCAAACGGGTGTAGTTTATGCCGTCAACCACCCGCCCCACCCAGAAACAATAAAACCTGTTATTCGGCTCACATAATGAGCGGAATACAGATAATATGGCCGTTAAACAACTTCACGAACCTAAGCCGAGACCTCCCCTCATGAGCTTTGCCCGCGAAAAATCCAACGTCGGCTTACTGGTCGGCAGCCAAATTTTGTTTTTGATCACCTCCATTACCGTTATGACCCTCAGCGGTGTGGTCGGTTTGCATCTGGCGCCAACCCCTGCGCTGGCGACCTTGCCCGTCACCGGCATGATGCTGGGTGCGTTGGTGTTTACTCTACCGGCTTCTCTATTGATGAAGCACATTGGGCGGCGCGTGGGTTTTCTAATCGGAGCCAGTGTTGGCGGTATTGGCGGTGGTGTGGTGAGCGTTGCGGGCGTGGTCGCCGGGTCTTTTTGGTTGTTCTTTGTCGGTAGCCTGCTGTTTGGTTTGTACCAAGGGTTTGCCACCTACTATCGCTTTGCGGCGGCCGAGGTAGCCAGTGATACTTTTAAGCCACGCGCCTTGTCGTTGGTGATGGCTGGCGGCGTATTTGCCGCCTTTTTAGGCCCTTGGAATGCCAGCCATTCGCACGGGTTGGTCAGCCACGCGATGCATGACGCAGGTGATATGGGGATGGCGCACCAACTGGCGGAAGCGACCAACGCCGGGCCCTACTTGATGTTGGCATTATTGGCCGGTTTGGCAGTGATTCTGCTGTCGTTTTTACGCGTACCGCAAGTCATCGAAGATGCTGCACACGGTGCCGCGCGATCCTTCAGCGAAATTTCCCAACAAGTCGTATTTCGCGTCGCCTTGTTGTGCAGTGTCGTCGGCTACAGCGTGATGGTACTGGTGATGACGGCAACACCGCTGGCAATGACCGCGCAAGGGTTTTCAATGAATCACATTGCAACTGTGATGCAGTGGCATGTGCTGGGGATGTTCGCGCCATCGTTTTTTACCGGCTCGCTGATCGTGCGCTTTGGCGTATACCGTATTTTGCTGACCGGCAGCCTAGCCCTGTTGTTGGCGTTCGCCACGGCGTTGACCGGCACCACGTTCGGGCACTTTTTAGTGGCCTTGATACTGCTCGGCATCGGCTGGAACTTCTTATTCATCGGTGGCAGCAATCTGCTGACCCAAGCGCATACCCCGGCCGAGCGCGGTACGGTGCAAGGCGTGAATGACTTTCTGATTTTCGCCTTAGTGGCGCTGAGTTCGTTGCTGTCCGGTGTGTTGTTCTATGCCGTTGGCTGGAGTGGCATTCAGTGGTTGATGCTGCCGTTGGCAGGTGTAACGGGCGTGCTTGTGTGGTGGTATCAGCGAGCGAGAAAAGCTGAAAGTGTGGCTGCATGATCCGATACTGGTATGATCGGGAGCTAGGATCTTGGAGGCTAGGACGTGTGCCTACAGCGCTCCACGGCAGGCCGAGAGTCGCGCTTTAAGGCACACGCCCTAGCCTCCAAGACAAGCCAATGAAATGGGGCTGCAGCTATACCGCGGCCACCTGTTCATGCCAGCGCAGCATACCACCACGCACATTGGCGACGCGGTCGTGTTTTGCTTCTTTCAAGATGCTCACGGCCATGGCCGAGCGGCGACCGGAACGACACAACGCCACGACCGGTTTGTCGCTGGGCACTTCCGCCACACGGTCACGCAACTGCCCCAAAGGAATGGTAATGGCGCCTTCTACCCGCTCGCCATCGACCAATTCATCCGGCTCGCGAACGTCTAACAAGGTCACGTCCTGACGATGACGCACCACCCACTCGGGTTCGACTTCAGGCACACCGCTGAAGGTGATGCGCAGCTCGGCCCAATCGGGTTCGGCGGGTAATTGGCCATCTTCCGGCATGCCGGAGCGCAAGTTCGCCGGTAGAGCTTCGGCAATCTTCTTCGGATGGGGCAGTTTCATCGCGTCCATATAGCCCACAAAATCGGCTTCAACTGCCCCGCCACCGGCGCGCGCATTAAAGGCTTTCTCTTCCGCCACCGTCGACACCGTGCGGCCTTGGTAATCGTGCGCGGGGTAGATTTTGCAGTCGTCCGGCAGGCTAAAAATTTGTTCGGTAATGGACTTAAACAGCGTGGCGGCATTGCCTTGCTGGAAGTCGCTTCTGCCACAGCCTCGAATCAATACGGCATCGCCCGTGAACACCATGCTGTGATCAGTCAGCACGTAACTTAAGCACCCAGCGGTATGTCCCGGGGTCGCCCGCACTTCCAAAACCACACCGGACACGTCCACTCGGTCACCGTGGTGTAAGGGAATATCGACCTGCGCGGCATTGTTCACCGCAGCGTTGGCGATCTGCGCGCCGGTTTTCTGCTTCAATAGCCAAGCAGCTGTTACGTGGTCGGCGTGCACATGAGTATCGAGAATCAACTTGAGGGACAGGCCCAGCTCGTCCAACAAGGAGAGATCACGCTGTGCTTGCTCAAAGACGGGGTCGATGATGATGGCTTCGTGACTCTGTTCGTCGGCGAGTAAATAGGTGTACGTTGACGAGGTTGCATCATAGAGCTGACGAAAGATCATATTAAGATCCTCTTTACATTATTAAGATATTTCTAATATAACAGCTTTTCTTCTATTTGCAAGTAACCAACCTGCACACTCAATGCGCTCATCTGTGTTTACAACTGGCCTGACGCCGCGCACGCAACTGGCTATAATTCTCGCCCTTCTTAATAATGAGACACCGACCCGATGCCAACCGACACCGTTTTGACGTCACCCAACACGACACCCAATGTGTCTACAGGTGTATCTCTGTCTGGCGTGTCCTTAAAGCGCGAAGGCAAAACCGTGTTAAAGGATATTACGCTGGCGCTTGCGGAGCCACGTATTGGTCTGGTGGGGCATAACGGTTCGGGCAAGAGTTCGTTGGTTCGTCTGCTGAACGGCCTCCTGCAAACAGATGCGGGCAGCATAGAGGTACATGGCGTGAGCCCCAAGCAGGGACCAGAAAAGATGTCCGCCCATGTCGGTTTTATTTTTCAGAACCCCGACCATCAGTTAATTTTCCCAACGGTGTTGGAAGAGCTGGCGTTTGGACTGCGTAATCAAGGGCATTCGCGCCAAGAGGCAGAGCTGCTGAGCTTCGATTTTCTGGATCGCTACGATCGCGCCGAATGGGCAGAACGCCCGGTTCATTCTCTGTCGGACGGGCAAAAGCAGTTGGTATGCATTTTTGCTGTACTGCTCCTACAGCCCAAGCTGCTGATTCTCGACGAACCCTTTTCGGCGCTCGACTTGCCCACGCGCTACCAACTGCTCGATTTGCTGGCGAGCCTGCCGCAACAAGTCATCATGATCAGCCATGAGCTGGAAACCTTTTCTGACTTCGACCGGATTTTGTGGCTAGACCATGGCAGCGTGCGCATGGACGATACGCCACCAACGGTGCTGGCCGCCTATCAAGCCCACGCCCGGGCAGCCAGCAACCGATGATCAGCCTCTATTTGGCCCAACGCAGTTGGCTGCATCAGGTACCCGCCGGTATTAAGTTGCTGGCGCTGGCCGTGGTCAGCGTGGCGCTGTTTCCGGTCACGGAATTGTGGCTGATGGGATTCGCCTTGGTAGTGACGTTCGCACTGTATGCCAGTACTGGCCGCGAGGCCCTTAAGCAACTGCGTTTATTGAAGCCGCTGTTGCCTTTGTTCGTGCTGATCTTTCTGTTGCAGTGGTGGTCCATTGGGTGGGTCGGCGGCTTACTCTTGGTACTGCGCATGGGGACGCTGATACTGCTGGCTAACCTGGTCACCCTGACCACGCGCATGGACGACATGATGGCCGCATTGCGCCCACTGTTTTGGCCGCTGCAATTGTTAGGTGTGCAACCGGCGCGCATTGCCTTTGCCGTGGCGCTGCTGATTCGTTTTGTGCCGGTTTTGATGGCGGTGGTGCATAGCCTGCTCGACGCGTGGCGCGCTCGAGGTGGTGGCAAGCACGTATGGAAACTCGCAGTACCACTGACCATTCAAGCCATTCGGATGTCTGATCATGTGGCGGAAGCCATTGCGGCGCGTGGCGGTATCAGTCCCGCGCCACCGAACCCAACACAAGCCAGAAAAACCTCAACCGTATTAACCACCTCCACAGGAGACACACATGAAAGATAAGATTTTGGTGCAGATTGCACTGTACGCTGCACTGATCGCGGCTCTTGGTTTTATTCCCCCCGTGCCCTTTGTTACCGGCATTCCCATCACCGCGCAAACACTAGGCGTGATGCTGGCCGGTGTGATGCTCGGCCCTTGGCGCGGTGCAGCGGCCATGCTGCTGTTCATCTTTGTGGTCGCGCTGGGTGCGCCGCTGTTGTCTGGTGGCCGTGGTGGTTTGGGCGTGTTTGTCAGCCCCACTGCTGGCTTCGCCATTGGTTTTCCGTTCGCGGCATTTGCCACCGGCTACATGGCATTGTGGTTACGTCGTTTGCCGACTTTCCCGGCAGCGTTAATCGCCTCATTATTCGGCGGTATCGTCGTCCTTTACGTATTCGGTATTGTAGGCTTTAAGCTGGTGTCAGGACGCGAATGGTGGGATGCCACCACGGTGATGGCGGTGTTTATCCCTGGTGACTTAGTGAAAGCAGTGATTACCGGCTTGGTGGCGCAAGCCGTGGTGCGTGGTTTACCGGGTGCTGTTGCGACCCGGCCGGTAGACGCCGCCTAATTTTTGGCTCTAGTCTACCGGTAAGCAGGCTCGCACATTCACGCGGGCCTGCAGCCGCTGCGCCAACAAGAACAACCCCGCAATTTTCCGATGCAAGAACAACGACGCCACTGGCGGCGAATGCCAGTACTCCTGCTCAAAACTCAAGTCCATGCCGAGGGTGCGGATACGCTGCGCCAAATCGGAACGCCCGAAATCGTATTCGCCGTCGTGACGTAACGGCTCGCACGCTAACTGAAACAACCGAAGCACCGCTGTCTGCTGCGCTGGAGCAATGTCTTGCGCGAAATAACCCAGTTGTCGAGCAGCACTGGCCATCTGTTCCGTATCGTTGTGCATGCCACTGTGCAACAGGTGATGATAAGCCTCACGCGCTTCCGGCGCGTATTCACGTGTCGCACCGAAGTCCAGCAACCCTACCTGCCCGCGCTCCGGCAAATAAAGAAAGTTGGCGAAATTAGGGTCCGTTTGCACCTCGCCAAATTCAAACAGTTCGCGAAATAAGAGTGTAAACAAGCGTTGTACGACGCTATTGCGCTCCGACTGCGGTTGCGCCGTGATGCTTTCTAGCGGCGCACCGCGCAAGAAAGACATCGCCAAAATCGTATCACTGCTGAGATCTTCCTGAACCACCGACACTACCAACCCCGGATCATCTGCCAATCGGGCCGCGCAGCGTTGTTGCGCCGCCGCTTCACGACGATAGTCCGCTTCGGCGTGCAGTTGCAGCTTAGCCTCGGTCAACAGCGGTGCCAATTCGATGCTGTCTGGCAGCAAGCGCGTGACGCGCAACAAGGTGGCCAGATTGTCCACATCACTGTCGATACTTTGTTTTACGCCGGGGTATTGCACCTTAATGGCTAACGGGGTGCCATCGAGACGTTCCGCGTAATGCACCTGCCCAATAGACGCCGCGGCCATGGGTCGTTGGTCAAAACGCCGAAAATGCGCCTGCCAGTCCGCGCCCCACGCATTTACCAAGATAGGAGACAGCTGATGCAGTGGCATGGCATCGGCCTGCGACCGCAGCCGACCGAGCAGTTCCGCTAATTCGGGAGGGAGTAGATTGCCAGCGTCCATCGATAACAACTGGCCCACTTTCATCGCCGCGCCACGTAAGCGTGCCATGTCGTCAGCAATGCGCGTAAGGTTGCGCGGGGTCAGCATCATATCGCGTAGGGCAGGCCGCTTACCGCTGGCCAGCGTGCGTGCACCTTCGGCGACCAAACCTCCGGCCAAACCGGTCGCTAAACGACCAAACTGACCAATACGGCCAAGCCGACTGGTACGCAATGGGCTGGATTTTCCGTTGCTCATTTAATCTTCCTGGTTCCGACGAACGTTAATGTCCTTGTGCATACGTAACCCGGCACGAAATAGCCTACTTGCGCACTGGCTGCGTCTACGAACCCGTAGCGATGGGCCGTGCGTCGTCGTTGATCCACTCGCTCCACGAGCCTGCATACAACAGGGGTTGCGGCAAGTCAGCAAGCTGCATGGCAAGAATATTATGGCAGGCCGTAACCCCGGAACCGCAATAGCACACGGTGGTCGGCGCTTCGGTGTAGCACGTTGGGCTGGAAGCACTGGCGGGTGCCGCCAAGCCCAATTCAGCAAAGCGCGCACGCAATTCAGACGCTGAACGGAAGCGCCCATCGGCTTGCAGGTTTTGTGCAAAGTCTGCACAGACCGCACCGGGGATATGCCCTGCTTTATGATCCAAGGGTTCGGTTTCACCGCTGAAGCGTGGCAGTGCACGCGCATCGAACAATTGATACTGCGCGGCGTCTTGCACAAGCTCGTCGGCCGTGACCAACCAGTCGCTCGGGCAACTGACCATCAGCTCACTGGGCTGGCGTACATTCACCTGTTCATTCAATGGTAAATCTGCGGCTTGCCAGGCAGCCAGCCCACCGTCCAGCACCTGCACGCGGCTGAGTCCGGCCCAGCGCAGCATCCACCACGCTCTGGCGGCAAACATGCTGTTCGCTCCGTCATAAACCACAATATGGGTGTCGGGCGTGATACCCCAACGACGCAACGTTTGTTGCCACGCCTCTTGACTGGGCAAAGGGTGGCGACCGGTCACGCCCTGCAGCACGGGTGCGGAAAGGTCTTGATCCAAGTCGGCGTAGGCCGCACCGGGAATGTGGCCCGCACTCCATTGGTTTACACCCAATGTGGGGTCGGTGAGATCAAACCGGCAATCCAACACCAACAGGTCTTGGGTGGTATCGTTCATCCGTTCCGCCAGCGCCAGCGGATTCAGTAACCAGGTCATCGCACAACCTCTTGCTCAATATGGTAGAGGGCCGTTTGGGTGTGATCAGGCGCAAAACGCAGATGCCGCCGGATCAGCGCGGGACTTTCATCGGCCCGATGACTGACAAACAGCAGGGTTGTCGGGCCATCTGCCAGTATACGCTCCACAGCCGCCAGCACCAGAAAGCGGTTCATGTCGTCCAGCCCTTGTGTCGGTTCGTCGAGGATCAACAGAGGAGGCTGTTTGATCAGCGCGCGGGCAATCAGCACCAGACGTTGTTCGCCCGTCGATAAATCGCGGAAGGCGTCCTTGGCGCGCGCTTCCAGCCCGAGCAAGGCTAACCATTGGTGCGCCAGCTCGGCTTCATGCTGACCGGTAGCGCTGTACACGCCGATAGAATCCGTGAGTCCGGACACCACTGCCGTGATGACGTTACCCGGCACCCGATAATCGCGGTGCAGGTGCCCTGACACATAACCCAGGTGTTTTTTGATGTCCCAGATGGTTTCGCCCTGACCACGCCGATAGCCAAACACCGTCAGGTCGTTGGCGTAACACTGTGGGTGGTCACCCGTTACCAAGCTGAGTAAGGTCGATTTGCCGCAGCCGTTGGGACCACTGACCTGCGTGTGTTCGCCCGGCAGGAGTTGCCAGTTCACGCCGTGAAACTGTACTTGGTCACCATAGGCTACCCGGCCGTTATGCAAGGCCACCAGTGGCTCGTCAGCTGGCCAGTGCGCAAGCTGGAACTCGGACTGCCGGGCGGGTAATTGCAAGGTATCGGTCTGAGTAAAGCGCAACGCCGCTTGAAAATCGGGGTGCGCTTGTAACTCGGCGGCTGGGCCCTGCAAGGTAAGGCGGCCGTGATCGAGCCACGCCAAGTGCGTGGTCCATTCAGGGATGTCCTGCTTCTGGTTCACCAACAGCATTATCCACTGCCCGGCATCGACCAGCTCTTTAAACGCAGCGCTGAGTTGCCGCGTGGACTCCACATCCAGACCTTCGTACGGTTCATCCAGAATGAGCAAGTCAGGGGCATCCAGCACGGCGCGTGCTAGCATCACTTTCCGCCCCTCGCCACTGCTGAGCAGCCGATAACCGCGCGCCAAAAGTGGCGCCATCGACAATTGTTGAACTAAGGCATCGTGTGTGTCCGACCATGGCGTGCGAACTTCCAAAAGCAAATCACGAACGCTGGTGCCGGGGTCGAGTTGGTCACTGAAGTCAGTGTCGTCGTTATACAGTTCGCGTTCGTACAAACTTTGCTGATGCTCCAAGGAGAGCCAGTGTACACGTGCCGGTAAGTGGTCGATGCGACCGCGTTCGGGCAACAGTTCTCCACACATCAGCCGGGCCAACACGCCTTTGCCGCTGCCATTTCCACCTAACAATGTCCACGTATCAGAGGGTGCAACGGTCCACTGGTCAATGGTGGTAATACCTGAGGTGACTCCCATGAAATGCATAAAATGATTCAACTTTTTTATGGTGAGTGAAAGACATTGTCGACGCGAAAATGGTCACGTCAAATAGAGCGCCCAGAGTTATTGACGCTGTTTTAGTGCGCTCTCTCCGCCAACGGTAGCTCAACATAGAAGCAGCTGCCTTTACCGGGCGTGGTCTCATAGCCAATGCGTCCGTGCATCAATTCAACCAATCGTTTACTGATCGCCAACCCTAAACCAGTCCCACCTCGTCGACGAGTATCTGAAGCATCCGCTTGCGAGAATTGGCCGAATATTTTGTCTTGAAACTCCACAGGAATACCGGCGCCATAATCTTTTACATTGATGCGTAGATATTTTTCCAACGGCACCACACTGATTTCGACTGAGGAGTTGTCTGCGGTGAACTTAGCCGCATTGGATAGCAGGTTATTCATTACCTGCATAAAGCGGTGTTCATCAGCGACTACCCACATGGATTCATCGCACTCAAAAATCTGCAACAGAACACCATATTGCTCAGCATAGGGTTGATTTTCACGCACTGCCCGCTGTAGCAGGGCCTTAGCATCCAATGGTTTCAGGTTCAGCGCCATCTTGCCAGCGATCAGCTTGTCCATATCCAGCAGATCATTGATCAACAACGTCAGTCGCTGGCTGCTATCATGCGCTATGGTCACCATTTCCAGTGCTTGTGGTGGTAGCGTACCCAATACACCGGCACGAACCAAGCCGAGTGACCCCGATATAGCGGTCAACGGCGTGCGCAGTTCATGGCTTACGGTAGACACGAACTCCTGTTTCAGTCGGTCAATGCGCTTACGCTCACGGATGTCCTCGATGATAGACCAAATAAGCCTTCGGCCAGAGCGGTCTTCAATAAGCACTCCGCTCAGACGAACGGGAAAGCGATCTCCGTTCCTGTCTATGTATTCTTTTTCTATGGGCCCATAGCGACCAGTGGTAAGCAATGATTCGGTCGCTGCTTCCTCATGTGGTAGATACTCTTCCGGCGTTACTTGCCAATAGTTGAGCTGTAAAAAGTCCTCACGGGAGTAGCCGACCGACGCTAGTAGAGCATCGTTAACGTCCAAAAAGGCCCCACTCTCATAGTCGTTCAAGGCAATGCCGACCGGTGACATCTCAAACAAGGCGCGCAAGCGGGATTCACTGTCTTGCAAAGCAACCTCTGCTGCTTTGCGCCCAGTGATATCTACCGTGATACCCAATAATTGACTTACTTCACCCCGTTCATTTTTGAGTGGGATTTTAGAGACTAATTGCCACATGGGTTGGCCGTCTGGGCCAATACTTTCGTGCTCTGAGGCTAGAATGGATTCGCCTGTTTCAAACACGCGGCGGTCCTCTTCACCGGATACGCTGGCTAAATTAGGGGGTAGAAATTGCTCATCGTGCAAGCCAAAGTCTTCGGTATCGGGGTCTAACCCCATGAACAGACGTTCGGCGCGATTCGCCATCACCTTTTTACCGGCGCGATCTTTGATGTATACATTGATGGGAATGTTATCAACAATGACGCGCAGCAGATCTTTCTGCTGCTGCAATGCCTGTTGGGCACTAACCTCTTTCGTCACGTCGGAATGTGTGCCAAACATCATCAATGGTTTGCCATCGTCGGTCCAGGTCATCACGCGACCACGATCATGCACCCATACCCAGTGACCATGCTTATGTTTCATTCGGCATCGAATGTCATAAAACGGTATCTCTCCCGAGAAATGCTGTTGTAGTTGCTGTCCAGAAGCCTCTAAATCACCTGGATGCGCCAACGACATCCAAGTGTCGATGTTTACTGGCTCTAACTCCTGCAGGGTATATCCGATAATTTGCGCCCAACGTTCGTTAAAAGTGGTTTCTCCGGTCCGAACATTCCATTCCCAAGTACCGATGTGAGTACCATCCAGAATCGCCTGAAGGCGCTCTTCATTCTTGGTAAAACGATCCTGTGCCTCATGTCTTTTTTGACTGCTGTTTAACAGAAAAAAGAGAACAAACGATAGTCCCACCGTAAGAAACCAACCAATCAAGCGATATGTATTGTCAAGCCACCCTGAGGTTGCTACTCGGGATACTGTTAATACCCACTCCACACCTTGCAATTGCAGCGTAACGGAGCCGTCCAGCTGACCTCCCGACTTGCTCGAACGCCAAAAGGGACGATCCAGATTAGCTAGCGCTCCAGTACTGAGTGACAAGCTCAAATCACTTTCTTCACTGTATTCTTCCAGAACCGCGAACAATAGGTCAGCGTCAATTACCGTGCTGACCAACCCCCAGTAGTCATCACCAATAAATACCGGTATCCGATAGATTAGACCTTCACCACCCTGCACAAGAGTTAATGGCCCTTGAAGCAGGGGTTGTCTTGAAGCCATCAACGCCTGCACTACAGGCCATTGCTCTGGAATGTCGGGGTAGTGCAGACCGAGCACCGGGAGATTCTCTTCCAAGGGATAGACAAGGGCTATGCGGTTGTCGGGTGCAAGTGCGATGTTACGCAGGTACTTCGACTCCCCAAAAAGGGTACTCAACCAGCTTTGCATTTCGTCATAGTCGACTGCACCACGCCGATTGACCACATACGAACTTATGCCAAAACCAATATAGATAGACGGGTATAACTCTCGCTCGAGTACGGCACGCGCATCGCTCGCCCGAGAGATTAACTCACTTTGCTTTTGATTCTTGGCAACCGCTGATCTTGAACCATTGACCAACTCCACCAAGAGAATACCGAAAGCAGCAAAAACTAAGGGAGCCCACACCACCGTGCGCAGAGATAAGAACATAGATTGCAGTCGCCACAGAACAATGGAATTACATTAGTCTTTTATAGTCTAAAAGCGCTCTTACCGTCTATTGCTGCGTTGGTTTTTTCTACTGTAGTCGACCACAAACTATCTCAAATCTCGATATGTGCGACACTGTCACTGAGCCTTGCAGCTGCGTCGTTCAAGTCGGACACCGCAGCATCCTGTTGCACCACCCGTTCGCCCACAGCCTCAGCCGAGCCTGCGATATCCACGACCAATTGATTCACACCCAGCGCAACCGAGCGTTGTTCGTCGGCACCCTCGGCTATCTGGGTGGCGGCACTCAGCACGCCAGACAGTTGGCTCGACATCTCCTGCAACGAGGCCGAGGTATTCTTCGCTTCCTGCACCACCGCCTCAGCGTTCTGGCCATTTTCTTGGATGTCTGCCACGACTCGCTGGGTGCGCTGCTGCAAGCGTTGCACTATCCCTTCAATCTGCACCGTCGTGTCGCCCGTGCGGACAGAAAGCTGGCGCACTTCGTCCGCCACCACGGCGAATCCGCGTCCATGCTCGCCAGCACGCGCCGCTTCTATCGCCGCGTTCAACGCCAGCAGGTTGGTTTGCTCTGAAATAGATTGAATCTGGCTGACGGCAGAACCGATTTCGTGCGCTTCCTCCGCTAGCTCACTCACCGAGTGGCTCGACTCGACCAAGCTACTGTGCAAATGATTAATAGCGACAATGGCGCGCGTCATACTGTCGACGTTGCCGGATGCCGCCTGTGCGGTATGTTCGACTTTGTTACGCGAAACCTGTGCTTGCTCGGCCATCACTTCATTCACTTGCGCCATTTCTTCCACCGACGTCGCCGCCGACTGCGTCAGTGCTTGTTGGTGCTGCAAGACGCTGCGCGTCTCGTGGCCAGCCTGTAAGAGCTTGTTCATTGACGCCTGCATGTCGTCACTGCATTGTCGAATGCGTTCCACCGTAGCGCGAAAGCTCTGACTCAACGCAGCAATACCCTGCGCGAGCTGGCCAAATTCATCGCGCCGCGTCGCAGCCGTATCGACGCTCCTAAAATCACCAGCCTGCAGCTCGGCCATTCGGCTCAGCAGTGCCTTCAATGGACGCTGAATCGACCAGGCCACACTGACGCTGATGGCCGCCGCCACCAACAAGGCGACAAGCGCGAGTAGAACGGCGATTGTCTGACTGCGTGTTTGCCGCTGTACGGCTTCCCCACGCGCCAACTCAGCGCTTTCAGAAAGCTGAGTCAGTGCTTGTTGGTACAATGCCAGCGCCTGATCGACCGCCTGCTCCATCGCCATGAGATGTTGGCGACGTGTTTCATCATTTTCAATCTGCATGCGCTGCACGGCATATACCCCGGAAGTCGGCGCCAACGCTTGCTCGACAGCCAGAATGAAGTACCGAATGCGATCGTCGAATGAGGGTACGTCGAGCGCCAGTTGTTCCAGCCCCAATATGAGCTGCTGCGCCAATCCTTCTTGGCGCGGCTGCACAATGCTCAAATCACCCAGGTCTCGAAGTTGCGAGACTGTATTCAGATTGGCACCGAACTCGATTCCGAGAATGCGCAGAAAATCCGCATTGCTCGCGCTGTCGGTGCGCCCAATTAGCGTCGCTTCATAGGCGGCATCGCCCATATCCGCCGAGAAAAATTCCCACTCATCGTTGAAGTCGCGCAGCGTTTGAGCAAGCTCCGCTTCGCGTTGCAAGTAGGCACGCCACAATGGCAACAGTTCAGTGGCTTCTAAGGCGGCACGATCCACCGCCTCCGTTGCCTCGCCATAAAATGCCACAGGCAGCAAATCGGCAATGGCGGAGTCCGTCAACGCAGCGTTAGCCTGGCGCCACGTCGTCTCCGTCCGGGCAAAACGTTCCGCCAAACGATCCAGCGTATCCGGTTGGCGGCTGGCTAAGAACTGCGTAGCAAAGCGATTCAGTTGCAGCACGTGGCTGGACTGCTGAGTCAACGAATCCGTCACTGGCGCAATTCGTTCGTTTAAATAAGCGAAGGCTTCTTTGCTTTCTGAATTACTTTGCCAACCATAGAATGCATTCACTAGCCCCATGACCGCCATAAAAGCAAAGCCAAGCACTACGCGCTGCACGACAGACAATGCCATAGCGATTGCCTCCGTAAAGAGAGAAATAGAAAGATAAGGGGAGTTAAAAGCAGGGAGGTCGTGGTGACCTCCCTAAAGTAAGCAACCTTGGTCGCTAAAAACCTAACGCTTAGTCGCGATAGATACGCGCGCGCGTGCGCTCTAAGCGCGTCAGGATGGCTTCAAGACGATCCGGGTTGACCATGAATTCCTGAAAGCCTTGCATACCCACGGACGCCATTTCTGGCAGGGTATCGCGGTCATAGAACTGCGCTGTACCATCGGCGGCAGCCAACATGCGCGCGCCAGCTTGCAAGAACACGTCGTCGTTGGTCGCGGCACCGGAGTGCGGAGGCAACTGGTTCAACTGCTGGTTCAAGAACGCTTGGTTGTCTTCTCGCGCTACGAATTCCAAGAACAGACGTGCTTCTGCTTGGTTTTTAGCACCTGTTGGCATGTGGATGGTGTCTAGCGGTGCATCCTCGTACATACCAATCTCAGGCTTGATCTGTGGGAACTGGAAGAAGCCAAAGTTCACGTCATCCGGAAAGTTCGGCGTCAGGAAGTTCCCCATCAGGTACATTGCCGCCTGACCGTTGAACAAGAACGGCTGTGCTTCCTGCCAAGAATAGGCAGCATGGTTTTCAATGAAGTAACCATTGTTGACCAGCTCACCCCAATATTTGAACGTTTCACGTACACCGTCGTCGGTGTAGGCAATTTTGCCGTCCATCAAGTCGATGTGGTAATCCAACCCATTGACGCGCATGTTCAGGTAGTCGAACCAACCGGCAGCCGTCCACAAGAAGCGCGTACCAATGGTAATGGGTGCAACGCCGTTTTCCTTCAACGTGGCGTTGAGCGCCATGAACTCGTCCCAAGTGGACGGTTCACTTAAACCATAGCGGTCAAACACGTCTTTGTTGTAGTAGATGCCCCACTGGTAGTACGAAAAGGGCACACCGTATTGCTTGCCGTCCACCGACATAGCCGGCACCACCGAAGCAAAGTTTTCGTACATGTTGTTGGCTTCCCAGATGTCGGACACATCGGCGAACAAGCCACGATCAACGAAGAACTTCATTCGCTCACCGGCGTACCAAAACGCGATGTCTGGTGGTGAGCTGGCTAACCAACCACGGATGGCGGTTTTGTAGCCTTCTTTTTCGAATTCATTCCAACGTACATCAATATCAGGGTTTTCCGCTTGGAAACGACTCAGTAGTTCCGCGAACGCCGCCTTAGGCGCCGGGTCTACTTGGTCTGAGTTGACGATTAATGTCCGTGCCATTCCGCCCGTTGCAAGCAACGCGGACATAGCGCCGGCGAGGGCGATAGTCTTTATTGTTTTTTTCATGTCACTGCCTTTCGGTTGTTGTGTTGTTGTGTTTTCTTGCGTTTGCGAACCTCAGTTCGGTTGTACGCCACCCAGCGTGACTGCTTTACACGCTTGACGGCACCCGCCATACAGACAACTCTGCAGGCGGTATTTCTTCTTTACCCAATAAACATTGACCCGACGGTGCGAAACGCACGGTGTCTTGGCTATAGTTGAAGGCGAACAGCCAGTCGCCCAAACGGCGCACACGTAAACCAGCCGGTAACGGCTGTACGGCAACACCGGCGTTGGTTAAAAATCCCTTCATCTGTTGCTTTAAGGTGTCGGTGTCCACACAGGCCGCAAGGTAACGAGCCTGGCCATGCTCAAACAAAGCGCCGTCACCGTTCTCAAACCGCAACAGCGGCTGCAATGTCGTTTCAACGCGCTCGCGCCAACGAACCACTGTGCCTGAAACTTTGTCACCCGCGAGCAAGGGTTCTCTGATCTGGTCCGGTAAGGATTCGACCTGAATCACACGCAACGGCAGCAGTTGCTGCAGTGGGCCGGGAGCCAATTCGGCAGGCGTGCACAGGCTGATCGTTTTGGAGCCGGAACGGGGGCCGATGAATACTGGCGTTTTTGTCTGCGCCAGTTCCGCCACCAGGGTGTCTGGCACGTGCGCTTGCGCTGCCATCACCACGGCTCGGTAGCCATTGATGGAATCTTGCGGAGCCACGATGTCGACCGATACACCCAGCTCACGCAACGCGGTGTAGTATTCCAACACGGTGTCGAAGTAGCTGAAGTTGCGACCTTGCGGCTGCGCTTCAAATACCCACTGCGCGTGGTAGTCGAACACCAGTGCTACGTCAGCCTGAGTGGTTTCTGGCAGACCTTCGGCCTTCAGGCGGGCGATCTCTTCGGCCACCTGGCGGACTTCAGCCTGCACGGGAGCCGGAGTGGCATCGGGCAGATCCAGCCCGGCGTGCATTTGTTCTTGCGCAAATGGAGCCTGACGCCAACGGAAATAATTCATGGCCTCGGCGCCATGAGCAAAGCCTTCCCATGTCCACAAGCGCACCATGCCGGGCTTGGGGACCGGGTTGTGTCCGGCCCAATTCACCGGGCCGGGCTGTTGCTCCTGCACCCACATGCGGCCATTGCCCACACGACGGTAGAGATCGTGGTGGAAACCCGCAAAATCGGGATGCCCCGTGCGCAGGTAATAGGCTTTGGTTTCGAGGCTGTAGCGGCTTTGGTCCAGAAAACCCAGCGGGTAGCTGTCCCATGTGGCGATATCAAGGTCACTACCCACCGGGTAATGATCGAATTCGGTAAAGCACCCCATGTAGTTGTGGTGAATATCACGACCGGGTGAATAACGCCGAATAATGTCGACGTGAATGCGATTGTATTCCACCACCATATCGGAGCTGAAACGCCGGAAATCCAAGCGGTGGCTCGGGTTGGTTTCTGTCACGGCCTGCATCGGCGGATCTATTTCAGCGAAGCTACGGTACTCCATGCTCCAAAACACATTACCCCAAGCGGTGTTCAGTGCGTCGACGGTGCCATAGCGTTTTTCCAACCACGATTGAAAACGTTTTCTTGCGCAGGCAGAAAAAGACAAAATGGTGTTGTGACACCCGTACTCGTTGTCTGTTTGCCATACTGCAATCGCCGGATGCTGCCCATAGCGCTCCAGCATGGCGGTGACGATACGTTGCGTTTCTGCGCGATAGGTCGTTGAGGAAAAACAGTAATGGCGGCGCGAGCCGAAACGACGCGGTTGGTTGTTTTCGTCCACCGCTAAGATATCCGGGTGCTGGTCGATCAGCCACTTCGGCGGGGTGGCGGTGGGCGTACCCATCACCACGCGCAAGCCCTGTGCATGCAATACATCCAGAGCTCGATCCAACCATTCCCAGGTGAAAACACCGGGTTCGGGCTCGATACGACTCCACGCAAATTCGCCCACACGCACATAGGTCAGACCCAGCTCAGCCATGCGGCGAGCGTCATCTTCCCATTGGGTTTCGGGCCAGTGTTCGGGGTAGTAGCAAGTACCAAGCAACATAATTTTTATTATTCCTCTGTCGCAGACAACTCAATCAAACAGGCGCTGGCAGGGTCGAGTACAGGTAACGCCAGACCGTGTCGTGCCAGTTGTCGTCCAGTTAATACAATAGTCTCTTCACACCAGCTTGGCAACGTTTTCATACGATGATTTGTAACCGTTGGTGAAAAAGGCACGGTGATACGGTAAGCCACGTTCGGCGGCAACCCGGTAACCTTCAAAGGCACCGGCACAGCGCGTTGAGGCATGCCCTGTTGCGCCACCACAATACTCACCTTTTGCTGATCCGCAGAGACCATGCCGGTCGCACGCAATTCAGGGTCAGGATAATCCCAAACCTGCAATTGTCCGGCGTGCCACCATGGCCGCTGTTGCTGGTGCCACGCAATGAGTGCCGCCATTTCGGTACGCTCTTGCTCTGACAGCAAGCGTACGTCGGCTTCGACGCCAAAATGCCCAAACATGGCTGTTAAGGCACGGTACAGCAACGTCGTATCACGCGATGTAGTGTGACTGTGGGCGGGGCCGATATGCGCGCCCATGACTTCCGGCGGCAGGAACAAGCCAAAACCCCATTGAATCATCTGACGCTCTACCGGATCGTTGCAGTCGCTGGCCCAAAAGCGCTGGGTATGTTGCAGGATGGCGAAGTCGATACGCCCGCCACCACTGGCACAGCTCTCAATTTCTACCTGCGGGTGTGCCGCGCGTACGCGTGCTAACAGCCCGTACACACCCAGTACCTGCCGGTGATAGACGGCCGCGCCGTCTGCATCGCCGGCTTGCACCAGCTCGCGGTTCATGTCCCATTTGATGTAGCGCACTGGAACATCTCGCAGTACGGCATCGATGTGGCTAAACAAATAGTCCTGTACTTCAGGCCGAGTCAGGTCGAGCACCATTTGGTAGCGTCCCAGCGCTTGATCACGATTCGGCAGTTGCAACGCCCATTCCGGGTGAGCGCGGTAAAGGTCGCTGTCCGGGTTGACCATTTCCGGTTCGAACCAAATACCGAATTCCATCCCCGCTGCGACCACATGTTGGGCTAATGGACCAAGGCCTTCTGGGTACATACTCTGATCGACCGTCCAGTCACCGAGCCCGGCGCGGTCGTTGCGGCGCCCTTTGAACCAGCCGTCATCAAGAATAAAGCGCTCCACTCCCATTTTTTGGGCGGCGTCAGCCAGGTCTTGGAGATCCGCCGTATCGTGGTTGAAGTACACCGCCTCCCAAGTATTCAAATGCACGGGGCGTGGCTTGCTCGGATCAGGGAAGTGCACAATGTGCGCCCGAACGTGACCATGAAAAGCCCGCCGTATGCCATTCAAGCCCGTATCCGAAAACGCCACATAGAGTACCGCGCTTTCGTGGGTATCTCCGGGTGCCAACATACACTCGTGAGGCATAAAGCCGATGCCCGCTTGGTAACGTGTCGGCTGGAAGGTATCAACAATCAGGTGCTGTTGATGGTTACCACTCCACGCTAAGTGCATCGCCATTACGTCACCCTGACTTTCGCTGAAGCCTGGCGTTCCCAAGAGGAGGCCAGGAAAATGATCATGTGACGTACGGCCTTTGCGGTTCTCCCAACTGTAGTTATTGAACTGCACGCGCTGCCGTTGGGGGCGAAATTCCTGACACCACCGACCGGTAAAGTGCAGCATTTCCTGCAATTCTGCAGCGACGGGAATGGCGGCCTCTAGCGCTCGCACTTCCAGCGGCACTGCTCCCAGATTAGTCAGCCAATGTTGCAGTGTTAGGACCGGCCGTTGGGGGTCCAGGGTAAACACCGTGATCACTTCCAGCGCGGGTTGCTCGGCCCGCTGTACGATACGACACTGTGTGGAGCTGATTGACTCCACCCTGACCAAGCGCAAATGCGGCAACCAATGGTGGCCGTCGCTGACGCTGAGCGCCGGGCGAGACAACACCCCTTCACTGCCGGTCGGTAACAAAGGCGTATTGATGCGTGGGTCTAAAAAAGCCTGAGGCACCGCGCTGCGCAAGGCCGCTTCCGTCGCGGCAAGGTCGTTATCAACCTCCAGTGCAGGCCCCAGAAAACCCCAGGACAACCCCGTTTGCTCATCACCGGTTAAGACGGCGCTGATGAAACCATTGTTTAAATGAACACTTGGCATGTGCCGTTACCCCTTCGTCGCGCCCAAGGTCAAACCGGCGATAAAGTGCTTCTGCATAATGAAGAACAAGGCCACCGGCGGCAGAGCAGCGACGATGCTGCCCGCCGATATTAACTGCCATGAGGCTAACCACTGACCGCGTAAGGCACTGATACCCGCAGTCACCGGGCGCACCTCATCGCTTTGCATCAACACCAAGGCCCAGAAATAGTCATTCCACACGAAAGTGAAAATCAACACCACCAGGGCCGCCAGCGCTGGGCGCACCAAGGGCAATACAATGGTGAAGAAAATGCGGAACTCACTGGCCCCTTCCAAACGTGCTGACTCGATCAATTCTTCTGGAATATCGATCATAAAATTGCGCATAAACAACGTGCAAAAGCCGGTTTGGAAAGCGATGTGAAAGATCACCAAGCCCTGAATGCTATCGTACAGCCCTAAGTTCAGCGTCAGGTCACGCACGGGAATCATCAGGATCTGAAAGGGCACAAAGTTCCCGCCAATAAACAGCGCCAACAACAGAATGTTGCCGCGAAAGCGATACTTGGCCAGTGCATAGCCTGCCAGCGTCGACAGCGCCACGGCACCAAAGGCAGCAGGCAGGGTAATCAACAGCGAGTTCACAATGTAGCGTGACATATTGGTGCGCCGGAACACCTCGGTGTAATTTTCCACCAGCATGATTTCACTGGGCAGGCCCCAGTAGTTGCCGGCATTGATGTCAGCGATGGACCGTATCGACGTTAAAAAGACGGCCAACAGCGGCAGCAGCCACATGATCAGTGCAATAACCAATGCCGTCTTGTACGTCAACTGGGTGATGGGCGATGTCTGGCGAATATCTGTAGGAAACATGTTATTTCTCCGTCCGCAGCATACGCCACAGGAAGAAGCTGATGTAAATCAGCATGATCAAAAATAATACGGTTGCGATGGCGGCACCGTAGCCAACACGGTAGTTACCAATGGCTTGCTCATACATGTAGTACGCCAACACATTGGAGCTGCCATAAGGGCCACCGGCGGTCATGGTGGCGACCAGATCAAAACTTCTCAACGCGCCGATCACCGTCACAACCACGGCAATAAAGGTTGCAGGACGCAGCTGTGGCAAGACGATGTACCACAGCATTCGCCAGCCCTTGGCGCCGTCCATACGCGCCGCCTCCAACTGCTCAGGGTTGAGGTTGTTTAAGCCGGTTAGGTACAAAATCATGCAGTACGCAATCTGCGGCCAAAGGCCAGCGGCGATGATGCCGTAGGTGACGTATTGGTCGTTCGCCAAAATGGCCACCTTATTGAACCCGAACGCCTCCAGTGCCACGTTCAGTAACCCGAAGCTGGGGTCGTAGAACCATGTAAACACCAAGCCGACCACCACTTGCGAAATGACGAACGGAAAGAAAAACAGCGATTTGACCAAGCGAATACCAAACACCTGCTGGTTTAAAAACAACGCAATGGCGAGGCCAAACACCGGCGCGAGCATAAACAGCACCAGCCAGATCACGTTGTTTTTCAGCGATGTCCAGAAGCGGTCGTCGTAAATTAATTCGCGGTAGTTCTCCAGCCCAATCCATACCTTCGGGCTCAAACCGTCCCAGTCGTAAAAACTCAGCCAGATACTCTGCAGTACCGGCGAGATGACGTAGACCAGAAAGAGAATCAACGCAGGGGCCAGAAAAAGTGCGGGTACCCACAGTGATTGTTGTCGATGTGCGGACATAGTTAGTCCCTCGCTATTATTGTTTTAACGCCGGTTGTTCCGCCGCCGCTACTTCGCTTGCTTGCGTTCTAATTCGGTTGTACTGACGACCACCGGGTCTAAACTGAACGCCCCAGCACTGGCCACCGCCGGAATCAGGGTCGGTGTGTTACCGGTGCGGGTTTGATAGTCACGCTCAACGGCCGCGGCCAATTCGGACAAGCAGGCACGCTGACCCAAGGCAACCACACAACCGCCAAAGCCACCACCGGTCATGCGCACGCCCGCTCGACCGGCTGCGGCTGATTGCATCAAGCTCACCAACTGATCGATGGCGGGCGTGGTAATAGCAAAGTCGTCACGCATGGAATCGTGCGACTCGGCCATGACTTGCACCAACGTCGGTAAATCACCGGTCTTCAGCGCGTCGGCAGCGGTCAGCGTACGGGCATTTTCCGTCAACACATGCCGAGCACGGCGGAATTCGTTGGCGGGCAGGTGTGCTTCAGCGGCTAGCAACTGAGCCAAAGAAACGTCGCGCAGACTGGGCTGGCCGAAATAAGCGGCGACCGATTCGCATTCTTGGCGGCGCTGGTTGTAAGCACTTTCGACCAAGCCACGGCGCACCCCACTGTGCACAATCAGCAAACCCCAATCGGCCGGCATGGCCACTGGCGTTGCACTCAAGTCGGCGCAGTCGATCAAGAGCGCACTGTTGTGCTGGCCGAGAGCAGAGACCATCTGGTCCATGATGCCACACGAGATACCGACGAATTCGTTTTCTGCCGCCTGCCCGACTTTTGCCGCCTCTTGTGGCGTGATTTGTTCGCCGCTGATGGCAAGCAACGCTCGAATCAAGGCGATTTCAAAACTGGCTGAGCTGCTGAGCCCAGCACCGGAGGGTACATTGCCGGTCACGAGCAATTGCGCGCCGGCCAGTTGAAACCCGCGCTGACGCAGTTGTGCAACGACACCGCGCACGTAGTCTGACCATGGGGCTTCCTTGTCGCGTTCCGGGGTGTCATCCAGTGCAACGCAGACACGTTGATGACCAAAATCGTGCGCCACGACCTCAAGGGCGCGACCAGACAGCGTTCGTGCGGCGATCCAGGTGCCATAATCAATGGCCGCGGGCAGAACAAAGCCGAGATTGTAGTCGGTATGCTCACCGATCACATTCACCCGGCCTGGCGCATGTACGATAACCTCTGCCACTACACCGAAAGCCTGCTGGAACCGCTCAGCGACGGTTTGGTTACTCAGTAATGTCATGCTCGGGCACTCGCTACTTCTGTCTGGGTAAAATGCACGGTGGGCTGTGCCCGCAGCCGCTCCGCAGCTTGTTCCGGCGTAATGTCGCGCTGCGTTTCGGCCATCATTTCATATCCGACCATAAACTTGCGTACCGTAGCGCTGCGCAACAGCGGTGGAAAGAAATGCGCGTGCAATTGCCAATGCGCATTGTCTGCACCATTGAACGGCGCGCCGTGCCAGCCCATGGAGTAAGGAAACGAGCACTGAAAGAGGTTGTCGTAACGTGCCGTCAGACGACGCAGGATATCGCTCAGACTGACCTGTTCTGCGTCGGTCAGTTCCGTCATACGTGTCCGGTGTGCGCGCGGTATAACCAGTGTCTCAAAAGGCCAAGCAGCCCAGTACGGCACCACCACCACCCAATGATCGTTGGCGTCAACCAAGCGCTCTTCGCGCTGCAGTTCTTTTTCGGCGTAGTCTTGCAGCAAGGGCTTACCATGCGTTTGAGCGTACGCCCGCTGCCGCTCATCTTCTTGCGCCGCCAATGTCGGCAAGCCCGCTTGTGCCCAAACCTGACCATGAGGGTGCGGGTTAGAGCAACCCATGGCCTGACCCTTGTTCTCAAAGACCTGAACCCACTGATAGGTTTCACCCAATTCAGCGGTCTGCGCCATCCACAGTTGCACCACCGCCAGCATCTCCTCGTCACTTAACAAGGGCAGGGTTTTGCTGTGGTCTGGGGAGAAACAAATTACCCGACTGGTGCCAGACTCTGCTTGCAGCTGAAACAATGGGTCGTTTGACATGGGCGCCGCAGGCACGTCTTCCTGCAAGGCGGGAAAGTCATTGGTGAACACGAAGGTGGTGGTGTAATTCGGGTTTTGCTGCCCGCCGGAGCGCGTATTACCCGGACACAGGTAGCACTCGGGGTCGTGTTCGGGGCGCACTTCCCACGCATTATCTTCTTGCTGACCTTGCCATGGCCGCTTGGTGCGATGTGGCGATACCAGCACCCAGTCACCGGTCAGTGCATTGTGACGACGGTGGGCGTGTTCGGTGGGTTGAAACTCCTGTTCGGACATACTGACCTCAACGATGCGCGGCGTTAAATCGCGCGTTATTTATTGTTGTTAAGTGGAGTATGCGAAAGAGTGAAAACGTTTTCAAGACTTTCCCGTAATTTTTTGTTGCTCAGATCCTGATCAGCTGTCATCTTTACAAACACGCGCTGAAGGCCCGAGCCATTAACCCTGCACGGAATGACCTGAATACGTGCAGCGACGGGTACCTCTGGGTAGATTTTCCACCGCTGAATGCAGCAATGAATTTCACCCTGCGTTCAAATGCCTGTTAAGATAACGTTTACAAGTACTTCAATGAGCGAGGGCAGCAGTGGCTAACATCAAAGACGTGGCACGGATCGCAGGGGTATCGGTATCCACCGTGTCGCGCGTGGTGAACGACTCAGCATCGGTCGCGCCGGAAAAGCGTGCCGTGGTCGAGGCCGCGATGAAGAAACTGCAGTACCGCCCTAATAGCCTGGCCCGCGCTCTGGTCAGCCGGCAGTCAAACTGCATTGGCCTGATGGTCGGCGAACTCGACTCGCCATTCTTCTCGCAACTGATGCGTGGCGTGGACGACGTGGTGGTCGACGGTGGTCGCTTTCTGATGATCACCTCTGGGTACCACGACAAACAACGGGAAGAAAAAGCGCTGGACCTGCTGCAACAGCGCCAATGCGACGCCCTCATCGTGCATTCCAAAGCCCTCAGCGATGAACGCCTGCAGGCACTGGCCGCTACCGGTACGCCCGTCGTATTCATCAACCGCCTCGTACCGGGCTACGAAGACCGCAGTATCTACCTCGACAACCAGCAAGGCGCTTACCTCGCCACCCGCCACTTGCTGAGTAAAGGACACCGTGCCATTGCCTTTATCGGCACCAATCTGGTGGAAGTTTCTGATGGCGACGAGCGTTTGCATGGCTACCAGCAAGCACTGGATGAATTCAATGTGCCGTTCAACCCCGATATCTGTGTAACCGCCCAGCCGACGGAAGATGGCGGCGGCGATGCGATGAGTAAGCTGCTGGCGCACCAACGCAAGTTCTCGGCCGTGATGTGTTACAACGACCCGATGGCGGCAGGCGCGATGGGCTTTTTACTCGACAGCGGGTTTGAAGTTCCGCACGATATTTCGGTGGTCGGTTTCGACGATGTGGTCATTACTCGCTATCTGCGACCTAAGCTCACCACGGTGCACTACCCTATCGAGGAGATGGGTCGTACGGCAGCGAGGCTGGCTCTGCAAATGCTGAATAAGGTGCCGCGCTTGGCGGAGAGTGAGCTGCGCTTTGCACCACGATTGGTGGTGCGGCAGTCGGTGAAGACTTTTCGAGAGTCGTAGTCTTTCGCCGATAATCCTACCTTGCGTGGCAAGGGTGGTTACCTCCGGCGCTCCACGGCAAAGCTCATCGATATCTGAAGAAAAGCCTACAGAAAGGCATTCTAGCCCTAACTAGAATCACCAAATACTCTAACGGCGCCAGTGCAATAAGGCGATGAGCGCAGGGATATGCCTAAAAGCGCGACTTCTCGGCCTGCCGTGGAGCGCTGTAGGCATATTCCGAGAGCTCATGCCGGAGCCACTGCAATGAACTCAAGCCGTGGTGCTAGATAGACTATCAATAGCCGTTGGGATTCGCCGACTGCCACGCCCAAGAATCCCGCACCATATCTTCCAAATTAAGCTTTGCTTGCCAGCCTAGCAGCTGTGTCGCCTTGGTGGGGTCGGCGAAGTAAGAGGCTACATCACCCGCGCGGCGTGGCGCGATTTGGTAAGGAATGGGGACGCCGTTTACCCGCTCAAAGGTGTTGACCACATCCATCACACTGCACCCCACACCTGTGCCTAAATTGAATGCGTCTGCACCGCTGTGCTGTGCCAAGTACTCCACCGCTTTAATATGTCCAGCGGCCAAGTCCATCACATGAATGTAGTCGCGCACGCCAGTACCGTCGGGGGTGCTGTAGTCGTTACCATAAACCGACAAATGCGGGCGCTTACCCACCGCGACCTGGGTGACGTAGGGCATTAAATTGTTCGGAATACCATTCGGGTTTTCACCGATACGGCCGGACGGATGCGCGCCAATGGGGTTGAAATAACGCAGCAACGACACCCGCCATTCCGGGTCGGCGTTGGCGATCTCACGCAGCATTTGCTCAATCACCAGTTTGGTTTGCCCATAGGGGTTTGAGGTGCGCAGGGCTGCGGTTTCGGGAATGGGTACGACATCCGGATCACCGTAAACGGTGGCAGAACTGCTAAACACGATGCGCTTGCAGCCCACTTCTGCCATCACTTCACACAAGCGCAAGGTGCCGACGACGTTGTTGTCGTAATAGGCCATCGGCTGCTCCACGGACTCTCCGACGGCTTTTGATCCTGCGAAGTGAATGACGCTGTCGATGCTGTGCTGGGCAAAGAGTGCGCGCACGGCACTGGTATCACGAATGTCACCGACGACAAGGTCCAGGGTTTTACCCGTCATTTCCTGTACGCGACGCAGTGCTGCTTCACTGGCATTGGAGAGGTTGTCCAGCACCACGACATCATAGCCCGACTCCAACAACAGCAGGCAAGTATGACTGCCGATATAGCCCGCTCCACCTGTTACCAGTATCTTTGCCATGGATCCGCTCTCCTCGCCTTTCGCGTCGTTGAAAACGTTTTCAAGATAACCTCAATTGTTGCCAAAAGCAACACCAGCGTTGTCACGAGTGCGACACTTTGCCACATACTATTGGGGGTATTAGTCGTTATACTTCGATGGTACTCAAAAACACATAGGCTATTACTCGGCATGTCGCCTTCTTCCATATTGTCTTTGTCATTGCCTGCCGACCTTTTGTTGCTGCGTGTACTCTATGCGCTGCGAGGTTTTGCTGTAGTCGGTCAGACGATCGCTATTCTCGTCGCGACCTATGTCTTTAATATGACACTGCCATTAACCGCCTTGTGGCTCGGGGTTGGTGCGTTGCTGCTGTTTAATCTGGTGTTGTTTTGGTGGGTGTTCAACACGCGCAAGGTGACCCAGTGGCAATGGGTAGGGCATATTGGTATTGATCTGCTGGTGTTGACGTGGCAGCTGTTTTGGACCGGTGGCTCGACCAATCCTTTTGTGTCGCTGTATTTGCTCCCGGTGGCGCTGGTGGCGCTCGCTTTACCCGTACGCGCGGTCATCATGGTCGGCATAGCGACCTCGGTCAGCTACTCACTGCTGATGCTGTTCCACAAGCCTCTTTTAATGAGCGCCTCGATGTTATCGCCGGGTATGCAGTTGCATGTACTGGGCATGTGGGTGAATTTTCTACTCACCGTTGCGCTGCTGACCGCCTTTGGCAGCTGGATGTCGCACAATCTGCGCCTGCAGCGCGACAAGCTGCAACAGGCGCGTGCCAAGGCGATGCGTAATCAATCCATCCTAGGTATAGCGGCGCATTCTGCCCAAGCCGCGCATGAACTGAACACACCACTGTCGACGCTCAAGATGATTGCGGCAGAGATGAAAAGCCGCGCCGACGAGTTTCCTGCGGACTTACGCGACGACATCGACACCCTCGACCAACAACTGGATTTCTGCCGCGACAGCGTGCAACGCATGGTCAAGGGCGCTCGGGCTGCCGCCGAACACAATACGCGCAAGGTCAGCAGTTTGTTTCGTGAAACCTTGGCGCGCTTTCGCCTGTTGCGCCCGGAGATTGAGCTGGACACCACACTGCCTGACTTGACCGGTACAACAGTGCAAGAGGCACTGGCCTGGCAACACTTGCTGTTAACCTTGTTGGATAACGCGGCCGACGCCAGCCTAGCGCAGGGCCATAAACACATTGCGCTCAACGTCACCCGCCACGGGCAACAGCTGACCATTGCGGTGACCGATCACGGACAGGGTGAACCCTCACTCACTGGAGTGGCCCTGCACAGCACTAAGACACACGGCTTCGGGATTGGTTTGGCGTTAGCCGACCTGACGCTCGAAGCCTCGGGTAACCAATTGACCATAGAGACTCTGCCGCAGGGCCATGTGGCCTATGTTGAAATGCCGCTGCGTGAGGAACCACTATGACGGATGCACCAACCGGCACTGTATTGATCATCGACGACGATGCGGCGTTTCGCCGTTTGCTCGGCCGTGGTCTGACTCGACTGGGCTGGCAAACATTGGAAGCCGACTCATCGGCGTCTGCCATGGCTGCTTTGCAGCAAGCGCCGTCTCATGTTTTGCTCGACCTGCGGCTGGGTGAAGAAAACGGCATGACGCTACTGGAACCCATTCGCGCGCAGTACCCAGACATCAGAATCATCTTATTGACAGGCTTTGCCAGCATCGCCTCGGCGGTAGCCGCGATGAAGCGTGGGGCAGATGACTACCTGAGTAAACCCGTGGATATTCAAGCGGTTGATCAAGCGCTGCGCGGTGACCGGCCGGATGCGGTTGAAGACATACAAGAGCAGCCTCCCGCCCTGCGGCGTGTGGAGTGGGAGCATATTCAGCGCGTGCTGGCGGACTGCGGCGGCAATGTGTCTGAGGCAGCACGCGTACTCGGCATGCATCGGCGCAGCTTACAACGCAAGCTGGCCAAAAAGCCGGGGCCAGAAAGACCCTAAGCGATGATCGAATGGCGCTAAAAAGCGCACTGATTCACTTAATGCGAGGTACACCATGGAGCTCGATCCGATTTTCCTCTCACGATTGCAATTCGCATTCGTCGTGTCGTTTCACGCCATCTTCCCGGTGTTCACCATCGGACTGGCGTCCTTTATTGCCGTCTTGGAAGGCATCTATTTAAAGACACAGAACCCGGTATGGATGAAGCTTTCCCAGTTCTGGATCAAGGTATTCGCCGTGGTGTTCGGCATGGGGGTGGTGTCTGGTATCGTGATGGCCTTCCAGTTTGGTACTAACTGGTCGAACTTCTCCTACATCAGCGCTAATTTCCTTGGGCCAATCCTAAGCTACGAAGTCATAACGGCGTTCTTCTTGGAGGCGGCGTTCTTGGGCGTGCTGCTGTTTGGTCGCGGCAAGGTACCACCCGGCATCTACCTGATGTCGGCGGTACTGGTGGCGGTCGGCACCTTCATTTCATCGTTCTGGATTCTGTCCGCCAACAGCTGGATGCACACCCCGGCCGGGGTCGAGTTCCGTGGCGAGCTGCTCTACGTCACCTCATGGACCGAAGCCATCTTCAATGCGTCACTGCCTTATCGCTTCGCGCACATGGGTCTGGCGTCCTTCCTGACCGGTGGCTTTGTCGTGGCCGGGGTGAGTGCTTGGTATCTGCTGCGCGGTCGCGAAGTGGAAGCCAATCGCAAGGCGCTATCAATGTCGCTGTGGCTGCTGCTAATCCTCACTCCACTGCAGGCGTGGGTCGGCGACCTGCATGGTTTGAACACCCTGGAGCACCAGCCTGCGAAGGTGGCGGCGATGGAGGGCAACTGGGAAACGCGCAGCAATGTACCCTTGCTGTTGTTCGCCTGGCCGGATCAGGCTAACCAAACGAACCATTTCGAAATCGGCATTCCCAATCTCGCCAGTATCATTCTGAAACACAGCGCCGATGGCGTGGTGCCGGGCTTAGATATCGTGCCGGTAGAAGAACAGCCACCCGTTTGGTGGGTGTTCTGGTCATTCCGCGTCATGGTGGCGATTGGCCTTCTGATGATTGCCGTATCGGTTGCCGGACTGATCTTACGCATGCGCGGCAAACTGTGGACAACTCAATGGTACTTCCGCGTCTTGCAGGTGATGAGTATTACCCCCTTCATCGCCGTTCTGGCTGGCTGGTTTACCACAGAAATCGGCCGCGGACCGTGGTTGATCTACGGCGTCATGACCTTTGCTGAAGGCGTCACGCCGTCGTTGCAAGGCTGGATGGCCCTGACCACTCTGATCGGCTACATCATTGTTTACGCCTTGGTGTTCAGCGGCGGGTTGTATTACTTGATGCGCATCCTGCGTGACGGTATGGAATTCCAACCGCCGGCACACGACGACGAGCTGTCCCCACACCGCGCCAAGCGACCATTCTCGGCGGCGGATGTTCCCCTTGAAGAAGGAGCACGCTAATGGAACCTGTATTCGATTTAGTGCCCATTTGGGCGGGTATCATTGGTTTCGGCATCATCATGTATGTGCTGATGGACGGTTTCGACCTCGGCCAAGGCATCCTGTTTCCTTTTGCGCCGTCGGAAGAAGCCCGCGACGTCATGATGAACTCGGTCGCGCCGGTATGGGATGGTAACGAAACCTGGCTGATTTTGGGTGGCGCCGGGCTGCTGGCCGCGTTCCCTCTGGTCTACAGCGTATTCCTGCCTGCACTGTATTTGGGCGTGTTCTTAATGCTGGCGGGGCTGATTTTTCGTGGCGTGGCCTTCGAGTTTCGCTTCAAAGCCAAGACTTCACGCTACCTGTGGAATTGGTCGTTTGCTGGCGGTTCTATGCTGGCGACCTTTGCCCAAGGCGCGGTAGTGGGTGCTTACATCCAAGGCTTTGAAACGGAGAACTTCCGCTACGTCGGCGGTGCCTTCGACTGGCTGACGCCGTTTTCGGTTTTAACCGGGCTGGGCATGTTAGCCGGTTACGCGCTGCTGGGCAGCACCTGGTTGATTCTGAAGTCAGAGGATTACATCCAACAATGGGCGTACAAAATCACGCCATACCTGTTGGCGGCCGTGGTGGTGGTGTTTGGCATCATCAGTATCTGGACGCCACTCATCAGCGAGTTGGTGCGCGCTCGTTGGTTTGATCAAATCAGTTTGATTTGGCTGCTGCCGTTGGGTGCTTTGCTGTCCATTATTGTGTTGGTGCGGGCGGTGCTGAAGCGACAAGATGGTATGCCGTTCGTGGCAACCATGGCGTTGTTTGTCTTCACTTACTTAGGACTAGCGGTCAGTAAGCTGCCCTATATCGTGCCGCCAGACTATACGTTGTGGGATGCATCGTCGGCGCATTCGTCTCAGCTGTTTTTGTTGATTGGTTTGCTGTTCGTGATTCCCTTTGTGTTGATGTACACGGCATGGACCTATTGGGTGTTTCGCGGCAAGGTGAAGGCAGGAGTCGGTTATCACTGATTCTTTTCGTCGGCCTTTTTGTGTGCCTGTTGCATAGGGCTCTCGGCGTATGCCTCCGGCGCTCCACGGCAGGCCGGGGAGTCGCGCCTTGAGGCATACGCCTGCGCCCTTCCCACACTCACTAAGCACGTCAAAAAAACACGAGCGAAAAGCGCACGAAATGCGAAGGGGACATAACCGTCCCCCTTCCTCGCTTAGGCTTGATCACTCAACTGGGCGGTTTTTCGAGAAATTGGCTGAACATTGAAACGTTCGAAGCGACGGGCGCAGGTGGTTACCTTAAGGCGCGCCTTCCGGCCTGCCGTGAAGCGCCGTAGGTAACCGCCGAGAGCCCTCGCTTCCGGCACGGACCAAAAACAAGGGGAAACAGACTTGCCTGAACCAACCGCTAAGCAGTGGCTACGCTCGATCATTAAGCCCGCGCGAAATGCTGTGCGCTTGGCGGCTGTGGCGGGTTCCGTGGCGGGGCTGGCGACGGTCGGTTTGTTATGGGCGTTGGCGGTGAGTGTGAGTGGGCTATTGGTTGAAGGCCTTTTGCTTGCAGAGCTGATGACGCCCCTTGCTGGGTTGCTGCTGTGCATAATTGTGCGCGCGTTGGCGCAATACGCTCAAGAAGTTTTCGGCGCACAGGCCAGCATCCAGGTGCGCAGTCTGGTACGTGAGCGCTTGCTGACCCAATGGGCAGACAATGGCCCGCTGCGTAATGCAGAGCTGTCGCCTGCCGAACGTGCCAGCCAATACGTTCAGCAAGTGGAAGCATTGGATGGCTATGTGGCGCGCTATCTGCCACAGCAAACCATCACTGTCGCAGTACCGGCCATTATCTTAGCGATTGTGTTCTATCTTGACTGGGTGGCGGCGCTGTTACTGCTGTTTTCGGCCCCGCTGATTCCACTGTTTATGGCGCTGGTCGGAATGGGTGCCGAAAAGATTAATCAGCAACACTTCGCCAGCCTCAGTCGCCTGTCGGGTCACTTTCTCGACCGCTTGCACGGCATCACCACCTTGCAAATCTTTGGCCAAACACGGCAAGCCGAAGACACCGTTGCGCAGGCCAGCAACAACCTCCGCCGGCTCACCATGAAAACCTTACGCGTGGCTTTCTTGTCGTCGACGGTGCTGGAGTTTTTTGCCTCGGTCGCCATCGCCATGCTGGCGATTTACATTGGCTTTGGGCTGCTCGGCTATATCGATTGGGGCCCCAGTACCGATCTGACCTTATTCAGTGGGCTTTTGATTCTGCTGCTGGCGCCCGAGTTCTTTCAACCGCTGCGTACCCTTGCCCAGCACTACCATGACCGAGCCGCCGCACTGGGCGCGGCCGAGACACTCTCACAAGTGCAGGCACAGACAGCAGCATCCAAGCCGGCGACAGACACGGTTGCGACTGCGATCAATAGCACGCCAGACAGCACCATCGTCTTTGATCACGTCACGCTGACCTTTCCCGAACGCGGTACGCTGTTCCACCGTTTTAATGCGCAGTTCCAGCGCGGTGAAATCATCGGGCTGTCCGGACCTACCGGCAGCGGAAAATCGAGCATACTTAACTTGATGGCGGGTTTTATTCAGCCAACAAGTGGCAGCGTTCGAGTGAATGGTCAACCAGCAGGACAGGCCCCCATCGCGTGGATGAGCCAGAAGCCGTTTCTGTTATTTGGCAGTTGGGCTGATAACCTGCGCTGGATGGCCCCGCTGGCCTCTGAACAAGACATGCACGACGCCGTTGCTCAAGTCGGTTTAACCGATTTACTGCACCGTTTGCCACAAGGCCTGAATAGCCCTGTCGGGGAAGACGGACGTTTCTTGTCAGGCGGTGAAGCCCAGCGTTTAGCGCTTGCCCGTATTTGGTTGTCGGATGCCCAATGGGTGTTGTTGGACGAACCCACCGCAGCGCTCGACGCAGAGAGTACGGCGCTGATCGCCGACTGTTTGGATCGGCTGGCAGCACAAGGCCGAGGGGTGATTCTCAGTTCGCACGACGCCGACCTGCTGCAACGCGTGCACCGCATTATTCGCATCAACGATAAGGCGGCTTTGGTATGAAGAGCCTATGGCCTTGGGTCCAACTGATTCTGCAACGGCGTACGCGCTTACTCGTGGGCGGCTTGTTGCTCGCCCTGACACTGACCGCGGGTGTTGCCCTGCTCGGCCTGTCGGGATGGTTTATTACCTCGGCGGGGCTGGCTTCCGTGCTGCTGGCGTCGGGTGTGGCCGTTTACCTGGACGTCTATGTACCCGGCGCCGGGATTCGCGGTTTCGCCTTGACGCGCACCATCGCACGTTACCTTGAACGCCTATACAACCACGATACCGTGTTGCGTCTGCTGGCGGACTTACGTGTACGCTTGTTTGCTCGCATCAGCCGTTTGTCCGTACTGCAACTCAATCGCCAACGCAGCAGCCAATGGCTGAATCGCCTGACCAGCGACCTAGACACCCTCGACAACCTGTATCTACGCCTGCTCGCCCCGCCTCTGGTTGCCGCTCTAACGCTATGCTGGGTCAGTGCGGTACTGTGGTGGGTGTTGTTAAACCACAATCCAAGCGCCGCCTTTTGGGTGTTTTTTAGCCTTTGGGGACTGCTGGGACTGGCGACCCTGTTACCAGCTGTACTGGGCAAAAAACACAGCGCTGCACTGACCGAGTTGACCGAACAGGTACGCATTCACAGTGTCGATCACTTGCGCGGCCATGCCGAACTCACCGCCGCTGGACACGCCGCCACACACGCCTTGTTGGTGTCTTCGCACGCCGATGCGCTGCAAGCGCAGCAACACTCGTTGGCGCGGGTGATTGGTCTGGTACAAAGCCTGGTCAATGCCGGACTGGCTTTAATAATAGCCACCGTGCTGATACTGGGCATACAGGTCTATATTGACCAGGGCGTATCAGGGCCATTGTTGGTGATGTTATTGCTCGGCCTGCTGGCGCTCAATGAAGCCTTCGCCAACCTACCCCGGTCATTCGCGTTTTTCGGGCAGACTCTCGCCGCCGCACAGCGCTTGAACGAGATGGCCCCTGATACAGCACAAAATGCGCCCATAGTGCCTGATTCAGCCACTCTGCGTGTCACCGCCAACGATCAATTCTTCGACTTAACACCCGGCGAAAGCGGTGTCATCACCGGAGCTTCAGGCAGCGGCAAATCAACCCTCGCAGCCACGCTCGCTTTGCCTAGACTCGCGCAAACGGCGTGGCTGACACAGGACACCAAGGTGTTCAACGACACCCTCGCCAACAACCTGTTGCTGGGCAATCCTAACGCCACCGACGAACAGCTATGGCAGGTGTTGGAGTGGGTGGCTTTGGGCGACCGCGTGGAGCAATCGGCGCAGGGTTTAGATACCTGGATAGGTGAGAATGGCTTGGCGCTGTCGGGCGGTGAACAACGTCGCGTGGCCTTAGCGCGGGTCATCTTGCGTTGGCTACAACCTGAAGTACGCTGGGTGATTTTGGATGAACCCTTTCGCGGCGTCGATGACGAAACCGCCGCCAAGATCATGCATCAACTAACACCACAGCTCGCCAACAAAGGATTGGTGTGGCTGAGCCATGAAGCGCCTGCATTCCTGACGCCACACTGCATCTTAGAACTTGGCGCATAGCTATCGCGTGGATTAAGTAGAGTATGCCTCAAGGTGCGACTCTCGGCCTGCCGTGGAGCGCCGGAGGCATACTCTACTTAATTCGCGCTTAAAGAAACTAAGCCGCTGGCACCACCGGTATTTTCGGTCCGCGCCGCCAGCGATACAGGGTATCTACGGAAAGCATGATCAGGGCAAACCAGATCATGCCGAAGGTGACCAGCTTTTCGGGTGCCAATTCCTCGCCGTACACAAACACCGCCAACAAGAAGACACCGCTGGGCGCGATGTATTGAAAGAATCCCAAGGCGGTCATGCTGATGCGGTTGGCCGCCGCGGCGAAGCACATCAGCGGCACCATGGTCACGGGCCCCGCGGCGAACAACAGGAAGTTCGTCCAGCCGGTATTGGCGAACAAGTCTGTCGTCGGGCTGGTACTGAACCACAAATAGCCAATGGCTAAGGGCAGCAGCAAGCCGGTTTCCATGGCCATACCGGTGAAGCTGTCGACCGCCAGCTTTTTACGCACCAGACCATAGAGCGCAAAGCTGACACCTAGCGCTAATGCGATCCACGGCAAGCGCCCAAACTGAATCAATTCGTAGGCCACCGCAGCCAAACAAATCAGCGCCGCAGCGGTTTTCACTTTGCCCAAACGCTCACCAAAAAACAGCATACCAAAAAGGATATTCACCAATGGGTTGATGTAGTACCCCAAGCTGGCGCTGAGCATGAAGCCGCTTTGCACCGACCAGATAAACAACCCCCAATTAAAGCCAATGATGGCCGTGGAGCACAACAGTAGCCAGCGCGCGCGGCGGGACTTCATGGTAGCCCAGAGCACATCACGCTTACGAAACGCCACAATAAGCGCCAGCGTCAGCACAAATGACCACAATACGCGATGCGCCAGTATTTCGGGTGCGGCAACGTCCTGCATCAGCTTAAAATACATGGGCGCCACTGCCCACAAGCCATAGGCTGTCAGGGCATAAAAAACACCACTTCTTACTGTTTTGTCCATAAGTACGATTCTCGAAAGCGCCCTAACCAACCGGTCATCCGCCCGAATCGAGCAGCCAACTGATACTACGCAGAGCGCCAGATACTGCCAAGCATCGCACTGTTCCTAATTTATTACTGGACTTAAAACTGTAACCTCAGCGCAACAGGCGCACTTAATTCCAAACACCCTTAGTGCACCACGGTGACCGGACAATGTGCATGATGCACCAAGCGCTGACTCACACTGCCGAGCAACAGTTCACGCACCCGTGACAAGCCGCGACTGCCTACCACAATCATCGGGTTTTTACAGGTGTTCGCATGCTTAAGTACCGCTTCCGCCGGGTCTCCAGGTAATAAAACCTCTTTCACTCGACCATGCTGGTCAGGCGGTATTTGCGCTAATGCGTCATCGAACACTTTGCGCGCGCTGTCTTGACGCAGCTTGTCGAAGGTCTCCGTGTTCAAATACTTAAGCTGTTCCGCCGAAGCCGTTTCACCTAACGGCCCGATCAGCTCCAGCGCATTGGCTGGGAACGCATACAGCAGCTCCAGTTCTGCGCCTTGCGCTTGCGCCATTCCGGCGGCTAAGCGGACGGCTTTATGTGAGCCTTTGGACCCATCAACCGGCACCAACAACACATCAATTTGTTCTATTTGTAAGCTGGACATGGCATTTCCTCTCTGTGAACGCGCTGCGAAAATGGAGCACTGTCATAGCACTATAATAGACAGTGCAGCAAAATAGGGGTTGATCCAGATCAGGTTTAGATCTTTCAAAACCTGACCGTTTGACTGACACCCATATAGGGCTGTGCTAAAGTCATGGGCTAGACGCAGTGTTTTTTAGCATGGAGCAACGCAATGGCAGTGTCTGACTCAGGCACCAACCTCGACCTACAGTGGGACATCAAGCTCCCACGCGAAAAATCGTATGAATTCGTTATGCGGTTCGAGGGTAAGCTTTGCGTTTATAGCCCCAGTGTTGAACAGCTCTACACCAATTATTCGCTGAATTTCACCAACAACAATTCACGTATCGTCGTCATTCCTGACCGTTTCGCCTATCACGACACCTTTAATCGCGTACCCGCAGAGAGTGTGGAAACGACGCCGATGATGGTGGTGCCCGGTGAATTGATTGGCAAGCCAGGCCTGCAGCTGGTGAAGCGCGATACCAACGGCGGTATTGGTCAGCAAAGCACTCCCTTTCGGCAAGCCCTCGCCAAGATGTTGTCGCGGCAGAGCGATGATAAAGCCCTGCTGCCGGTGATTGTGAAAGGTGACTTGCGGGAATTTGGTGCTGAGTTTCCCTGCCTGCATCTGCATAAGATCACCTTGGACAAGGCCGGAAGCATGTCGGACTACAATCGGCAGTCCATGCGCAAAGCCATTTTTGCCAAACTGGCCTTGCTGCATGCGGAAGAAATGGCGCTGACTAAGCAGCAAGCGAAACTGACCGTCGTCACCACGCCAGCTCCCTCGCCGGGCACGCCAATGAACGCCCGACAGACAACAACCGATACGACGTGCGAACACGAACCGCAACAACAGCGCTTTGTCATTCGGTTACCGGAAGGCGAAGCCGTTTTGGAGTACCAGCTTACGGACGATGCCGTCGACTTTTCACGCACCTACGTGCCCCAAGCCTTGAGAAATAGAGGATTGGCAGAAAAGCTGGTGCGCGCAGGACTGGCTTGGGCACGCAGCGAAGACCTGACCATGACAGCAAGCTGCTGGTATGTCGATAAATGGCTGCAACGTGGTGCGTCCAACTAACCTGTGCACGCCACCTTGGTTAACCACTGGTCAGCCAACCAACGATGCCCCAATACTTCCGGGTGCACACCATCGTAAGCCCAAAGCGCAGACTGGCCGGCGCTATGCGCACTGAACTCAGCTTGCAAGGGCAGCCAGATCAACCCATGCTGGGCCACCAACTCAGCCATGCCGAATTGCATGGCCTGCAGCGGTGGCCACCACTGATCATCGGTCGCGGTACCGGGAATAGCAAAAGGCTCCATCACCACCATGCGCTCCATCAGCGGTTTTAAGGTCTCCAGCAAGGCGTTAAAGTTGGCCAAAATGCGCGCTACATCCGGAGCTTCATGGTCTGACATGGGATACCAAATATCGTTGATACCCAGCAACAGAGTGATACAGGTAAAGTCGCTTCCGCGTGTCTGCTTTAGGGGGCACCAATCATGGGTCAGCAATTCATTCACCCGACACCCACCAAAACCTCGGTTCCACACCTGCGCACTGGGCGACATTGCCAATAACTCAGTCGCCACACGGTTCACCCAGCCATACCCTAGGGCTTCACTGCGGTTAGGTTGTTTGACACTGCGTTGGCGGTCGCAGTCGGTAACAGAGTCTCCCAGAAACAGATAACGCTCGGTCATGCGCGTCCCTCGCGGCTGAAATACAATCCAGCCAGCACTAACCCGGCGATGACGTAAGTCAGGTGATTCACCACCACCGCCAAGCCAGGCGGCGCGTAGTGCGCGTGCAGGGCCACCATGGGCTGCCAAACCAACAAAAACAGCGCCAAAGTAAAGGCTATATAGCTCCAGCCCTGCGGTTTACGGCCCGTGAAGCGTTGACGGACAAACAGCAGTACAGCCCCCAGCACCACCAGTAGACTAGCGATCACGAAAAACGCTGGCACGCCATACAGCGCAGCCAATAGATACGCCGGTGCCAGAGCGGCCAATACCAACAACGCCAAGCGGCGGCCCCAAAGGCATAACGTCTTCAACATGCCTGCCTCCTATTACTACTCATAATCGGTGTACTTACGCGCACTGCCCTTGACCCTTTCCGCCGGGTATTTGGCGTCGTTCTTCTTCATTTTGTCCCAACAAGCTTGTTCGATGTCGATCTCAAGTTTGCCCGCCAAGCGAATGAGATACAGTTGTACATCGGCTATTTCATCACGCACAGCGGTCAGTTGTTCAGGGCTCAACGCAGTCGACTGAGCTTCCGTCAACCACTGAAAGCACTCTTGCAATTCGGCGGCTTCCACCGTCAGCGCCATGGCCAGGTTTTTAGGTGAATGAAACTGATCCCAGTCGCGCGCTGAGGCGAACTGATTCATGGCAGTATGCAGACGATGAAAAGGGTCTGACATTACGAACGACTCCGAAACAAAACAAGCCCACAGATTGCCTTGTTTTAACGCCGGTATCCAGTAGCTCTGCCACCCAATAACGACTAGAATTGCGCCAGTTTTGTATTAATGATGGTGTATCACAATGGGCAGAGCCTACCAAAACCGCAAAGAGTCTATGGCCAAAACCTCAGACATGAAGGCCAAGATTTACAGTCGCTACAGCCGTGAAATCTACATGTGTGCCAAATCGGGCGGCTCCGAGCCCACCGGTAACCTCGCGCTGGCCTCGTTGCTGGAGCGCGCGAAGAAAGAACAGGTACCCGCTCACGTGATCGAAAAAGCGATCACCAAGGCTGCGGGTGGTGGAGGCGAAGACTTTGCGGTGGCGCGTTACGAAGGCTTTGGCCCCGGCAACACCATGATCATTGTGGATTGCCTGACCGACAACCCGAACCGTACCTACGGCGACGTGCGCACCTGCTTCAACAAGGTAAAAGCCAAACTCGGTGCGGCTGGCGCGGTTAGCCACCTGTTCGATCACGACGCCATTTTTGTGTTTGCAGGCGACGATGAAGAGCCGGTTCTGGAAGCCCTGATGGAAGCGGACGTAGATGTCAGCGACATCGAAGTGGCCGACGGCAAGATCACCGTATTTGCGCCCCATACCGAATTTGGGAACACGCGCAACGCCTTGAAAGCCGCCTTCCCCAACATCGATTTCGAAGTAGAAGAGATTCAGTTCATTCCGCAAATGATGACCGCCATTGAAGGCGTCGACATTGAACAATTCGAAAAACTGGTGGATATGCTGAACTTCTGTGACGACGTGCAAAACGTCTATCACAACGCTGAATATTGATGCAGCAGAGCACGCTACTCCGGGTCGAGTCAGCCAGACCAGGAGTAGCGTCTCACCAACCTTCACCCTTGCGCTGAGCCTAGTCTAGTCTAGTGCGGCCTCACCACAAACCAACTGGCCAACACCAAACTACCAAAGACGGTGTATACGGTAATGAAAACCCATTCAGGCGCGCTGTAATACAGCAGGCTTTGCAGCCAGTGCTGTATGAAAGACCCGGCATAAGTATCACCACCCGCTTTTTCACGCAATGCCATTTCCCAAATCGTTAACGGGCAGATCAGCCCCAACCAAGACTGAGCCACCACAATGCCTATGGCGCCGAGGTGAACAATACGGAAGATTTTGTTGCGCACCCATGCCCACCGCAGAAAGTAGCCAACATAGATAGCCAGCAGCCCAAGTACCACAAAGAGCACAAACAGCACGTGCATAACGAGCAGTGCATCAGCGAGAAACATGAGCAGTGAGGGGTTAGCCATCGCTTTCACCTACCGAGAATACGCCCTCAGCATAAAGGCTCAGCGGGAAATTTGCAGCCGGTATTAAGCCAAGGAAAAAGCATACAGGCTGGGCATTCGCCCAACCTGTATGAAGCAACAGGTTGAGTACTAAATACCCAACTTATCGCGCAGACCGTAATACAAACCGCCCAAGGCGGTGTAAGGGGTACGCAGCAAGCGCCCGCCAGGGAATGGGAAGTGTTTGAGCTGACCAAAGGCATCGAAACGCTCAGCGTGGCCTTTCACGGCTTCGGAGATCAAACGACCCGCGAGGTGCGTCGTCGTAACTCCGTGGCCGCTGTAGCCCTGAGCGTAGAATATCTTCGGCGTCAGACGGCCAAACTGCGGCAAGCGGCTCAGCGTCAACAGGAAGTCTCCGCCCCACGCGTAGTCGAATTTTATGCCTTTCAATTGTGGGAAGGTCTTTTCCAAATGCGGCCGTAAGAAGGCCTCAATGGATACCGGGTCGCCACCGCCGTAAGAGGTGCCACCACCGTACAGTAAGCGGTTGTCGCCAGTGATGCGGTAGTAGTCTAGCTTGTAGTTACAGTCTTCAACGCACTGTTGGCCGGGAATCAACGATTTCGCCACGTCCTCATCCAGCACTTCCGTCGTAACGATCTGCGTGCCACATGGCATCGACTTTGCCGCCAATTCAGGCACCAAACCACCCAGATAGGCGTTTCCGGCGATGATTAAATAGTCGCAAGTGACTTTACCACCGCTTTGGGTGAACACTTCCGGGCGCTCCTTGCGCTCAATTTTAATGACCTTAGAGTCTTCGTAGATTTTGCCGCCCAGCGACTCCACCGCGGCCGCTTCACCCAGCGCCAAGTTCAGCGGATGAATGTGACCCGCGCCCTTATCGAGCAGTGCTCCAACGTATTCATCACTGGCAATGTGCTGACGCGTTTGCTCAGCGTCGAGCAATTCCAATTCGTTGTAGCCAAAACGTTCCCACAAGGCTTTGTGGTGCTGTAACCCTTTGAATTGTTTTTTGTTCAAGGCGGCGAACATACCGCCGGGCTTGAAGTCACACTGGATGTCGTATTTGGCGATGCGCTCTTTAATGATTTGCGCGCCTTCAAACGCCATACCACCGAGCGCTTTAGCCATTTCGGTACCGTAATTGCGCTCAATGACGTCGATATCACGGCTGTAGCTGTTAACCAACTGACCGCCGTTGCGTCCACTGGCGCCATAGGCAATACGCGCGGCTTCCAATACAACCACCTTGTAGCCCGCTTCGGCGAGGTGCAGTGCACTCGACAGGCCGGTGTAGCCAGCACCAATGATGCAAATTTGGGTGTCGAGCGACTCCTGTAACGGTGGACGCTCTGGCGACGGGTTCGCGCTCGCCGCGTAGTATGATCCGGTATGCGGTGTTTTTTGCATGATTCAATGCCCTATCACGTATTTTGATTATTCGTAGATAACGTAGATCTTTTTGCAATACGACGGCACTTCCCATGAGCCTTTAAATCCGGCGGGAATCAAGAAATGGTCGCCTGCTTTAACGATTTTGTGGGTGCCTTCGTTGTCATGGATGATGGATTCACCTTCCAGAATATGGCAGTACTCGTCTTCGCTATAACTGACCTTCCAGTGCCCGGCCTGAGAGTCCCAGATACCACTGTGAAAACGGTCGTCTTTGGAACTCATCAGGTTCCATACCCGCTGTTTCGGCTGACCATTGATGATCTTGTCCGCGTCGGGCAAATAAGACTCAACGTCTTCCGCAGGGGTTTTGACGTCAAGTATGTTGTTGATGTTCATGATTTCTCCGGCCTATACGGCGGGTGTAAACACCCGCCCTACTCAATTAATCTTACGCCCAAAACTCAGCGGACTGCTTGCGCCTTACATCGTTGGCATAACAAACTCTGCGCCAAGGTCGCCCTCAGGCCAGCGCGCCGTAACGGCTTTGCGTTTGGTGTAAAACTTCACGCCTTCCATGCCGTGGACGTGGTTTGCACCAAACAGTGAGCGCTTCCAACCACCGAACGAATGGAAAGCCATGGGCACAGGGATTGGCACGTTCACCCCCACCATACCCACTTGAATGTCGTGTACGAACTGGCGTGCTACACCACCGCTGCGCGTAAATACCGCGGTGCCGTTGCCATATTCGTGCGCGTTAATCAGTTTGACGGCAGTAACGTAATCAGGCACCCGTACCACGCAAAGGACTGGCCCAAAAATTTCTTCCTGGTAAATGGTCATCTCAGGGGTAACGTGGTCAAACAGTGTACCTCCGACAAAATAACCATCTTCGTGACCGACCAGGGTAAAGTCACGCCCATCAACCACCAGTGTAGCGCCTTCTTTAACACCTTGATCAATGTAGCCCAACACCTTGGCACGATGTTCCTTGGTGACCAGCGGGCCCATATCAAGGCCTTTCTCAGCGCCGTTGCCGATTTTGAGCTGCTTGGTTTTTTCCGCCAACTGAGCGACCAGACGGTCGGCCACGTCGTCACCCACCGCCACCGCCACCGAAATCGCCATGCAACGCTCACCAGCGGAGCCGTAGGCGGCGCCCATCAGGGCATTAACGGTCATATCAAGATCGGCGTCGGGCATCACGACCATGTGGTTTTTTGCGCCACCCAAAGCCTGTACACGCTTACCGTGCGCGCTGCCCGTACTATAGATGTATTCAGCAATCGGCGTAGAACCCACAAAACTAACGGCTTGAATATCTGGGTGCGTCAGCAGCACATCAACCGCCTCTTTGTCACCGTTTACGATATTGAACACTCCGTCTGGCAGGCCCGCTTCTTTCAGCCACTGCGCCACCAGCATCGGTGCTGAAGGGTCTTTCTCGGATGGCTTCATGATAAAGGTATTACCGCAGGCAATGGCCACTGGCCACATCCACATAGGTACCATGGCAGGGAAGTTGAAGGGAGAGATACCCGCAACCACGCCCAACGGCTGGTTCAGTGACCAAGCGTCTACGCCACGACCGACTTGCTCGGTAATTTCGCCACGCAGTAAATGCGGAATACCCGTAGCAAATTCCACCACTTCCATGCCACGGATGATTTCACCACGCGCATCCTCGAAGACTTTTCCGTGTTCGGAACTGATCACTCGCGCCAGTTCGTCCATACGCTCTTCAAGAATCGTGCGGAACTTGAATAAAACACGCGCGCGGTTCAGCGGGGACGTTTCGGCCCAGCCCGTGAATGCAGCTTTTGCAACAGCAATGGCTTGTTCGGTTTCTTGGGCAGTTGCCAAGGACACCGAGCCGGTTTGCTGGCCGGTAGCGGGGTTAAAAACCGGTGCCTGGCGTTCGCTCGGGGCGGTCGTTTCGCCTTTGATGAAGTGGTTAATCGAGATCATAAACTGTCCTATTTGCAAAAATATAACTTTAGTACGGGGTTTAGGAGGCGGATCGTCGGGCGAAGACACCTGTCTCCTAACCCCCCAGCAATCATCACGTTCAGATTGCCTTGTTTAATTATTGGCTTATCGCGGGTGTGCTTTTGTGGCAGAGCACCCGCCCTACGTGATTCGATTCTTCAGGGTTTAGGTGGTTGTTAGCCCTAGGCTGACCGTTCAAGCGCAAGGATGCGCTTGACGAGCCTACAGGGACGTATTTTACGGCGTGTCAGCCTAGGGCTAACAACCACCTAAACCCGGAATCAACGTCCGTTACGCCGCCGCGCGGATCGCTTTACCCATGGCATCGACCAGTTGATCGATATGCGCTTTCTCGATGATCAACGGGGGGGACATCGCAATGATGTCGCCCGTGCAACGCACCAAGGTGTTGCCCTGCCAATAGCAATGCTCAAACACTGAGTAGCCGCGCTTACCCACTTTATCGTCCGGGTGGAATTCCACCGCACCAATCAAGCCAAGGTTACGAATGTCTTTTACATTCGGCAGGTCTTTCAGGCTGTGCAGTGCTTCCTGGAAATAGCCTTCCATTTCCAGAGTGCGCTCAAACAAGCCATCACGCTCGTAGATATCCAACGCCGCTAAACCGGCTGCCGCCGCCACCGGGTGTCCGGAATAGGTGTAGCCGTGGAAAAAGTCGATCGCCTCTTCCGGACCTTGCATAAAGGCATCGTGGATGGTGTCACTCACAAACACCGCACCCATGGGAATAGCCCCATTGGTCAGGCCTTTAGCGGTGGTGAGAATATCCGGCGTCACGTCAAATCGATTCGCCGCGAAAGCTTTGCCGACACGGCCAAAGCCAGTGATAACCTCATCAAAAATCAACAAGATACCGTGCTTTTGAGTGATTTCACGGATGCGCTTTAAATAGCCTTCTGGTGGCATGATGACACCACCCGACCCGGAAACCGGCTCGATGATCACAGCGGCTATGGTGTCCGCACCATGCAAAGCAATGCGCTGTTCCAGTTCATCCGCCAGCCACAGACCTTTTTCTGGCAAGCCTTTGGCAAAGGCATTCTCCGGCAGCAACGTGTGCTTCAGATGATCAACACCCGCTAACAGGTTGCCGAACGAGCGGCGATTGTTGCCGATACCACCGACCGAGATGCCGCCAAAACCAACCCCGTGATAGCCGCGCTCACGGCCGATAAAGCGTGTGCGCTGGGCCTGACCACGAGCATGGTGATAGCCCAAGGCGATTTTCAGTGCGGTGTCAGCCGATTCCGAGCCAGAGTTAGTGAAGAACACCTTGTTCAGGCCATCTGGCGTATGCTTGATGAGGCGCTCGGCCAGCTCAAACGGCAATGGATGCCCCATTTGGAAGGTCGGAGCGTAGTCCATTTTGGCAATCTGCTTGGCGACAGCACTGGAGATTTCACTGCGGCCATGTCCGGCGTTGACACACCATAAGCCTGCGGTGCCATCGAGAATAGAGCGGCCATCTTCACTGGTGTAATACATACCTTCAGCCGATTCCAGCAAGCGTGGCTTGCCCTTGAACTGGCGATTGGCGGTAAAAGGCATCCAGAATGCGTTTAATGAAGGGTTGTGAGAGGACATGCGCCACCTGCTAGCTAAAAATTGGGGCATCTAAAAGATTCTGTGCGCCCAGTCGATTGATCTTGGTTGTCTGTTATTTTGAACACTTGCTGCCCAGTGTATGTAAAATAAATCAAACATCAATGGTTTCTGGAAAATTTTCTTACTTTCCCCACGAACATAGATTATCCGGCCATAAAAGGACGCCCAATAACGGCAAAACTGACGTTCGGCCCAATGATTTATTGTTCGATATATTGAATTAATTCACGCTCAGAGCTATTGTGTGCCCACGACTATTAACTCTTTTCTGAGCAAGAACAGTGAGGAACCCATGGCAAACGTGCATAATTTTGAATACTGGCAGACCAAAGCAGCTGCATTAAAGCCCGATGGCCGTGCCTGGGTGAACGGCGAAGCCTGTGATGCGGTGAGCGGCGAAACCTTTGCCAAACACAGCCCCATTGATAACCGCCTGCTGACGCCAGTGGCCTCTTGCGACCAAGCCGATGCCGATGCTGCCGTTGCCGTTGCACGCAGCGTGTTTGAGCGCGGTGACTGGTCGGCGCTGGCACCCGCCAAGCGCAAAGTCATTATGCAGCGTTATGCCGATTTGATCGAAGCGAACAAAGAAGAGTTGGCGCTGCTGGAAACCCTCGACATGGGCAAACCCATAGCTGACGCCCTGACGGTAGACATCAACGGCACGGTGCGCTGCATCCGCTGGTGCGCCGAAGCGATCGACAAACTTTATGATGAGCTGGCCCCCACCCCCGACAACGAAATCGGCATGATCACCCGCGAACCATCGGGTGTCGTCGCGGCCATCGTACCCTGGAACTTCCCCATGATCATGGCAAGCTGGAAGATTGGCCCAGCATTAGCCACGGGTAACTCGGTCATTCTGAAGCCGTCTGAGAAATCGCCCCTGACCGCTATTCGCCTAGCGCAATTGGCCACCGAAGCAGGCATCCCTAACGGCGTACTGAACGTTTTACCCGGCTACGGTCATACCGTCGGTAAAGCACTGGCGTTGCACATGGATGTAGACACTCTGGTCTTCACTGGCTCAACCAAGATCGCTAAGCAATTGATGATCTACGCCGGCGAATCAAACATGAAACGCGTCTGGACCGAAGCAGGCGGCAAATCACCCAACATTGTTTTCGCCGACGCGCCGGATCTCGACGCCGCTGCAGAAGCGGCAGCCAGCGCCATTTGCTACAACATGGGTGAGGTTTGTACCGCCGGTTCTCGCCTGTTGGTAGAAGAGTCCATTGCCGAGACTTTTATGGCGAAGGTGCGTGAACACGTCGGCAAATGGCGCCCGGGCAACCCGCTAGACCCCAACACCAACGTTGGCGCCATTGTTGATGAACAGCAGATGAACCAGGTGCTGAGCTATATTGAGAAGGGCAAAGCCGATGGCGGTCGTGTCACCAGCGGCGGCAAGCGTGCCAGTGCGGTGGAAAACGGCTTCTTCATCGAGCCTACGGTGTTTGAAGGCGTAACCAACGACATGACCATTGCGCAAGAAGAGATCTTCGGACCGGTTCTGGCGACCATTACCTTTAAAGACGAAGCAGAAGCCTTAAAAATTGCCAACGACACCATCTACGGTTTGGCGTCTGCGATCTGGACCGGCAACTTGGGCAAAGCCCACCGCATGGCGAAGGGCATTCGTGCTGGCTCGGTGTGGGTAAACCAATACGACGGTGGCGATATGACGGCACCGTTTGGGGGCTATAAGCAGTCCGGTAACGGTCGTGACAAGTCAATGCATGCGTTCGACAAGTACACCGAGCTGAAAGCGACGTGGATTAAGCTCGACTGATCACAGCAATACCATTAGAGCCTGTTATGTGCTCTCGGGGTGTGCCTCCGGCGCTTCACGGCAGGCCGAAAGGCGCGCCTTGAGGCACACGCCCTGCGCACATAACAGGCTCTAATGGTCCCATCACTCAAGCATTAACAAGTCTCGGCAAAAGTTACTACACCATTTCCTTTAAACGGTGATACAGCATCCCCAACGCCAGCAACGGCGACCGCAGCAACTTCCCACCAGGGAAGGTGATGTGCGGGATCTTCTCAAATACTTCAATGCGCTGTGACTCAGCACTGATGGATTCGGCGATCAATTTGGCCGCCATGTGCGTGGCGTTCAGGCCATGCCCGGCATAAGCTTGCGCGTAGTACACATTGGGCTTCAAGCGGCCAATCTGCGGCATACGGTTAGCACCAATGCCGATCATGCCACCCCATTGGTAGTCAATACTTACGTCCGCTAAGTAGGGGAACACCTTGACCAGATGCGGGCGCAGCACGCCTTCAATGCTCTTCGGGTCACGCCCGGAGTAGTTGCAGATACCACCAAACAAAAGCCGGTTGTCGGCGCTCAGGCGGTAATAATCCAACCCTACTTTTTGGTCGCACACCGCCATGTCTTGCGGCAGCACACGTCTGGCCTGCTCGTCGCTGAGTGGCTCGGTGGCAATAACGTAGCTGCCTGCGGGCAGGACCTTGCCCTCCAGCACGGGGTCTAACCCGGCCACATACGCGTTGCCACAAATCACCAAGGTATCAGCAACCACAGTACCGGTTTCGGTGTGCACACGATTTGGCTCACCCTGCTCGACCTTGGTGACCAAGGCCTGTTCAAATATTTTAACACCCAACTGAGCAGCAGCAGCGGCCTCGCCCAACACCAAATTCAGCGGATGAACGTGGCCGCTACCCATGTCGATCAGTCCACCGACGTAAGCGTCTGAACCCACGACTTCGTGCATCCGATCGGCGCTGAGTAGCTCGGTATGGTGACCGTAGCCCATCTTGTCCAACCAGTCTTTGTCTTCGGCAAAATGCTTTAGGTGTTCAGGTTTGTTGGCGAGGTCGCAGTAACCCATTTTGAGGTCACAATCGATTTGGTATTTGGCTACCCGCTCACGCACGATGTCGACGGCCTCAAAGCCCATGCGGTCTATGGCTTCCATGCCCTGTTCACCAATGTATTTACGGAACTGCTCGGTGCCGTGACCGATGCCACGAATCAACTGCCCGCCGTTGCGACCCGACGCACCCCAGCCAATTTTTCGCCCTTCCAGCAGCACCACTTCAAAGCCTCGCTCGGCCAGTTCAAGGGCGGTATTCACGCCACCAAAGCCGCCACCGATGACGCAAATCTGCGTACGTACTTCACCCTCCAATTTCGGGTAATCGGCGGTAGAATTACGCGTTGCTGCGTAGTAGGAGTCGGGCAAGTTATCAGTATGAGTCAGCGGATTTAAGTACATAGAAATTCGTATATTATTTTGCTCAAGTGTTGTATATAATTGACACATTGATCAAAAGGTTGCAAGTACGTTTAGTCAGTTTTTTGTTTATTTCCTGAGTCATCGGGACGAGCTAACAAACCAACGGGAGATCGAAGATTTGGACGTAGGGCCACGCCTCAAGCAGATTCGGAAGCAATTTGGCTTGTCACAACGCGAACTCGCTAAGCGAGCGGGTGTTACTAACAGCACCATTTCCATGATCGAAAAAAGCAGCGTCAGTCCCAGTGTGAGCTCACTGAAAAAGGTACTGTCCGGCATTCCCATCTCGCTCGTTGACTTCTTCAGTACCGAAGGCGACCACGAAATGCCACAGGTGGTCTATCGTGACGAAGAAATGATGGACCTCTCCGTTGGCGAAGGCGTGAAATACCAGCTGGTTGGCAAAGCCTTTGGGCAGCGCGCCATCGCCTTCTTGAAGGAAACCTATGCCAAGGGCGCTGACACCGGCGAGGAAATGTACGAACACCAAGGCGAAGAGTCAGGCATGGTGGTGTCCGGCAAGCTCGAACTCACCGTCGACGGCGAAGTGTACGAACTGAATGCAGGTGATGGGTATTACTTCGAGTCTACCCGCCCACACCGGTTTAGAAACCCCTATGACGAACCCTGTGTTGTGGTGTCCGCCACGACACCGGCTAACTTCTAACGAGCAACCATGACAACGCGTACTCTAACTGCGGCTTTCATTGGCACTCTGGTGCTTAGCGCTATCGCCAAGTCTGCCTGTAACGGCGACTACGAAGTGTCAGCACTGCCTTTTGAGACACCGACATCCGACTTTATCGACCATCGTAATGGCACCGTCACGCACAAGACCACCGGGCTGATGTGGAAGCGCTGCTCCGAAGGCCAGGTGTGGCGCGGCAATACCTGTACTGGCACGGCGCAGGCTTTCAGCTGGGAGGGCGCACAACTCAGAGCACAAGAAGCCAATGCAGCCCGTGATGCCGACCATGATGATTGGCGCGTACCCTATCCTTACGAGCTGCGCACCATTGTCGAAACACGCTGCTGGAACCCGTCTGTGAATGGCGATATTTTCCCGCAGACCCCACCCAATTGGTTTTGGACCGCCGCCGCCTACACGGGCCATGATCTTTATGCGTGGGAAGTCGGTTTCTTGTTTGGCGACCTGAGCCCTAGCTTTCGCACCAGTGAGCTGCGTGTTCGCCTGGTGCGCAACGCCGATTGACCACTAAAAAACCCATCGAGACGACTACGCCATGGCGGAAGTGAAATGTGTGCTCCCTTATCAGGCTGTAGTCTAGTTGGGGCAAGTCATACGCCAAGGTGGTACATCCCTCAGAGTGCCTTTCAGTGCGTCGGCCTGTTACCATAGCGCCTTTGTTCACCCTGAAGGGATCCCATTGCCATGCCCGTTCGCCAGTTCATCATCCACCAGCTCAGTAAAGACGACAGCCAAACCAGCGCACTGATCAACGCGCGCGCCGAGGAATGTCCGTTGGAACCGCATGGCCAGACGCTGGTGAACGAGATAAAGCGCGTACAAGCGGCTCGTGCGGGCAAGCAATACGGTCGCTTCGACCCAGAGCAAAGCGGGCTGCGTGCTTTGGTGCAGCAATGGCGTAGCGAGCAGCTACCGTTTGAAGGCTTTACCCGGCGCGCCACCGAGCAACTGGGTCTGCAGCTGGATCAGCACAACGAAGTGTTGGCTGGCCATGTGGTATTTGTACTCGAATCCTTGGAGCAAACGGAACGCTTGTTCATTGCGCTGCTGCGCGAGACCGAGGCCTTCGCCCTGAACACTCAACTCGACGTGGTCGACACCGCCTACTTGGATTTCAGCCATACCGGCTTTATTGCCTGCCTCGATCTCACCGACTGGGCCGACGACGCCAGTAAGTACCTGACGGTGAGCCTCGGGCGCGGTGAACGCACCGTACAAAAACCCTTACTCGATTGGCTGGGATTCACTGACACCCTGAACAAGCAAGCCGAAACTGAACAGTTCTTGCACTTGGTCGATGCTTATTGCGCGAACCTACCGGAAGAAGAAAGCAGTGCGACGAAAGAGAAGGTCATTGAATTCTGTGTGGAGCAGGACAAAGCAGGCGAGCCCGTGGTGTACCGGGAGCTGTCGGCGCACGTGAACGACAGCGCCCCCACGTTATTTGACGACTATCTGCAGCAACACCAAGAAACGCCGCGCGAAGAGCTGATTCCCGACCGCAAACAACTGCGGCAATACATTCGTCTGAGCGGCAAAAGCAAAGACGTGTCCATCAGTTTTGCCAGCGGCTCCTTGGGCAAAGGCATTCAATTTGATGCCGACAACGAAACGCTGATCATCCACCAGCTGCCCAAGTCGTTGCTGCAGCAATTGCGCAAGTTGCAGTCTGACAGCTAGGGAAGCTCTGAAATATTATTCCCTAAAGGGCTTCTTGCGCATAGCGCTGCAACTTGTTGTACAGGGTTTTGGCGCTGACGCCCAATTGCTGCGCCGTCGCTGTTCGATTGCCATGATGGCGTTCTAAACACTCCAGCACATAACGCCGCTCCAAGGCCTCCAGTGTCAATCCCGGTGGCAACGCAGCGGCGACAGCATTGCCTAAAGCGGGGCTGCGCAGATGGTCCGGCTCGATCACATGATTCGCCAACAGATACGCCCGCTCGACCAAGAACTTCAGTTCACGCACATTACCATGCCACTGCTGCTGCGCCACAAAGGCTAAAGCGGCGGGAGAAAAGTGTTTATACGTGCCCGACTCAGCGTTGCGCTGCACGAGGAAATGCCGCGCCAGCATAACGGCGTCACCCACGCGCTCTCGCAGCGGCGGCAACAGTAATGGCAGATGCGCCAATCGATAAAAGATGTCCTGCCGCAAGCGCCCCTCCCGAATCGCTTGTTCCGGGTCACGGTTGCTGGCAGATACAATACGCACATTGGCCGTGCGCCGTTCGGTACTGCCCACCGGCTGATACTCGCCTGTTTCGAGTACACGTAACAGCTTGGCCTGCAACGCCATCGGCATTTCGGTGATTTCGTCGAGAAACAGGGTGCCCTCATGCGCTTGGGCAAAGGCGCCTGAACGTTCGCGATCAGCCCCAGTGAATGCGCCTCGCACATGTCCAAACAGGTCACTTTCGATCAACTCAGCATTCAAGGCTGCGCAATTCACTGCGATGAACGGGCCATGACGTCGCGTACTGATCTGATGCACGGTGTGCGCCGCCAACTCCTTACCCGTGCCGCTCTCGCCCAGCAGCAACACACTGGCGTCGCTGGGTGCGACTTGTTGAATGTCGCGATAGAGCTGGCGCATGGCCGCCGACGACCCCAACAGATAACCAAACTGATCAATACCGCTCACCTGGCTATCGTCCTTCGTCATTTCCGTCTTCGTCGCACCGAACGCATGCGATAACGCCAAAGCATCGCTCAAAGCAGAATCAGGAAAGGGCGAACGCAAATGATAGAGCGCGCCGAAGCGCATGGCAGCGTCTAATACCGTGTTTGGGGCTCCGTCACTGAGTAGAATCACTCGGCAACGCTCAAAGACGCCACGCTCGCGCCAATGCTGCAGCTCCGCCATGGACAAATCTCGACGCCCACAGAGCACAATGTCGGGCAAGATTTCTGGCAGTTGTTCGGCCCACAACACGTCGATGTCGCCCCAATTCGGGTACTCACGACAGCGCGCCTGCAACACAGGGTCGTCAATCAAACACACGACTTGCTGGCTCGTCATGCCATTACCCCAACTCAGAAACCTAGCACTAGCCTAATAGGCTGATCGCACATTGCAAGCAAATCGGTAATTATTACCTGGCCGCCTAGCAGTTTTTACCGACCTATTGAGCAGAAAGCGCTATCTGCATGGCTTTTAAGGCATTCCATCGCTGGCACGAACCTTGAGTGTCATAGCCATACCCTATTTTTTGATTCTTTGAGGACGTTAAATGTTTGTTTTATCTACGCTGTTTGCCCACCCTGCCGTTCGCGTTAAACAGCTGGCTGTATTAGCAGTACTGTGTTTCATGGTGCTACCCGCAGTAGCGGACGACGACGCGCGCCTGCAAGGGCGCATTGAAGCGGCACTGATCCTGTCTGAATCATTGAATGGCTATGTGTTTGAAGTTGCTGTTTCTGATCAGCGCGTGGTGATTTCCGGTGCGGTGACGAATGAGAATGAACGTCGGGTAATTTTGCAGGTCGCGCGCAGCGTGGCGGGCGACCTAGAAGTTGAAAGTGACGTTGAGCTCTCTACTGCGCAGCCCGCAACCACGGACGCCATGGTGGCACAGCGCACCCTGTTGCAAGGCTGGCACAGAGCGCAGCTGGAAGCCGAGCTGCGCCGCGAATTCGCAGAAAGCTCAGCCTTGGACGGCCTTAATATCAACATCGACATCCAAGACGACACCCTGATACTGACCGGCACTGTGAGCTCTGAACTGGAGCGCATGGTGGCCAACCAGCTAGGCCAAAATCTGGACAGCATTCAGGTGGTCAACAATCAACTGACCGTGGAGGAATAACGCCATGTACGACCGTCATTATTGGATGCCCGTAATGGATGTGGTGCGAGATCCGCCGCCACAAGACAGTGATCATCTGACAGAGCTGTTGACCATTTGTAAGGATGGCATGGATTTCTACCTACACGCTGCAGACGTCGTTGAGCATCAAGGTGTAAAAACGACCTTCTTGGAGATCGCGCAAACCCGGCGCGCCATCATAGAGGACCTGTTACGCGAGATCAGCGAAACCGGAAAGCACCCGGACGTCAACGGCTCCATGACCTTTACCTTGCGTAAATGGTATGCCGACGCTCAGCACTTTGTACTGCGGTACGACAGCGCGCCCTTTCTGGAGCAGTTGCTTGCCGTGGAGGATGCCACCTTGGCGCACTTCGAGCGCGCACGAGAAGAGATCAAACAGCCAGAGTGGGTCATGCATCTCGCGAGCTGCATGACGACCTTCCGCCAGACACGCGATCGCTTAAAAGCGCTGTACGATGATGTGGGCCCCCGCCACTGACGCATGGCCTACCCAACGGGTAGCACCCTAATGGTCTAGGAGGCGACTTTACAAAAGGACGCAATGGCGCTTCTAGACCGCATTTTTACTGGCATTATCGATAACGTACGGTTAAGTTATTAACAAATAACGAAAGATTGCCTCACTGAGCATCTTCACAAAACCGTCACAAAGTATTCTCACATGGAAATGCGATAATGACCGTCGATCAAGTCATCCCCTCAAGTAACCCATCACCCAACACCGGACGCATACGACAAGAAAACACTGAAAAAATACTCGCAGCTGCCGCACACGAGTTCGTCCAGCACGGTTTTCGCGGTGCCTCACTGCAAAAAATCGCCGAACGGGCCGAATTACCAAAGGCCAATGTACTCTACTATTTTAAATCTAAGCAAGGCCTCTATTCGGCCCTACTGGAAGACATCATTGCATTGTGGAACTCAGCGTTCGACCACATCTCTGAAGATGATGATCCAGCTGAAGCCTTGGCCAGCTATATTCACGCCAAGGTAAAATACTCCTTTACCCACCCTATGGCATCACGCATTTTTGCCAGCGAAATCATTCATGGCGCACCAAACCTCAGTGCGCAGTTGGGCAAGCCACTGCATGACTGGGTCGACGGGCGTACGCGAGTCATGCAGCACTGGATGGAACAAGGCAAGATGCGTCAACTTGACCCGCTACATCTGTTGTTCCTCATTTGGAGCAGCACCCAGTTCTACGCCGACTTCGGTGCCCAGGTTGACGGTTTAGTTCCCCGGCCTCTGGATGCCAGTGAACAGCAACGTATTGCGGAGCAGTTGACCGATGTCATTCTGCGTGGCTGTGGGTTGCACATAGAATAATATTATTCGTTCGATCAGTGATCTGAAACAGTCTAAACTACTTATATAAACCTCAACGTTTTCATGCGTCTCAGCCGAGTAGACAGGTCTATGAATAAAGCCACCAACAGCCGATTGATCAGCTTTGTACTGAATTACCGCCATGAAGTAGACAACATAATGCTCAAGCTCACTTTTGGCGCTTGGGCGATGTGTTTTCTCTATGCGCCTTTTTATGGTACTTGGGCATTAGCATTATTAGTGGGGGGGGCGCTTACTGCCGTTAACTTCTTCGCTATCAAGATACTGAACCATCACCGTTCTACGCCGGCTATTATTGCGGTCGTATTGATGCTGTTCGTCACCCTACACGTGCATCAGATGCGCGGTATGATTGAAGCGCATTTTGGCTACTTCGTGGCCTTGGCCATCCTGTTTGTATATTTGGAGTACCGTCCCATTTTGTGGGGGGCTGCTGCCGCTGCTGTCATTCATGTTGTGTTACACCTCACGCAGCATGCCGGCATTCCAATATACCTGTTTCCTTCAATGGAGCACTCATGGGCTATCGTCGGTATGCACGCCATGTATGTGGTCATTGAAACAGGCGTCTTGATTGTCCTGATGCGCTTGGCCAAACGCATGTTAGAGGCGTCGCAAGAACTTGTCCGCGTGACCACCACCATGCTCGGCGACGACGAAGCGACCATTGACCTATCGATACGGGCCAATGCGGCCAGCAACCCTATTCTGTCACAGTTGAATTGGGTTCTAGAATCACTGCACTCAGCCATTCTAGCGACACAGAAAGCCTATAATACCGCCGATGAAACCCTAGAGCATTTGAACCATAACACGGCCGACGTAGTGGCCTTGTCGGCGCAAAGCCAATCCGCCATCGACCAGATGCGTGGTGCCATGCAAGATATGAACGAGTCCTTCATCGCGGTATCCGAGCAAACCCAACGTGCCGCTACACTCGCCGATGAAACCACCAGTGCACAAAAAGAAGGCCAGATAGCCGTGCGTAGTGCGCGGGATGGTATTGTCAGCCTGTCCAGTGTACTGAGCAATACAGGTGAAACCGTTAAGGGCTTGGCCGATGACTGCGCCGCTGTGACTAAAACCCTGACGGAAATCCAGGGCATTGCCGAGCAAACCAATCTGTTGGCCCTAAATGCTGCCATCGAAGCCGCCAGAGCCGGCGAGCAAGGCCGTGGCTTTGCCGTCGTTGCTGACGAGGTGCGTGCATTAGCATCACGTACGCAAGTCTCTACGGCAAATATTAAGGTAATCATTGATCGCTTGGTGAGTGGTTCTCAAGCTTCCGTAGAGGCTATGGTGTCGAGCCAAGCGCGGGTGCAAGACAATGTGACGCAATCAGAAGTAGTGGAACAAGTCTTTGAGCAAATCAGGCGGGCGCTGACGGAGATCACAGAGATCAGTCAGCAAATTGCCGTGGCGACAGAAGAGCAGACGCAGGTATCGGGCGACATTACACGTCAGATCAGTGACATCGCCGAAACCAGTCTCGTGACAGCCCAAAAGATTGAAGAGAACGGCCAGCGAACGACGACCCTGCAAGGTGCCTTCGAATCACTGGCTAAAATGCTACGCAAGTTCGACTGAGTCGAGCCCTGCTATTGCCTAGACGTGGTGGTTGAAGCCGCCTATAGCGGATTCAACCACGCCGCGCCGCGCACACCGCTGGAATCGCCGTGCAAGGCCTTAACAATGGGTGTATCGCACTCATTGCCAATCACATATTGCGCGAGCAATCCGGGCAAGCGCTTATAGATTTCTTGCAGATTCGATGCGCCGCCACCCAATACGATTACGTCTGGGTCCAGTACATTAATGACACTCGACAGTCCGCGCGCCAGCTGTTCAACGTACTCATCAACCACGCGCACTGCAGCCGCTTGGCCGCTCTCGGCACGCTGGCTGATCTCCGCACCCGTCAACTTCTCGCCAGTTGCCATCTCGTAAGACTTCACCAAGCCCGTGCCCGATAAAAAGGTTTCGTTGCACCCCATCTTACCGCAGTAGCAAGGCCGCCGCATAAGTTCATGGTCTGATGTCCAAGGCAACGGGTTATGCCCCCACTCGCCTGCAACCCCATTGGGGCCCGACAACGGCAAGCCGTTCACGGCAATACCGGCACCACAGCCCGTACCTAGAATGGCGGCAAACACCAACGGATAACCTTTACCAGCGCCATCGGTGGCTTCCGATACAGCAAGGCAGTTGGCATCATTGGTCAATTGGACTGCTCTACCCAAACGCTTACTGAGATCTACCTGCATCGGCTGACCATTAAGCCACACAGAATTGGCGTTCTTCACATTACCGGTTTTGCGTGACACAGTTCCGGGAATGCCGATACCGACCGGAATATTCTTCTCGCCTGCCGCCTGTTCGGCTTCGTCTACTAAGGCTACGATGGCATCCAGAGTGCCCGGGTAGTCGTGCTGAGGGGTAGGTACACGTTTACGGAAGTGTTCAGTGCTGTCTCGACTCAGCAGGATGACTTCAATCTTGGTACCGCCAAGATCGATCCCGATGCGAAAGTCTGTCATGGTGCTCTCCACTGTTTTTTTTGATCGGTCCTTATGCGGGCCCACACGATTGCGCCACCCACAGGACTCTTTGGTTTTAGTATGGGGGAGCGCAGTATACTACGAAGTGCGAAACCACCGCCAAGGACTCTTCGCGCGGTGGGCTGGAGTAACCCTCAGCCAGCAGCTCAGGCTTTATACGGACAGTGCTTGAACCGGCCCGCTTACTTGGTTCTTACCGTTACTTTTACTGTGATAGACTTGGGCATCGGCGTCACGAAATAAAGCCTCTAAATCAGCGTTGCTGTCGGCATAACTGATACCAATACTGACCGTCACGCCAGACTCAGAGAATGCGGCCATCTGGGTTTCCACTGCGGTCCGGACCAACTCCGCACGGGCACGCAAGGCCTCTGGTTCAATCCCCCACAACGCCACCATAAATTCCTCGCCGCCCATCCGACAAAGTAAATCATCTGGCCGTAAGTGGTCTTCAATGTAGGTCGCAACCTGGACCAGGGCATCGTCGCCGGCCTGATGACCATAGGTATCATTGACCTGTTTGAAATCATCGAGGTCCAATACCATCATGCCCACCGGACCATCCGGCAAAGTCTGTTTGCGCTGTGCAAATGTCTCCGAAAAGGCTCGGCGATTCAGCACCCCGGTTAACGGATCGCGCTGGCTTTGATGCTCTAAGCGCCGCAGCAGATTCTGTGTCTCTGTGATATTCCGCACCGTCGACACAGTGGCTGCGTCATGCATTTCACCTAAAGGCTGTACGACCACTTGATAGTCGTCCTCGCCTATACGAATATCTAACTGACTACCGCCCCCCATATAAATGGCTTCGCGCCACGCAGGGTAGTTGCGTAATACCGAACGAATACGCAGTGTCCCGGTATCCTCCGGCAACTGAATCAACGCCCGTAGAGAGGTGTTGGCGTCCAAGATTCGGCCGCGACGATCAACAATCATGATGCCATCCGGTAGCAAATTGAACACGCGGTCACGGGCCACAGGGCTGAAGCTGAAAAGTTGCTGACGCCAGAGTGCCACCAGGAAACAAACACTACCGGGCAGGAACGCCAGCGATGTTGGAAACACCTGCACCAACGAGTTTGGAAATGCCATTTTCGCTGCCGCAAGCCACACCGGCATACTCATGCCCGCCATCACCCAGAGTACCTTGTCGCGCCAACGAGGGGCCAGATTTCGAGAGAGGAATGTACCGAGCACCACCAATATGATCAGCATGGCAATGACGTACCAACGCAGTGCTTGCCCTAAGGGCGTAAACGAAACCACCACTTGGCCACTGAATACCGACATTGCAGACCACATCCAGCCATGCCATTGATTGGTTAAGGTCAGAATGGACGCGACCACCATGGGGCAGAAAATCAACAGCATAAAGCGCAGTGGCGAGTTTTCACGCAGCCGTAACAGGCTGTATATGACCCACAATACAACTAAGTCATAAGACCAATACACGAAGGTGGCAATTTGCCGAAAAGCAAATTTGGCACTCAGCTCCTGAGCCCAGCCTTCTGCACCATTGGCGAACGCTGTTATTGCCGCCATGCCCAAGAATGCGCTAATGGCTAACCCGCCCGGACGATGGCGAAAGCGCAGCGCATAGAGCCCAAGGCTCAAGCACAAAAAGCCGGTAAGTAACGGCAAAACAATTTCAACAACGGGCATCTGCTGTCGTGGCCTATTCAGAAGAGGGCTTCAATTAGCCATTTTTATTTTGGTTGTTACAATGCCCGTTGTTCCATGCATCGCCAAGACTAGATGTGATACATATTCTTATTAATAGCGTCTCATGCGCCTTCAGGTCACAAGAAAACAGCAAGACTCTCATTTTTTGTCCAATAATTCATCAGTTGTACTTGTCACCACAAGCTGGCTCACACTGACTCTTGGCCTTAATCGTAAGGCAAAAAAAAGCAGCCCGTTGGCTGCTTTCTTTGGATCTCACCAGGTGAGCGTGTTTAGTTGACGGCGACCATGTAGCGCACGCCTAAACCATTTGGCGATTGAACAGTAATCGTACAATTCGCTGCACCAGTAACGTCATACGTCACCTCAACAGGCCAACCAGAAAACATTGCTGAACCCGGGTTCCCAGGAACAGTGTCATTCCACAGGTCTACATTCGCATCGCCGTCACAACTCGCGGTCAGAGTACTGCCAACCGGAGGCACATTACCGTTTTGGTCGACCATGGTGTAGGTCACGGTTTGCGAGCCAGCAATCGCTGTCGGTGCTGGGCTCAAAGTAATGAATGAACCACTGTTTACCAATGTAATGCCATCGAAAACATCGGCTCGTTCAGCACAGTGACCAGCGCCTAAGGCGGCATTACTGCAACCAAAGCCGCGATAAAGCGCCGCGGGGTCTGCAGCAGTGTAGTTGCCTGCTTGGTCCCGATCCCAGAAAAATTCCCCAGCGGTATAATTTCCGCTTCCATCGGCATCAACAAAAGGCTCGCCTTGTGGCGTATAGTCTTCACCGATGTCAAAGCGACTGTTGCCGTTCAAATCTATGAAGGCGTCATTGCCTTCCGTACGGGCTAAAATATAGACGCGCCCATCAGCAGAGCGCGGGGCCGCCGAACGCCACTCGACACTGCAGGCACCATTACTGGTAGCGCAGCTGGATTCAACCATACCGCTGTTGGTGAGGAAGTTAACTATGGTCCCGTCAGCAACCGGGTTGCGATGCATATCGCCTAAATGGGCCGTGATCGTGACCGGCACACCATCGAAGTTGTAGCCTTCAGGGTTGTAGACATTGGTGGACAAACTGATCCCGTCGGTGACAGGAACGGCAGTGCTCATATTGATGGGCTGAGTCGTTGCGACATGCCTGTTAACCTCTATCACGTTGCCCGTCACCCCAAGAATGTCCATACGAAACTCGACTTGGGTCACCCCGGGCACACTGCCCGCCAACAACCAAGTATAAGCTTCACCTTCAGAGTTAGTGTTAATTGACGACCATGTCAGTGATGAGTCGCCAATGGTATTGGTCAACCGAAAGTTCACTGTATGACCTGAAACGGGAACCCCGTTAAAATCCAAGACCCGCACCCCGACCTTCGCGTAATCGGTCAGATTGGCCGTGGTGTAGCCACGTAATGCAACAGCATTGGGGCTAGGCTGAATGATTTGTACAAAGCCAGCACCTGCCGGTACCGTTGTTGTCGTGCCGCCACCCGTACCGTTGTCATTAGACCCATTATCTGTGCCGCCGGTATCACCTGTACCACCATCGCCGCCACCGGTATCCAATGCCTCATTACACCCCACAGCCAGCAACAGAAGCGCTACCGATACGACATTTAATCCTCTACGCATAAAACTCATGTTTTTGCCCTCCCAGCGAGCGAAACGGTCAGAACGGAGTTCGACTTTTAAGTCCCGCTAGTCTAAAGCAAATTCCTCCACCGATGGATACACCGAAGAGAAATTTCTGTGACCAACCTATCAATACCCATTAAAAATACACGGTTACCCTCTAAACTCTGCAAAAAAAAAGCAGCCCGTAGGCTGCTTTTTTTGGAAAGGCCACACAATTAGACTTCCAAGTAGTCCAGAATACCTTCGGCCGCTTTACGGCCTTCGTAGATGGCGGTGACCACGAGGTCTGAACCGCGCACCATGTCGCCACCGGCAAAGATTTTGGGGTTACTGGTCTGGAAAGCAAAGTCTTGTTGCTCAGCCGCAACAACACGGTCGCCTTTGTCCAGCGCGACATCCTGCTCTGGAATCCAACCGGCTGGGCTGGGGCGGAAACCAAAGGCGATGATCACGGCGTCAGCGGGCAGAATCTCTTCCGAGCCTTCAACCACCACCGGCTGACGACGGCCATTGGCATCGGGTTCGCCCATAGTGGTCGTGACTACCTTAACGCCTTCTACCTTGCCGTCACCGACGATCTCGACAGGCTGACGGTTAAACAGGAATTTCACCCCTTCTTCGCGCGCGTTCACTACTTCTTTGCGCGAGCCCGGCATGTTCTTCTCATCACGACGGTAAGCACAGGTGACCGACTTGGCACCTTGACGAATGGACGTGCGGTTGCAGTCCATCGCGGTATCGCCACCACCCAGAATCACGACCTTTTTGCCCTTCATATCAATGAAGTCAGCCGGATCTTTTTCGAAGCCTAAACAACGATTAACGTTGGCGATCAAGAACGGCAGGGCGTCGTGCACGCCGGGCAAGTCTTCGCCCGGAAAACCGCCTTTCATATAGGTGTAGGTACCCATGCCCATAAACACTGCATCGTAATCACGCAGCAGTTCTTCGATGGTCACATCGGTACCGATTTCCGTATTGAGGCGGAATTCGATGCCCATTTCCGTGAAGATTTCACGGCGGCGCGCCATGACGCTTTTTTCCAGTTTGAATTCTGGAATACCGAAGGTCAGCAAGCCGCCGATCTCCGGGTATTTATCGAATACCACGGGCTTCACACCGTTACGCACCAGCACATCGGCACAGCCTAACCCGGCTGGGCCAGCACCGATGACGGCGACTTTTTTGTCGGTCCACTCAACGCGTGACATGTCCGGTTTCCAGCCCATGGCAAAGGCGGTGTCGGTGATGTACTTCTCGGTAGAGCCGATGGTCACCGCGCCAAAGCCGTCGTTCAGAGTACAGGCCCCTTCGCACAAACGGTCTTGCGGGCATACGCGGCCGCAGACTTCGGGCAATGTGTTGGTCTGATGACTCAACTCCACCGCCGCCATGATGTTGCCCCGTGCCGCCAAGTCCAACCAGTCGGGAATGTAGTTGTGCACCGGGCACTTCCATTCGCAATAGGGGTTACCGCAGTCCAGGCAACGGTGCGCTTGTTGTTTCACGTCTTCCGCCGAATAGGGATCGTAGATTTCTACGAACTCGGTTTTACGCGTGCTCAGGCGACGCTTAGCTGGGTCCTTACGACCCACGTCTACAAACTGGAAATCGTTATTCAGTCTTGTCGTCATAATGCTTACTCCGGACGCGCGCGCGTGTTGGACAATAACTGCGACACACTGGCCGCTTTCGGCTTCACCAGCCAGAAGTAACGAACGTAGTCGTCGAAGTCTTCCAGCAACTCTTTACCCCAGTCGCTGTTCGTTTCGGCAACGAATTCTTCAATCACACCCGTCAAATGGTGACGATACTCTTCCATGCTTTCGGGGTGCACGCGAACCACATCAACCAGTTCACGGTTGTACTTGTCTTGGAAGGTGTTTTCCAAGTCCAGTACGTAGGCGAAACCACCGGTCATGCCGGCACCGAAGTTAGTACCCACTGATCCGAGTACAGCGACCATACCGCCGGTCATGTATTCGCAGCAGTGATCACCGGCGCCTTCTACCACCGCGTGCACACCGGAGTTACGTACCGCGAACCGCTCACCGGCTCGACCCGCCGCAAATAGCTTACCGCCCGTTGCGCCGTACAAGCAGGTGTTACCCATAATGGATGTGTCCACCGACTTGAACGCGGAACCTTGCGGCGGACGAATGACGATCTTGCCGCCCGTCATGCCCTTACCCACGTAATCGTTAGCGTCACCGTCGATGATCAGGTTCAAACCGCCCGCGTTCCACACCCCGAAGCTCTGCCCGGCAATACCAGTAAAGTTCAAGGTGATGGGCGCGTCGTCCATGCCGTTGTTGCCATAACGCTTGGCGATTTCACCACTGACGCGCGCGCCAATGGAGCGGTCGCAGTTGCCGATTTGGAAACTGAACTCACCGCCGGACTTGGCTTCAATCGCGGGCAATACGGCCGCCACAATTGCTTCGGCCTTTTCGCCTTTATCAAACGGCTTGTTGCGCTCCCACGTACACTGGTGCGGCTTATCCGCCGGAATGTTCGTGTAGTTCAGCAAGACGCTCAGATCCAGCCCTTGCTGCTTGCCGGTCTGCCCTTCACGCGGGGTGAACAGATCAATACGACCGATGATGTCGCTCAGGCTGGCATAACCCAGTTGGGCCAGATGCTCGCGCACCTCTTCGGCTACGAAGGTGAAGTAGTGCTTCACCATTTCGACGGTGCCACGGAAATGCTCTTGACGCAGATGAGCGTCCTGCGTGGCGACACCGGTCGCACAGTTGTTCAGGTGGCAAATACGCAGGTACTTACAACCCAAGGCCACCATGGGCGCCGTACCAAAACCGAAGCTTTCCGCACCGAACAAGGCACCCTTAATGACGTCAAGGCCGGTCTTCATACCACCGTCAGTCTGCAAGCGCACACGGTCACGCAGGTCGTTGCCGCGCAAGGTTTGATGCGTTTCCGCCAGACCCAGCTCCCACGGGGAACCGGCGTGCTTGATCGAGGTGATCGGTGATGCACCGGTACCGCCGTCGTAACCCGATACGGTGATCAGGTCGGCGTAGGCTTTCGCCACACCGGCCGCGATGGTGCCCACACCGGGCTCGGAGACCAGTTTCACCGAGACCAAGGCCTGCGGGTTCACCTGTTTCAAGTCATAAATCAACTGCGCCAGGTCTTCGATAGAATAGATATCGTGGTGCGGTGGTGGCGAAATCAGGGTCACGCCCGGCACCGAAAAGCGTAACCGTGCGATCAGCGGATTGACCTTACCGCCGGGCAACTGGCCGCCTTCACCGGGCTTAGCACCTTGGGCAATTTTGATCTGCAGCACATCGGCATTCACCAGATAATGCGGCGTCACACCGAAGCGACCTGAAGCGATCTGCTTGATCTTAGATACCTTGGTGGTGCCAAAACGCGCGGGGTCTTCACCACCCTCACCGCTGTTGGAACGACCACCCAGTTCGTTCATTGCGACCGCGAGGGCTTCATGCGCTTCCGGAGACAAGGCTCCCAGCGACATAGCCGCAGAATCAAAGCGCTTCAGAATGCTTTCGAACGGCTCAACGTCTTTTAACGGAATCGGGCTACGGTCGGATTTCAGATCCAACAGGTCACGGATGGTGGCGACCGGGCGGTCATTGACCAAAGCGGCGTAGTCACGATAACGCGCCGCGTCGCCATTCTGTACGGCATCCTGTAGCGTCTTCACCACATCCGGGTTATAGGCGTGGTATTCCTCGCCGTGCACATAGCGCAGGTGACCACCTTGTTGAATGGGCTTACGGTCAGACCATGCGGCCTTGTTCAGCAGGTGCTGTTCTGTTTCAAAGTGCTCAAAACGCGCGCCTTGAATACGACTGGTTACACCCTTGAAGCACAGGTTGACGATCTCATCCGACAAGCCAATGGCCTCGAACAACTGTGCGCCGCGATAAGAAGCAATGGCGGAAATACCCATTTTCGACATGATCTTAAACAGACCCTTGTCGATGCCTTTGCGGTAATTACGGAATAACTCGTGCGGATGCCCTTCCAGACGACCCTTGCGAATGTCCGAGTGAATGACTTCGTAGGCTAAATACGGGTAGATGGCCGAGGCACCAAAGCCAATGGCGACCGCGTAATGATGTGGGTCACGAATCGCGCCGCTGTCGAGCACGATGTTGGCATTGGTACGCAAGCCAGTGTCGATCAAGCGGTGATGCACGGCACCCGTCGCGAATACGGCGTGAATGGCGTGACGGTCTTCGGCAATATTTCGATCTGACAAGATGATCACGACTTTACCCGAGCGCACTGCCGCTTCGGCCTGGTCGGCTACTCGACGAATGGCTGTTTCCAGGCCTTCACTCGGCTCATAGGTGATATCGATCATTTCATGTTGGTATTCCGGCTGCTCCATATGCAGCAGCGTCTGATACTTCAACGGCGACAATACCGGAGAGGTCAAGATCAGGCGTTTAGCGTGCTCAGGCGACGGGCGAAACAGGTTACGTTCTGGCCCCAAACAGGTTTCCAACGACATGACACAGGCTTCGCGCAGTGGGTCGATGGGTGGGTTGGTTACCTGCGCAAACTGTTGCCGGAAGTAGTCGGTCAAGGGGCGAATGCGACTCGACAGCACCGCCATTGGCGTGTCGTCGCCCATGGAACCCACGGCTTCTTGCCCGCCTTCGGCCAGCGCGGTTAATACGTCGTCACACTCTTCATTGGTGATCTGGAACATCTTCATGTACGAGCGCAGCGTTTTACCGGACGTCGTTGCCCCGTCAGCCAGTTCGGCCAAGTCCAAACGCGACTGCAAGCGCACGGCGTGCTCTTTCAGCCATTGCTTGTACGGGAAGGCTGTTTTCAGACGGTCGTCGATTTCTTCGGTCTGCAAGAATTCGCCGGTGTGCGTATCAATCGCCACAATACGACCGGGACCAACGCGGCCTTTGGATACGACGTCTTCAGGCTTGTAGTCGAATACACCCACTTCTGACGCCAGGGTAATAAATCCGTTCTTGGTGATGACCCAGCGCGCCGGACGCAAACCGTTGCGGTCGAGCAAACACACCGCGTAGCGGCCGTCGGTCAATACGATACCAGCCGGGCCGTCCCACGGCTCCATGTGCATGGAGTTGAATTCATAGAACGCACGGAGCTTGGAGTCCATGGTTTCGAAGTTTTGCCACGCCGGAGGTATAACTGTACGTGCCACGCGGAACAGGTCCATACCGCCCAACATCATGAGTTCCATCATGTTGTCGAGGCTGGAGGAGTCTGAGCCAGTGGTGTTCACAACCGGTTGCAAGTCGTCCAAATTGGGCAAGGTGTCGCTTTCGAACGTGCGCGCCCGCGCACGGGCCCAGTTACGGTTACCGGAAATGGTGTTGATCTCACCGTTGTGCGCCAACAAACGGAACGGCTGGGCCAATGGCCACTTAGGCGCAGTGTTGGTGGAAAAGCGCTGGTGGAAAACCGCAATGCCGGTTTTAACCGCGCTGTTACCCAAGTCGGTGTAGAAGCGCGGCAGGTCGACCGGCATCACCAAGCCTTTGTAAGAAATGACTTTCTCGGCCAACGAGCAGATATAGAAGTCTTCATCGTGCGCCATGGCTTGCTCAGCTTTACGGCGGGCGACGTACAACTGGACAGCGAATTCTTCGCTGCTCAGCGTCTCAGTGGAAACAAACACCTGACGAATACGCGGCAAGCAATCCAACGCCATGGGGCCACAGTACGAAGGGTCGAGTGGTACTTCGCGCCAGCCGTGCACGGCCAAACCTTGGTTAACCAGCGACTCCTCAAGCGCCGTAATGCCTGCAGCGGCCAAGGTGTCGTCCTGGCTCAAGAAAATCATTCCTACGGCATAGCGCTCTGGCAGGGCAGTGCTGAACAGTGTCTGGGCTTCAGCACGCAGAAACTCGTCCGGCTTTTGCAGCAACAAACCGCAGCCATCACCGGTTTTACCGTCAGCCGCTATACCGCCACGGTGCGTCATACAGGCAAGGGATTCAATGGCAGTTTGTAATAATTTATGGCTCGCCTCACCTTCCATGTGCGCGATCAGGCCGAAGCCACAGTTATCACGAAACTCTTCTGGGCGATACAGCGCTTCACTCATACCAGACACTCTCAATTCGTAATCTTGTTGGACTGGCTATTTTTTGACCAGCTCTTTTATGAAGCACAAGTTTACTCAGGAGGTATAGAGCGAACAATTGAGGCCCTGTGTTTGGCCTCAAAAGGGAGAATATTTTTACTTTTTAACGGTATAAATGGCTATTTATTGGCCAGAAAGATCCGCTTTTACGGAACTGATTGGGCGTGGCCAAGGCTGTGCCGCACGCAAATTCGCAGGCAAGCCAGTAATGGCGGCCCGGGCGCTGTCAGCATTGCTGTAATCCCCAAAGACCAGCACATACCACGGTTGACCCTGCAGCTCCGTGCGATAATAGCCCGCCTGGGTTGGTGCAAGCTCATTGGCAGCGATGAATTCCAAAACATTTTGTTCTTGCCGAGCGCCCAATACTTGCAGGGTATAGCGACTGTTGTTGGCATTGCGCAACCAATCCGGCGCGAAGAACGGCTGGTTCTGGTTTGTTGCAGCCGGTGGTGCCGGAGCGGGCGTTGGGGCAGGTGTAGACGTGGTACTTTGCGCAGTTTCCTGTGTTAACTCCGCCAACTTATCTTCCGACAAAGTGCCGCTGCCGGTCGTTGGCGTGGGTGGTGAGGGTTGTACGGGTGCTGGCTGAGCAGATGCGGACCCTTGTGGCTCCGGCTGCACAGGATCGGTAATCACCTCTCGCTCAGCCATGGCCTGAGCTAAGCGTTCACGTACCGCGGCTGCATCCAATTCGGAAACCAGCTCAGGTGGTTGGCTCGCCAGCAATTCAAACTGCTGAGTATCTGGCGGCTCATCACTGCCCGACTGGTACAACACCGCCAACACGAGCGCGGAGATGATGGCCGCACCGGCCACCATGTGTGGCCAAGGTACACCACGATGACGGCGACGGCGCTGCGTCTCCACCAGCATAAAATCTTTAACCGCGTCCAACAGTCGACCCGGACGGCCACCACTCAGCTTATACAGCCGTTTGAGGGTGTTGTTGTCGAAAGGAACACCGGAGGTAATACCGCCCGCAGCGAAGTAACCCTGAATCAGGTTAACACTGTCGCTATAGCGCAAGGTCGGTAAGTCGATCAATTGCCCAGAAGCAAAACCAAGTGTCGATAGCTCCCTACGAATCTCTCCCACATCGGCCGCCAACCCAACCAAACGCAGCCCGGGTTCGCCATTCAAGCCACCGTGCAGTACCGGACTGAGACTGGCCAGCACTTCGGTGGGTAACTCGTCGATATCATCAATGGCTAAGGTGGGTACCTGACCGCGGGCATGCAGACTCTGGCAATGCGCCTGAATCATGAGTTGCAAGCGTTGGGTGCTGTGTGTGCGATCGGGAGTCAATTTGAACTGGGTTGCGACGTCCCACAACAGCTCCTTGTCGCTGCTGCTTTCAGATACTTCGATCATCACGAGGTCGATGTTCTCGGGCAACTGGCGAATCAGCTGCTCCAAAATTGCGGATTTGCCACTACCCACAGGGCCTGCAATGAAAATCACGTCATCAGAAAACTGCAACAAGTGCAGCAAGGTATCCACAGCTTTTTGTCGCCCTGCCACGGGCACAAAGGGATGGGCAGCGTATTCGTCAAACGGGTCGTTATTCAGCCCGTAGTAGTCGACATAGGAAGGCAGGTCAGACATGCGTTAACTCTGGTAGTGATCGATCGTCTGGTAGAGCGTTTCCACTGGAAACTCGCCTGTTACTATCGCATGGCCCAAGTCTTTTAACAACACCAGGCGCAACTGCCCAGCGTCAACTTTTTTGTCGCGCGCCATCAAAGCAATATAGTCGTCCCGTGTCATACCCTCGGGTGACTGTATCGGCAGTCCGGCCTGCAGCAACAGCGTATTTAGGCGTTCGACCAGCGTATGCGGAACATCACCCAATAACGCGGACATGTAGGTCGCCATCAGCAAGCCGGTTGCCACGGCCTCGCCGTGCAACCACTGGCCATAACCGGTAAACGTCTCGATTGCATGCCCAAAGGTATGCCCCAAATTCAAAATTGCCCGACGACCCTGCTCAGTCTCATCTTCAATGACCACGGCGGCCTTCAACGCACAGCTGCGGTAAATGGCTTCGGTCAGCAAGGTTTCATCGCGCTCTAACAAGTCCGTCCAGTGCTGCTCGAGCCAAGCAAAAAAGTCCGCATCGGCGATCAACCCGTACTTCAAGACTTCCGCCAACCCTGCAGCAAATTCACGGTCCGGCAGGGTATTCAGTGTCTTTGTATCAATCAGCACCAGCTCAGGCTGTTTAAAGGCGCCAATCATGTTCTTGCCCAGCGCATGATTGACCCCGGTCTTGCCGCCCACCGACGAATCGACCTGTGACAACAGGGTAGTTGGCATTTGAATGAACTTTACGCCACGCTGGTAGCTGGCTGCCGCATAACCGGTCATATCACCGATCACTCCGCCGCCCAAGGCAATCAGGGTACAGCGTCGGGAGAAATTGTGTTCCAACAAGGCAGTGTATATCTGATTCAAAACATCCAATGTTTTATGCATTTCCCCGTCGGGCAATACCACACTGTGCAAACGCGGCACGCTGTCTGCTAACACACTCTGTACAGCGGACAAGTAGATTGGCGCAATGGTGTCGTTGGTGACGATCATCACCTCAGAGGTCAGATGGGGGCGAATCAACTCGAGTTGGTGCAGCAGGTCCCGCCCGATATGAATGTCGTACTCATGCGTAGGCAGGCGGAGATTAAGAGTCTTCATGGTAGCGCTGGAATTCCTGGGCAATGTGATCCGCCAATGCTCGCGGCGAAACATCGTCTGTGTCAACCACCAGGTGGGCAGTTTCGAGGTAATAGGGCTCGCGCTCTTGCAATAAGCGCGTTAAAACGGCGCGGGGATCGGCCTGTTGCAACAGGGGACGGTTCTTGTCTTTCGCCGTGCGTTCAAGCTGCGTGTCCACACGCGTGCGCAAATAGACCACCCAGCCTCGCTCATGTAGCCAACGTCGATTTTCAGGCGACTTAACAACTCCGCCACCGGTTGCCAGCACCAGGTCGCCTTGCTGGGTTAGCTCATCGATGGCATAACACTCTCGCTCGCGAAAACCGGGCTCACCTTCTAGATCAAAGATCCATGGAATATTAGCCCCGGCACGCTCCTCAATGACCTTGTCGGAATCGATAAAGGCTTTGCCAAGTACCTCAGCCAACAGGCGTCCTAGGGTGCTTTTTCCAGCACCCATCGGACCGACTAAGAATACACTACTGGACGCCAACTTAACGTGACCCTATGGTAACCCGCTCATCAATAAGCTTGGGCGTGATAAAGATCAGCAGTTCGTTCTTCAACTCCAGTTTTTGCGTGCTGCGGAAGAAGCGGCCAATCAATGGTAAGTCGCCCAGAATCGGAGTCTTGAGCTCTTCTTCCACTTCTTCAACGCGATATACACCGCCGAGCACCAAGGTTTCGCCATTATCGACCAGTACTTGGGTTTCCAGGGTATTGGTGTTAATGGACACACCCCCAGGTGTTAGGTTACCGGGTGAATCCTGGGTAACCAACAGCTGCAACATGATACGGCCGTCAGGTGTGATTTGTGGTGTCGCCTCCATTGACAGCACGGCTTGGCGGAACTGAATACCGTCTTCGGTCAAATAAGGAATTTCTGTACCGGAGGCTACCCGAGCGCGCTCGCCATCGGCTGTGATCAGCTTCGGCTGTGACACGATGTTGGCACGACCGCGGCTTTCCAGTGCCGAGAGCTCCAAATCCAATACGTAATCCAACGCTGCAAAACCGACGGTGAACGACGTCGCGTTCGGGCTGCTCGCTGGCATATTAACCACCGGGTTAAAGCCGGTATTCAAGGGTACAGACACATCCTGATACGCTGGCAATGGGCCACCACTGTAGAAATCAGCCCACTGCGCACCAGCATTTTGTAGGCCCTGTGTACCTTCAATACCACCGGTCATGTAGCCGAAATTACGACCACCGCGTGCCAAGGCTCCGCCGCCCCAGCGAATACCCATTTCATTACTCAAGGAAGAGCGAGCGACGACGATGCGGCTTTCGAGCATCACCTGGCGCACCGGCACATCAATAAAGTCAATGGCTTGACGGATACGCTCTAGGTTCGCGGCGGTTTCTTTAATCAGCAAGCTGTTGGTTCGTGTGTCGATGCTCGCGGCACCACGTGATGACAACAGGTTTTCGTCATTGGTAATAAATGCCAAGACGTTCGTGGCTGTCGCATAGTTAATCTGCACGAACTCAGTTTGTAGCGGTGCCAAGTCTTCCAGTGCCCGCTCATTGGTCAAGCGCTGTTGCTCTTGGTCGGCAATCTCTTGTGCTGGTGCAACCAACAAGATATTGCCTTGAATTCTCTTATCCAGACTGCGCGATCGCAGAATCAGATCGAGCGCCTGATCCCAAGGCACGTTCTCCAAGCGAATGGTGATATTACCGGTGACGGTATCCGTAGCCACTAAGCTCAAACCGGCAGTATCAGCAATCAACTGCAAGATACGACGAATTTCAATGTCTTGGAAATTGAATGAAATGCGCTCACCGCTGAACGGCGTATCGCCTACACCAGGTGCAGTTGTCACCGCCGGCTTAACTTCTTTCACATTAATGGACAGCGTATTGGAGGTCTGAAAAGCCGCATATTCGAATAAACCATTCGGTTCAATCTCGATACGCGCACCATTCCCCATGCGGCGTGCGGTGATGTAGCTAACCGAGGTCGCGAAATCGAGAACATCGATACGACGTGCTAACGCCAGCGGTAGCTCGTAATCCGGAATGTCGACAATGATGCGATCACCCACTGAACGGATATCAACATCAGCGCGGTTATCCGACATCTGAATGCGAATCTGTGCTTCACCATCGGGATTACGTCTAAAATCGAGATCGGTCACGCTGCCCGCGCGTGGCGCGATCGCTCCTGTTTGCGACAGACTCGAGCGTCCAACGGTAATAACCAGCTGGTTGTTGACCACTTCAATATCGTGTGGCACCAACGACGTCAGATTCAGCACAAGGCGAGTGCGATCACCAGCGGTCAGTACGGTGGCCGCTCGTGTGTTACCACTGGTTACGGTGTAATAACGCTGCGGCAGCGTGCTCACCACGCCAGGCATATCAATTGAGATGCGCGCTGGCTGCCTTATTTCATAGGAAGACGCTTCAGGCGCTGGACCGTTAAATGTCAACGTCACCTCGGTCCGCCCCCCGGCCAGACTGACAAAATCGATATCTGTCAAATCAACGGCGGTGGCGAAAGGCATCAAAAGCAGGCCCGCTAAGAATACTAGGCGCTGGCTCAGGGTTGGTAGTTGTACTCTTTTCATCATTAATCTCACTTAAACCTTTGCCTTATTGCCCGGAGGCGTCAATGGACTGGGGGCGTTCTAACCAGCCGCCACGGCCATTGGAAACTATTTCAACCACGCGCAAGCCGTTCTGCGTAATGGCGCTGATACGTCCATGATTCTGCCCAAGGTAGTCACCAACACTGACCTGATGCACTTCTCGATTTGGGTCACGAATCAAAGCTCGCACCGGCTGACCTTCTCTATGCAAAAACCCTACCATTGTCAAAGTTTCGAGCCGAAACGCTTCTAGGGCCTGCCTCGGACGATCCATGTCGGGCTGAATGCCGGTATTCTGCATTTGCACCGCCAATTCTTCGGCGCGTACACGAGGCTGAAACGGCGAGCGACGATCGGTCGCAGAATAGAAGAACAATTCTTGCGCATCGTACGTCGGCACATCCGGAATCGTGCCCGATGGGCGGCTGTCGAGCTCTGCCATGCGCACCCGTATGTCATCGAAGTTCCGACCGGTATCGCAGCCCACCAATACCAACACCATTGAAGCGGCGGTCACGTTGAGCGCCCAACGAATACTGTTACTGCTCATTAGTTTCTACCCCCTGCCGCATCACGGTACTGATAGGTTTTCACATCAATACTCAGGCGCAAGCGAGTTTCGGTCGAGGACTCTGCACCCGTGGGCTGCAACGAATAATTATGTAAGGTAACAATGCGGGGTAACGCTGATATGCCGGACACGAAAGTACCTATTTCATGATAACCGCCCGTTGCCTCCAAGCGTAGCGGCTGCTCGGTGAACAGCTCGCGATTGGTCGGCGTTCCAATACTCAGCTGTCCGACCTGCAAACCGCTGGATTCCGCGGTGCGGTTAATATCGACCAGTAGGTCGGGAATTTCCGTATCGTTCGGTAATTGGCGCAGCACCGATTCAAAGGTCTGGCGCATTTCCGTCAGCTGAATCTGATAAGCTTCTAAGTTAGCAACCTGGAAAGCCTTGCTTTCATAGTCACGCATCAAGCGAGTTTCTTCCGCCTGAATGCGCTGCAAGCCCTCTTGAGCTGGCTTGATTAGAGCAAAATAGCCACCCGTCAAAATACCGCCAATGATGATCAGGCAAAACAACACCTTAACCGGCACAGGCCAGACGCCCATACGATCCCATTCGATATTGTTAAAGTCGAAGTCCTGCAGCTGTTTAAATGCATTAGGTTTACTCATGATCCAGCCCCCGCAGACGGCGTGGTCTGAGTCACGCGCAACTGAAAACGATGACGTGTAGCGCCACCAGAGGGCTCGCTGACCACCGATCCCAGAATCGGGTTCGTGAACCAGTCAGAAGTCTCGAAATTACGCATTAATTGCGAGATTGCACCCGTAGCTTCAGCCACGCCCGTTATTTGAATCTGCCCACCTGTATTGGTCACGGCGGTGTAATGCACCGTCTCGGGCGTGACCCGAGCCATTTCATCAAACACATGAACGATAATGGGTCGGTCACCCTGCAATTGCTGAATGACCTGCATACGCTCCAATAGCGCCGTACGCTCAGAACGCAGCGTGTTGATTTCACGGATTTTTTCGTCCATAACGCGAAGTTCGGCACGAATGAAGTCGTTGCGTGCACGCTGATTCGCTGTTTCCGCTCGAAAGTACTGATCCATCGCAAAGATGATGACGCCCGACAGCACTGCCACACCCAACATAACACGAATAAACTCCGCCTTACGCTGATTGCGGGCTTGCTCGCGCCACGGCAGCAGGTTAACAGTAATCATGCAAAACTCCTCAAGGCCAAACCACAGGCAACCAGTAAGGATGGCGCATCATTGCTGAGATTCACAGCATTCACTTTACTGGCCAGACTCATATTGGCAAAGGGATTAGCTACCAGCGTTGGCGTGCCCAACTTGTCTTGGATGGCTTTCGCCAAACCCGGCACCGCCGACGACCCACCTGCCAGCATGATATAATCCACATCATTATACTCGGTGCCCGCGAAGAAGAACTGCAGGGAGCGTGAAACCTGCTGAACGGTGGCATCGCGAAACGGTTCCAGCACTTCCCGCTGGTAGTCGTCAGGCAAGCCGCCCTGTTTTTTCGCCAATCCCGCTTCTTGGACGGTAACACCATAACGCCGGGTGATTTCGTCGGTCAGCTGCTTGCCACCGAACACCTGCTCGCGGGTGTATATGATGCTCTCACCACTGACCACGGTTAGTGTGGTCATGGTATGGCCGATATCCATGATTGCCACGGTGAGCTCTCCGGAAGCAGAATCCGTGCTGAGCTGACTCCGCAGCAATTCGAACGAGCGCAGCATGGCATAGATTTCAACGTCAATGACTTCCGCTGTCAGGCCGGCCGCTTCCAGCGACAACTGACGATCCTCGACAATCTCTTTTTTACTTGCCGCGAGCTGCACTTCAACCTGAGTATCGTGCTTCGGCGAGGGGCCAATGATATCGAAATCAAGCGCAACCTCGTCCATCGGGAAAGGAATGTACTGATCCGCTTCAGCGCGAATCTGCTCCTCCATATCATCTTCCGTCAGGCCTGAGTTCATTTCGATGACCTTGGTGATCACCGATGAACCCGATACCGCACAGGCGGCGCCCTTCACTCGAGTGCGTAATTTCTGTAAAGCACGCTGGACGGTGTTGCCCACTGCTTCTACGTCATTAATATGCTTTTCCACTACGGCGTTTTCCGGCAGCGGTTCGACGGCGTAGCCTTCGACCCTGAACTGTTTTCCGGAACGACTCAACTCAAGAATCTTGACAGACGTCGAGCTGATGTCGACACCGAGCATGGTTTTCGATTTTTTTTTGGTAAGGCCGACCACTATTGTGTGTCCTTTATCCTGAAACTTATTATAGGTATGCTGCTAATTAATCATATTTCAGCATCAATTAGAAATCACTCGTTAACAGATGACAACTGTCTATTGCCGAAAGAGGCGATATAATGCGGGGTTTTGAGAAACTGTTAGCAAATTGCGGGCATCCTACGACATGAAGTGGCTGAAAAACACGTGGCACACACTCCTTTGGCTGGGCTTAACAGCCGTTTTCGGCTTTATTATGGTCTGTGCGGCAATTTACATTTATCTTGCACCTCCCATTCCACCGGTTGAAGTCCTCAAAGACGTCAAACTGCAAACACCACTAAGAATTTACAGTGCCGACAATCAACTGCTGGCTGAAATTGGCGAACAGCGCCGCACGCCCATCCAGTTTGATGAGATTCCAGAGCTCTACGTGAAAGCCTTGCTGGCCATAGAAGATCACCGATTTGAAACACACCCCGGGGTTGATCCACTGCGGTTCGGCAGTGCGGTACTCGATTTCGTGACTACCGGTGACTTAGGGGCCGGCGGCAGTACATTGACGCAGCAGGTAGCGCGCAGTTTCTTCCTGAATCGCGACAAAACCTTCACCCGTAAGTTCACCGAAATCATTCTCGCCTTTCGCATGGAGCAAGTGCTCACCAAGGCAGAAATTTTCGAGCTGTATTCTAATCAGATGTATCTGGGCCATCGTGCTTACGGCGCACAGGCTGCCGCGCAGGTCTACTACGGTCGAGACCTGAGCGAATTGACCCTGCCGCAGCTGGCCACCATCGCAGGTCTGCATCAGTTACCATCGGCGGCCAATCCCCTGTCCTTTCCGCAGCGCTCCTTGGCGCGGCGCAATGTGGTGTTGAGCCGCATGCATAGCCTGGGTTTCATTACCCGCGAGGCTTATGAAGACGCTCGCTCGGCGCCCATCACAGCACAACGCAGCACCAATCGCATGGCGATCAGCGCGCCCTACGTTGCCGAAATGGCGCGCCAGGAAATGGTTGCGTTATTCGGCGACGACGTGATCAATGAAGGCTATAAAGTGTACACCACGGTGCGCGCTGATTATCAGCAATGGGCCCACGATGCGGTCGTCGATGGTCTGCTCGATTACTCACAACGTCATGGCTATATTGGGCCGGAAGGCCAGCACGAACTGCCCGAAGATCACGCTCTCGTAGATACGGATCTCTATCAATCCATCGTGAACCGGTATGGTTTCTTCGGCGGCCTAGAGCCCGCATTGATCATTGATGTACATGACGACGGCGCGTTAGCTTGGGGCCGCTACAATGGCTACATTGAAATCCCACTGGAGCGCTTGGCGTGGGCTCGTGAACGCCGCACGATTGATACGTTCGGGCCACGCATCGAGCACCCAAGTGACGTCGTTGCGGTCGGTGACGTGGTGCGCCTCAAACGCGAAGGCGAGTCTGACTGGCGATTTACGCAGATTCCCCGCGCGCAAAGCGCTTTTGTGGTGCTCGATCCCAATGATGGCGCCATCGTGTCACTGGTCGGTGGTTTCGACTACTTCCTGAGCAGCTACAATCGTGTCACTCAAGCGGCTCGGCAGCCGGGATCGAACTTCAAACCCTTTGTCTACGCTGCCGCTTTGGATCGCGGCTACTCTGCGTCGACACTGATCAATGACGCCCCCTTTGTGGTGGAAGACTCCACACTGGAAGGTCTCTGGCGTCCGCGTAACTCGGGTGACCGCTACCTTGGCTACATTCCCATGCGCGAAGGCCTCTATCGCTCCATCAACGTCGCCAGCGTGCGTTTGCTGAACGACATTGGCGTCGGTTATGCCGCCAATTATGTGTCTCGCTTTGGCCTGAACCCAAGCAGCATTCAACGCAACCTTGGTATGGTGCTCGGCAACTCCACGCACACCCCCCTGGAAATTGCGCGAGGCTACAGCGTCTTTGCCAATGGCGGTTACCTGGTTAATCCTTACTTGATTGACCGCGTAGAGGACGCCAACGGCAACATCGTGTACGAATCACCCCGCGTGCGCGTATGCGCCGAATGCGAGCCCGGCACCCCAGGCGTGGCGGAGCGCGTGATCTCGCCGCAAACGCATTTCATCATGACACACATGATGCGCGACACCATTCAACGGGGAACGGCTACCGCCGCGCGCTCGTTGAACCGTTCAGACATTGGTGGCAAAACAGGCACCACTAACAACGCGGTAGACGCGTGGTTCTCTGGCTTTAGCCCGCACTTAACCGGTGTGAGCTGGATGGGCTTCGACAACTCGACAACGCTGGGCTTCAATGAATTTGGTGGTCGTGCCGCCTTGCCGGTTTGGATGAACTTTATGAGCAAGGCACTGGCCGACAAACCCGTAGCCGTCTGGCCGCAACCGCAAGGCATTGTCCAAGCCCGCATCGACCCCACCACGGGCCGCCTAGCCCCGCCAGGGAGCAGCAACGCGGTATTCGAGATTTTTCAAGCGGATCGAGTACCCACAGAAGCCAGCCAACCGAGCTCACCAAACATGCCCGGATTGTTCGGCGGCGGTGCGCCCGCCAATGGCTCTGACAGCAACAACGATGGCCTTGATCAGTTATTCTAGAAAGAGGCAGACGTAAAAAAAGCCGCTCAATGAGCGGCCTTTTTTTTACACCCAATCCAGCTTAGATCTTATACTTTGCTGGTAGTTCCGTACGAGCCACACCCGTCGCCACGGCGGCACGAGCTACCGCACCGGCTACCGCGTTCAGCAAACGCGCATCAATCGGCTTAGGAATGATGTACTCAGGGCCGAAATCCATACTCTTCACTCCATAAGCGTCGAGAATCTCCTGCGGCACCGGCAACTTCGCCAAATCACGAATCGCATGCGCAGCGGCCAATTTCATTTCTTCGTTGATGGCGGACGCACGCACGTCCAACGCACCGCGGAAAATAAACGGGAAGCCCAATACGTTGTTCACCTGATTCGGGTAATCCGAACGGCCGGTTGCCATGATCACGTCAGGGCGGGCCGCCTTAGCCACTTCTGGTTTAATTTCCGGATCCGGGTTTGAACAAGCAAACACGATCGGCTGCGAAGCCATGCGCGCCAAGAGATCGGGCGACAGCAAATCAGGGCCAGACAGACCCAAGAAGATGTCGGCACCTTCGAGCGCGTCGGCTAACGTGCGACGATCGGTATCAACAGCAAATTCTTGCTTGTATTCATTCAAGTCAGTACGACCTGAATGGATAACACCCGAGCGATCCAGCATCAGAATGTTTTCTGGCTTCATGCCCGCGGACTTCAACAAACGACTGCATGAGATGGCTGCAGCACCAGCACCCAGACACACCATTCGCGCGTCTTCAATGGCTTTGCCTTTGATCTCCAGTGCGTTCAGCATACCAGCGACCGTTACGATAGCAGTGCCGTGCTGGTCGTCGTGAAACACAGGAATATCGCACGACTCAATCAAGCGACGCTCAATCTCAAAGCACTCAGGCGCCTTGATGTCTTCCAAGTTGATGCCACCGAAAGTGTTGGCAATGTTCTCGACAGTCTTAACAAAATCGTCAACGTCCGTCGTATCCACTTCAACGTCAATGGAGTCAATGTTGGCAAAACGCTTGAACAACAACGCCTTACCTTCCATAACGGGCTTGCTGGCCAGAGCCCCCAGATTACCCAAGCCCAAAATGGCCGTGCCGTTAGAAATCACCCCGACCAAATTACCCTTCATGGTGTAGGTGTACGCCAGCTCGGGATTCTCGGCGATGGCGCGTACCGGCTCAGCAACGCCTGGGCTGTAGGCCAGTGATAGGTCCCGCTGCGTCTCAGCAGGCGTAGAAATCTCAATACTCAATTTACCGGGGCGAGGCTCGGCGTGGTAGCGCAATGCTTCTTGTTTGAAATCTGACATAGCTCTCTTTCCAATTGACAGTTCGCTTCACCGACTGCATTCAGCGGTGAAATTGTTATGTAGGCTGACGAGTTGACTTAGCGTAACAGAAAATCTTTTGCTTTATCACCGAGAATTGCGACATACACCTTGTCGATTAGCTCCGTGTTTAGCGGTGCTAACCCCCATACAGTCAAACTATTGACAGCAACAAGCCACACCGTTTGACGGCACAGTATTCACTGGAATTGGCCCATAAGCGGGCAATTCGAGGGGATTTCCCACTTTCGTTACAAAAATTGGCTAAAACGTTAATTTTTTGACTAAAAAGTTATCTTTTTTCCCGAAAACTTGCACTTCGCCGTCAAAGGCTCTAAGTTTTTAACAGGCGTCTGTTGTCGAGTCCGTGAAAAAGACCGATTGACGCCATGACTCTTGCGTTAACTGGCTGACTCTTGGCAATGGCTTTCGCAGCCCTTTGCCTTCAAATAATTAAATCACAGTCTAAGCGCCTTGCTCGAGTGCCCTCATGTCGCCTGGAATTGGGAATGTATACCTGTGTGTGCAGAAACCAAACCCGTTATGGCAGGACGTATCAGACCATTCAACACGGAATAGACCGTGAAGGAGGCGTCAAATTGGACAATGACAATCAGAACGATGTGTTCGTCGCGTTTGAACGCGTGCAAAAAAGCTACGATGGCGAACAACTTGTGGTCAAAGACCTCAATCTCGATATCGCCAAAGGCGAATTTCTCACCATGCTCGGACCCTCTGGCTCCGGCAAAACCACCTGCCTAATGATGCTCGCCGGTTTTGAAACCGCCACCTTCGGCGACATCAAACTCGACGGCCAAGCCATCAACAACATTCCACCCCACAAACGGGGCATTGGCATGGTCTTTCAGAACTACGCCCTGTTCCCCCATATGACCATTGGCGAGAATCTCGCGTTCCCACTGGAAGTTCGGGGTATGGGTAAGTCTGAGCGCGATGAGAAAGTCAAAAACGCCCTCGCCATGGTGCAGATGGAAGATTTCGCCGGGCGGCGTCCGGCCCAGCTGTCAGGCGGTCAACAGCAACGCGTTGCATTGGCCCGCGCCCTTGTGTTTGAACCCGAGCTGGTGCTCATGGACGAACCCCTGGGCGCACTGGACAAGAACCTGCGCGAACAGATGCAGTATGAAATAAAGCATATTCATGAGCGCTTGGGCGTCACCGTGGTTTACGTAACCCACGACCAAACCGAAGCTCTCACCATGTCGGATCGTATCGCGGTGTTCAATGACGGTAAGATCCAACAGCTTGCCCCTCCGGCGGATCTCTACGAGCGCCCCGACAATGCCTTTGTCGCCGCCTTTATTGGCGAGAACAACCGCCTGCAAGGCACCGTCGAACAGGTCGACGGTGAGCTGGTACGGGTCAAACTGGACGATGGCTCCACCGTCACTGCCCTGAACGTCTGTGCGGACGCCGTCGGTGGCAAAACCACCCTGTCATTGCGCCCCGAGCGCGCCCTAGTGGTCCGTGACACCAAGGCCACCATGGACAACGTCTTCGACGCTAAAGTCGAAGAGTTGATTTATCTTGGCGACCATATTCGCTCGCGCCTCAGCGTTTGTGGCCGCAACGACTTCATTATGAAGGTGCCCAACTCTTCCGACCACCACGCCATGTCTGTCGGGCAGACGTTACGCGTGGGTTGGTCTGCGCAGGACTGCCGTGCACTCGACGCCTCTTGAGGCGGTGACGGCATACAACGTTACCTTGGGGTATTTATTCCGAGGGCGATAAAAAAGGACGCAGGTTCGTGTCCGTATAATTTAGCAACGAGGAGAACACCATGAAAAAACCATCGTTTAAGGTCATCGGGGTCAGCAGTGCCATTGCCATGCTGACGGCAGGTGTAGTAATGGCGAATGATCCCGTGCGACTGACTGTCGTTTCCTGGGGTGGCGCTTACACACAAAGCCAAGTGCGTGCTTACCATGAACCGTACATGGCGGCTAACCCTCACGTACAAATCATTAATGATGACGGCTCCGCCAATGCCTTAGCGGGCCTCCGTGCGCAAAGCCAAGCTGGCAACGTCACTTGGGATTTGGTTGATATGCTGCCCTCCGATGCGCAGTTGGCCTGTGATGAAGGCATCATCATGCCGATCGATCACGATGCCGTACTAGCACCCGCTCCCGACGGCACACCAGCCAGCCAAGACTTCCTGCCAGGCAGCTTGGGCGAGTGTTTTATCCCACAAATCGTGTATTCGACCGTGGTGACCTACAACACCGAAATGTTCCCGGCCGATGCGCAGCCGAATTCTATTGACGACTTCTTCAACCTTGATGAGTTCCCTGGCCGCCGAGCCATTCAGAACCGTCCGGCTGGCAATCTGGAATGGGCGCTATTTGCTGACGGCGTCGATCCCGCTGACATTTATGATGTACTGGAAACGCCTGAAGGGGTTGATCGTGCTTTTGCCAAGCTGGACACCATTAAGGATCAACTGATCTTCTGGACCGAAGGCGCCCAATCGCCGCAGTTGTTGGCTGACCAAGAAGTATCGTTCTCGACCGGTTACAACGGCCGTATCTTTGACGCTGCGGAAGTTGAAGGCCAGCCCTTCGAAATCATCTGGGACGGTCAAATCGTCGAATGGGATGGTTGGGTTGTACCTTACGGTGACAACGTAGAGGCGGTTATGGACTACCTCTATTGGGCCACAGACTCACAGCGTCTGGCTGATCAGGCGAAGTACATTTCCTACGGCCCAGCGCGTGCCTCCTCCGCACCTCTGGTGGGTGAACACGCTGACCTGGGTATCGACATGAACCAACACATGCCGGGCAACCCAGACAACTTCTTCTCACCTATCGTTCTGGATAACGACTTCTGGACCGATTATGGCGATGAGTTGCGTGAGCGCTTTGCAAACTGGATGCTTCAATAAGCACTATTAAATAGTGCCAAGGGAGCTTCTACATCCGGCACAGGCTGCCGATGCTAGGCGCTCCTTTTTTACCCCCTATTTCGGTCTATCGCAGACAACAATCATGATGTGCGATAGACCCGTAAACCATTGTACGAGGACTGAGGTAATGACGACTGGAGTTCAAGACGTCGCAGAAACGGACGCACAGGGTGGCATGATCACTGCCGACGGCAAACCGTTGAAAGCTAGCCTGCAGCGCGCGGAACGGCGCCGTAAGATCATTGCCTTTCTTTTCGTCGCGCCCCTCCTGACTTACTTGATGATCAGCTTCATCGTCCCTATTGGGCAAATGATGTTTCGTAGTGTCGAGAACCCACACATCATTTCGATCCTGCCTAAAACATTGGCCGCGTTGGATGAATGGGACGGTCAAGGCCTCCCAGATGAGCCAGTATACGCCGCCTTGGCCGAAGAACTGGCTGCCGCGCAAGAAGATCGCCGAGTAGGCCCACTGGCCGTCCGCCTAAATTATGAAATCAGCGCAGCACGCGGCGCCCTGACCCGCACTGCACGCCAAGCGGGCAATATGGAAGCGCCATTCAAAGAACAATTTTTAGACGCACACCGACTGTGGGGCAGCCCGGAAATATTTCGCATCATTAAGCGTGAAGGTCGCCCGCTGACGGCATCCTATTATGTCTCAGCACTAGACCGTACGTACGATGAAAACAACAACATCGTGCGTCAACCAGAGAACCGACGCATCTATGTCGACCTCTATATGCGCACACTGGGCATGAGTCTGGGCATTACCTTCATTACATTACTGCTTGGATTTCCGATCTCTTTCTTGATGGCCAGCCTCCCCATGCGCCACGCCAATCTGTTGATGATCCTGGTCTTGCTGCCGTTCTGGACGTCTCTGCTGGTGCGCACCACCTCGTGGATCGTTCTCCTGCAACAACAAGGCGTAATCAACAGTCTGTTAGTGGGCGCAGGATTCATTGGTGATGACGGCCGCTTAAGCCTGATGCACAACATGACCGGCACTATGATTGCGATGACCCATATCCTTTTGCCATTTATGGTATTGCCGCTGTACAGCGTAATGAAGACCATTCCGCCCGCATACGTGCGCGCGGCACGCAGCTTGGGCGCTACGCCGTGGACTGCATTCTGGCGCGTCTATGTACCGCAAACACTGCCGGGCATTGGCGCGGGTGCGGTGCTGGTGTTCATTATTTCGATTGGTTACTACATCACGCCCGCCTTGGTTGGTGGCCAATCCGGTCAGATGATTTCAAACCTGATCGCTTACCACATGCAGACCTCTCTAAACTGGGGACTGGCCGCTGCATTAGGCACGATTCTTTTGGTCGGTGTGTTGATACTGTATTGGGCATACAACCGCTTGGTTGGTGCTGAAAATCTGAAGCTGGGTTAAGGAGACAGAGTCATGGCATTACCTTCATACGCCGGCCCGTTGGAACGTGTTTGGTATTACGCTTTTCGCGTGATCTGTGGGCTTATTTTCTTTTTTCTGATCGCTCCCATCCTCATCATGGTGCCGCTGAGCTTTAATGCGCAGCCCTATTTTACCTTCACCACCGAGATGCTGACGCTAAATCCGGAAGGCTTTTCCCTGCGCTGGTATGAAGACTTATTTACCTCTAGCCAATGGATGACGTCGATTCGTAACTCAATCATGATCGGCATTGCATCGACGATCGTCGCTACAGTTCTGGGCACCTTGGCGGCGCTCGGCTTATCGCGCTCTGAAATGCCATTCAAGGGTCTAATTATGGGTTTACTGATTTCGCCCATGATCGTGCCCTTGATCATATCGGCTGCGGGTATGTTCTTCTTCTATTCCAGTGTCGGCTTAGCCAATACCTTTCCGGGCGTTATTCTGGCGCACGCTGCACTGGGGACGCCCTTTGTGGTGATCACCGTCACAGCTACCCTAACGGGCTTTGATCATTCGCTGACGCGCGCGTCGGCCAGCCTCGGGGCCGGGCCGGGCCGAACGTTCTTCAAAATACAGATGCCGCTGATCCTGCCGGGTGTGATTTCCGGCGCGCTGTTTGCGTTCATTACATCGTTTGATGAAATCGTCATCGTGCTGTTCTTGGCGGGGGTTGAGCAACGGACGATCCCACGGGAAATGTGGTCGGGTATTCGCGAGCAGATCAGCCCCACCATTTTGGCCGTAGCCAGTATCTTGGTTGCGTTCTCCATCGCCTTGCTGACGACCGTCGAGCTGCTGCGCCGGCGTTCGGAGCGCATGCGCGGGCTCAGCCCGGGCTAACGGGCATAAAAAAAGCCCCAGCAGGGGCTTTTTTAACAACCAAAATAAGCCAAAGCTTACTTGCTGATTGTACGGTTACCAAAGCGCTTGTTAAAGCGATCAACCCGGCCACCGGCGTCAATCATCTTCTGCTTACCGGTATAGAACGGGTGGCATGCAGAGCATACGTCCAGGTTCATTTCACCGCCACGCACTGAACGCGTAGTGATCACGTTGCCGCAAGAACATTTTGCAACCAGTTCTTTGTAGGCTGGGTGGATACCTTCTTTCATGGGAAAACCTCGTCTAGGTCGTGCCGCCACTTGCTCTCTGTCGCAAGCACCGCACATGAGTTTTAAAAAGCCGCTTTGAACTCACCTGCCACTTCGGGCACAATCAGTCCACAATTCGGGGCGGTGAATGTTACCAGATTTCTCACAAAGCACAAGACAGGAAGCGGATAAGCCAGACAGCACCTACGCTGTAGCGGTTTTTACGCCTCTACACCAAAGCTTCAGCTACCTTGGGCCCGCCCACTTACAGCCTGGCATGCGCGTACGCGTCCCCTTTGGGCATCGCGCCAGCACTGGTGTGATTCTTGATGGCGCTGAAAGCCCTCCCGACATTACGCTAAAATCCATTGAAGCCATACCCGATGTCGAGCCTTTACTGCCCCCTGCACTGGTGCAGTTGGGCCATTGGCTCAGCGACTACTATCATGCGCCGATCGGCGATTGCTTCGAGCTCTTACTCCCTGCGCTGGCCCGTTCGGGCGATGAATTACCTGCACCGAAACTGCGCCAACAACTGGTATTAACCGCCAACGGCCGAGCGGTGAGCATTGACCAACTCAAGGGCTCCAAACGACAGACGCTGATCAGCACTCTGCAACAACAAGGTAGCCTGCCTACTACTGAACTGAAAGCGCTAGGCGTCACTCTTTCTACCGCTCGCTCGCTGGAACGTGATGGCCTTTTGACCGTGGAAAGCGTTGCCACACCGCTGCCACCAACACCTTCTGCCAGCACCCTGACCCTGTCACCGGCACAGCAGACCCTGCTTGACACCTTGGTGCAGTTACCTGCCGGCGCACCACCCCAGTTATTACTGGGTGCCACCGGCAGCGGCAAAACGGAAATCTACATTGAGTGGTGTCGTGCGGTACTGGCGCAAGGCAAACAGTGTTTAATTCTCTTGCCCGAAATTGGCTTAACCCCACAGATGGTCAGTCGTTTCAGCGCCCGCTTGGGCTTCAATGTCGCGCAACTGCACAGTGGCATGTCTGACTTGGCACGCTTGCGCGTCTGGCAGGGGCTACGCAACGGTGAGATCACCTTAGTACTAGGCACCCGCTCAGCCGTGCTCGCGCCCTTTGCTGATTTAGGTTTGATCATCGTCGATGAAGAACACGACAGCTCTTATAAGCAACAGGACGGCGTACGGTACCATGCGCGCGACGTAGCGATCTGGCGCGCCCATCAACAAGACTGCCCCATTCTGCTGGGCAGCGCCACACCCAGTTTGGAAAGTCTCGCCAACGCTGCGCGCGGTCGCTATGTGCAGCACGACTTAGCCCGACGCGCCGAACAGGGTGAAGTGGCCCGTAGTCTCATCGACATTACCCGTCACGCCACCGTCGCAGGCTTGAGTGCGCCGTTGGCGGAGCGCATCAGTGCGCACCTTGAGCAAGGCCAGCAGGTTATGCTATTCCTGAACCGGCGCGGCATTGCACCGAGCATGATCTGCACTTCTTGCGGGACCATTCAACAATGTCCCAATTGTTCGGCCTACGTGACCTATCACCAGAAACCCGCGCGCTTGTTGTGTCACCATTGTGGCTGGTCACATCGTCCGCCATACCCCTGCGAGTCCTGCGGTTCCACGACGCTGGAACCACTGGGCGTCGGCACCGCTGGGCTGGAAGAACAACTGCGCGAGCACTGGCCAAACGCCGCACTGTGGCGCATTGACCGCGACACCATTAAGAACCGTGATGACTGGGCAGCGCTCAACAGCGAGATTCACAGCGGCAAGCCCGGTATATTACTTGGCACACAGATGCTGGCGAAAGGCCACGACTACCCCAACGTGACTCTGACCGCTATTCTGGACGCTGACAGTGGCCTGTTCAGTGCCGATTTTCGGGCGTTTGAACGCACTGCACAACTGCTAACACAAGTGTCCGGGCGTGCCGGGCGGCGCAGCGCGCGCGCCGAGGTGTTGGTACAAACACGCCTGCCCGTCCACCCTTTACTGAACCAATTCCTCTCCCAAGACTACGCCACCATGGCCAAGCACTTGTTACGCGACCGGCAGCGCGCGGGCATGCCGCCGTTCAGCTTTCTGGCCACGGTGCGGGCCGACCACCCAAAAGAAGAGAATGCGGCACAGTTTCTCGACGACTTGATACAAGCGCTGCACCTCGATACATCGGTGATAGGCATCGGCCCCATGCCGGCTTTAATGAGTAAACGTGCGGGACAATACCGACAGCTCTGGTTATTGCGTGCATCATCTCGTCCAGCGCTGCGTGGTTTATTGCATACAATTGTCCGACACCTGTCATCCACACGAGTGCCTGCTGGCATTCGCTGGGGTATAGACGTTGATCCACAGGATTTCTGACGACCGGATTTTCAAACCAGAGCCCTTACAATACGTCGGCAAAAACCGGATAATGCCTCGCAGCAAAACCTGCTTTAAACCTATGGAGATCAGACTCAGTGGCCCGAGATTACGCCCAGAAAAAACGCGCCCCCAGAGCCGCCCCGCGCTCTGAAGTACCACGTTGGGTCTGGATATTCACCACCACGGTTGCCCTGTGTTTCGCCGGCTTTCTTTATCTGCTGAGTCAACAGCCAGCGGGCGAGCCTTTGCGCTTAGAACTGCCGACATTATCGAGCGGCACGGCCTCCACAACCCCCAGCACCGCACCTCGCCCTGAGCCTACGCGCCCAGCCCCCGCACCGGCGCCTAGTCGCCAAGAGCAACTGGAATTTTACACGTTGCTGCAACAGACCGATGTACTGGTGCCCGACAGTGACCTCGTCCTTCGCGAACGGCCTGCGCCCGGCACGCCGACAGCACCTGGTACGGAAACGGCCCCGTTAGCGCAATATATGGTGCAGGTCGCCTCTTTCTCTCGCCGCACGGATGCCGATGCCTTGCGCGCCCAATTGATTTTGGAAGGGCTCACCAGTGCTCATATCACGCAAGCAGACCTGGGTGATCGCGGCGTGTTCCATCGTGTCATGATCGGACCGGTCAGTGGCAGCCGTGAAGCCGCAGGTGTTGCTAACACGTTGGAGCGTATGGGACTGCAAGGCTTGGTACGAAACCACACTGTTCCTAACCCGTAAACGAGGCTTGAAATCACATGAACCAGTCCCATTAAGATGGCTATTGTAGGCCAATAATGGGAGTGGTCATGACCACCATAGTTTCAGTACGTAAAGCCGGCCAAGTGGTTGTAGGCGGTGACGGACAAGTCAGCCTGGGCAACACCGTGATGAAGGGTAACGCGCGCAAAGTACGCCGCCTTTACCATGACAAAGTGATTGCCGGTTTTGCGGGCAGTACCGCCGATGCCTTTACACTGTTTGAGAAATTCGAAGGCCATCTGCAACAACATTCTGGCCACCTCACCCGCGCCGCAGTCGAACTCGCCAAAGAATGGCGCAGTGACCGCGCCTTGCGCCGCCTCGAAGCCATGCTGATCGTCGCCGACCGCGACACCTCACTGATCATTTCCGGTAACGGCGACGTAGTTGAACCTGAACACGGCATCATTGCCATTGGCTCCGGAGGCAACTATGCCCTCGCCGCTGCCCGTGCCCTGTTTGACAATAGCGAACTCAAAGCGCGCGACATTGCCGAAAAAGCACTGAACATCGCCGCCGATATTTGCGTATTCACCAATCATTCTCTGGTGCTGGAAAGCATCGAGCAGGGAGAAGCCTGATGACCCAGATGACCCCACGCGAGATCGTATCTGAACTCGACAAACACATTATTGGCCAAGACGACGCTAAACGCGCCGTTGCCATTGCCTTACGTAATCGCTGGCGCCGCATGCAACTTGAAGACCAGATGCGCGACGAGATCTCACCGAAGAACATTCTGATGATCGGCCCGACCGGCGTCGGCAAAACCGAAATTGCCCGCCGCCTCGCGCGCCTTGCCAACGCACCCTTTGTGAAAGTAGAAGCGACCAAATTCACCGAAGTGGGCTATGTGGGCCGCGACGTTGAATCCATCGTGCGCGATCTTGTGGAAATGGGCATAAAAATGTTCCGCGAACAGGCCACCAAAAAAGTGCAGCATCGCGCTGAAGACGCCGCCGAAGACCGTATCCTGGATGCTTTAATTCCACCGGCGCGCAGCAGCCAGAGCAACGAAGACGCCACCTCGGACGGCAAAGACTCAACCGCTCGGCAGGTGTTCCGAAAAAAACTGCGCCAAGGCGAGCTCGACGATAAAGAAATCGAGATCGAACTGGCACAGCCGAGCATGGGCATGGAGATCATGGCCCCGCCGGGCATGGAGGAAATGACCAGCCAGTTGCAGAGCATGTTCAGCAACCTGTCACAGCAGAAGAAGCACACGCGAAAAGTTAAGATTCGCGACGCTATGAAGCAGTTGATCGACGAAGAAGCCGCCAAACTGGTGAACGAAGACGACATCAAAGCCGACGCGCTGTATCAGGTCGAGCACAACGGCATCGTGTTCATCGATGAAATCGACAAGATCGCCAAGAACGAAAACCGTGGCGGAGGCGATGTATCCCGTGAAGGCGTGCAGCGTGACCTGTTACCATTGATCGAAGGCAGCACCGTG